>CBFHRT010000315.1:0-1007 GCA_965658285.1 Puniceispirillaceae bacterium (SeqCode) | reverse complement strand
GGCAGAGACACCGGCTGCAAAGAACATGTAACCAAGCTGCGAGCAGGTCGAATAGGCGATGACCCGCTTGATATCGAACTGGGTAAACCCGACCGTCGCCGCGAAGATCGCCGTCAGCGCGCCGACAATGGTGATGATGTCGAGTGACAGCGGCGCATATTCCAGCATCGGTGACAGACGGCAGACCATGAAGACGCCGGCCGTGACCATAGTTGCGGCATGGATCAACGCCGACACCGGCGTCGGGCCTTCCATCGCATCGGGAAGCCAGGTGTGCAGTCCAAGTTGCGCCGATTTGCCCATCGCGCCGATGAACAGCAGGATGCCGGCAACCTCGAGCGCCGGAAACACGCCGCCAAGGAAGCTGATCTCGGTGTTCGCCATCACCGCGGCGTTGGCGAAAATCTCGTCGAACTGGATCGACCCGAAAATCTGATAAACCGCAAGGATGCCGAGCGCGAAGCCGAAATCACCAACCCGGTTGACGACGAATGCCTTCATCGCCGCGGTGTGGGCGCTGTCCTTCTTGTACCAGAAGCCGATCAGAAGGTAGGAGGCGACGCCGACCCCTTCCCAGCCGAAGAACAGCTGCACCAGATTGTCGGCCGTCACCAGCATCAGCATGGCGAAGGTGAACAGGCTGAGATAGGCCATGAAGCGGGCCCGCGCATTGTCATGCGACATGTAGCCGACGGAATAGACATGCACCATCGACGACACGCCGGTGACGACAATCAGCATCACCGCCGTCAGTGTGTCGAAGCGGAGCCGCCACATCGCCTCGAAATCGCCGGAGACGATCCAGCGCGCCAGATCGATGGTAATCGGCTGGCCGCCAATCGCCACCTGCGCGAAGGCGATGATCGAGAACAGCAGCGACAGCAGCATGCAGAAACAGGTGATCAGCTCGGCCGCACGGTCGCGGTTGCCAAGGCTGAGCCAACCGGCGATCAGCGCGCCGATCAGCGGCAGAAAGACAATGGAAGCGTACATTCCCGGTCAGCCTT
>CBFHRT010000314.1:0-1008 GCA_965658285.1 Puniceispirillaceae bacterium (SeqCode) | reverse complement strand
ACGGGCAAAGCCGGTATAGGATTGCAGCGCCAGCACCATGCCTGAAAACAGCGTTGTGAGCCCGACAACCGGAAGCGAGAAAAAGCCGATATCGATCATCTGCCGGCCAAGCTGGCGCAGATAATAAGGGGGAAGGAACGTCCAGCGGACGGCCGCTGTGGTGAACAGCGTCAAACGCCCGATGGCGGCCAGAAAGGCCAGGGTCGTTCGGCCGATATTCTGCAGAAACCCGATCATTCTCTTTCCGGTCGGTTACGGCCACGAAATGGCGTTCGGCACACTTTATGCCCCGTATTTGGCGGTTTGACCATCCCCAATGCCGCTGGTAACACACGATGCCGGCCGGCAAGGGGGCCCGGTTCAGGAATTGACGTAATGACGTGCGGGGCGCCGGCCAAGCTGGGTCAGGATTTCATAACCGATGGTGCCGGCATCGCCCGCCATCCGCGCCAGCGTATAGCCGGCGCCAAGAATCTCAGCATGCGTGGCGGCGGCAAGCCGTGCCTCATCCAGGTCGGTCACATCGACGGTGATGCTGTCCATAGATACGCGGCCAATGACCGGCGCCATCATGCCGGCAATGCTGACCATCGCCCTGTTGCCAAGGCTGCGCGGATAGCCATCGGCATAACCGACACCAAGCGTGATGATCCGCGAATCGCGGGTCAGGCGGTGCGTGCCGTTATAGCCCACCCGGTCACCGGCCCGCGCCGCACGGCGCTGCAGGATACGCGCCTGCCAGGTGACGGCAGGATGCAGGCTGGCGGCCTGCTCTGTCTGGTTGCCGGATGTATCAAGGCCGGCGGGATGCAGGCCATAAAGCGCGATCCCCGGTCGGTTCATTGCCATGTGAAAACCGCCGCCACGAAGCGTGCCACCACTGTTGGCAAGGCTTGCCGGCAGGCCGGGAAGGGCGGCGCGGAGGCGATCAAAGCTGGCAAGCTGGCGGTCATTGGCCTCGTCGGCAAGGTCCTCGCCGGCACTCAGATGGCTCATCAGCAGCTGGAT
>CBFHRT010000313.1:0-1019 GCA_965658285.1 Puniceispirillaceae bacterium (SeqCode) | reverse complement strand
GCCTATCTGGGAGCTAAAATCCTGGCGCTTCCGGGCCGCGCCGGTGTGTCAGTCCTTCAGGCTGTCACCCCGCATGCCGGCGCGTTCCAGATGGATCGGCAATACCCTTCCGTAAAGCTGTCTTGTGCGCTCAACACTGCCGACCATGCCTTCGGTTTCGACGAAGGAAAAGATCCCGACATAGCGTCGTTGCGAACCTGTCACCGGTGTCACACGGTGCAGCGAATACCGTCCCTTGAATATCTGCAGGTCACCAGGAACAAGAGGCAGTGACTTGACGCGGTCGGACCGGTTATCAAGCACATCTGCAACGGCGTCGAAACATTCATCCTCGACGCTTCGCAGTCCGGGCGCATATTCGAACACCCCGCCCGCCTCGCCATTCTGAATGGCCAGCGTTACGGTGAAGTTGTTGGTGTCGAAATGCCAGGGGAACCCCTCCCCCTCCTCGACCATGTTGATGATGACGTCGGCAAGTGGGTCGGCATAACGGTAGAAATGCACGGCGCCAAGAGCCTCACGAATGAAATTCTGGAAAGGTACATATTCATAGATCGCACGAAGCCCGCTTGCGGGGCCGAAATTGTCGGCCGGGACAAAGGCGTTCGACCGGTCATAGAAACGCCGCCGCGGGTCATGCGCGGGCAGGCCGGGATCATCTTCGGAGAAATAGGCATTGGTGCGGTTGAAGGACCGATGGGCGTGGCCGGCAACCGAATCCGCCTCCGCCACAAGTTGCGGCAATGCCGACGCCTTGACGAACCCGGGAAGGACACAGCATCCGTCGCCTGCAAGCTGTTCCCGTGCCGCGCTTACGGCCGCCTCGTACCGGCGGGGATCACGCCCGTCGAGCGGGTATTGATCCAGATCGATGAAATCCATCGGCTTGGCATTTGCCGAAGATTCGTTTGCTGATTGTGCTGACATGCTGACACCTCGCCGAAAACACAATGGTGACTCAGCTTGGCCGCAATTCACCGCATAAGGCAATCCAAATTCGACACGAGGCGGCGCTGTAA
>CBFHRT010000312.1:0-1041 GCA_965658285.1 Puniceispirillaceae bacterium (SeqCode) | reverse complement strand
CCGCATGGATGGCAGTTTGAACAGCCTGAAGACAGAATTCATGGGGCTGCGGGCCGGTCGGGCATCGGCTGGTATGCTGGAGCCGATCATGGTTGAGGCCTATGGCTCGAAAATGCCGATCACGCAGGTGGGAAATATATCCGTCCCGGAAGCCCGGTTGCTGACTGTGACCGTCTGGGATGCCTCGCTGACGGCGGCGGTGGAAAAGGCCATTCGTGAGTCCGACCTTGGCCTCAACCCTATGGCTGAAGGCACGCTGATCAGGGTTCCGATCCCCGATCTCTCGGAGGAGCGCCGCCGCGACATGGTCAAGGTGGCTGGTCGTTATGCCGAAGCGGCCCGTGTTTCTGTACGCAATGTCCGCAGAGACGGCATTGAAAGCGCGCGGAAGATGGAGAAGGACAGCCTGATTTCCGAAGATGAACGACGCGATCTTGAGGGTGATATCCAAAAACTGACGGATGATCACGTAAAGATGATCGACGACGCGTTGGCAAACAAGGAAAAGGAAATTACACAGGTCTGACTTCGCAATCGGCCTTGCCAATCTGCCTTGCCGATCTGCCTTGCCAATCCGGAGTATGCTGTTCCCATGCCGACACCACCACATCATCTGGCCATCATCATGGATGGCAACCGACGTTGGTCTCGTCAGCGTGGCATTCCTGTTCTGCGCGGCCATCAGCAGGGCTCGAATACCCTCAAAACGATTGCGCGGCACGCACATGACCGCGGCATCCGCTGGCTCTCGGCCTTTGCCTTTTCAAGCGAAAACTGGTCGCGACCCAGGCCGGAAGTCGACGGGCTGATGGGTCTGCTTCGCGGGTTTCTTGAAAATGACATCAGCGAACTAAATGATGAAAACGTCAAATTGCGGGTGATAGGGAGCCGGGCGCGCCTTTCCTCGCATCTTGGTAAGTTGATCGAATGGGCAGAGCATGAGACGTCCGCCAATACGGGACTGAATTTGTCCCTGGCGCTGGATTTCGGAGGCCGCCAGGATATCACAGCGGCGGCACGCAGTCTTGCTATCGAGGCGGT
>CBFHRT010000311.1:0-1062 GCA_965658285.1 Puniceispirillaceae bacterium (SeqCode) | reverse complement strand
ACTTCCTCGACGCTGACACCTGTTTCTGCGGATATTTCGCTGACGGCGTTGACCTGTTCATATGTAACATCGTCATTGCCTGTCAGGTCCTGGACAACCGCGTTGCCGATCACACTGATTTGCGACTCCTTTGGCAGGTCGCGCAAATCATTGATCGGAATGAAGGTGACGTCCTCACCAATGACGACGAAGACATTGTTGCCGGCAACGCCGCCGACATCGCCTGTTTCCTTGGCCTTTTCGACCAGGCGGTCCATCTGTTCGGGTGAGGCGCCCTGGTGCACTTCACCATCGGGTCCGAGGACTTCGCCCTTCTTGAAGGTCAGGGCATATGTCTGGGTGGTGATTGCAAGGCTCAGCGCGGCACCGATGATAAGGGCTCTCATGGAACTCCCCCTTCTGGGTTGTTGTAAATTTCAAGATTGACGTTACCTACTCCTTAAAATGCGATAAAATTATATTAGAATCGACTTATATGCATCTGTTATGGACATTGGAGACAGGAAGTTTTATCGGCCTTCCGTCATCGATTTCCTGCATTTCGACTTGTGTGGCGGGGGCACTGTTGTCACTCTTTGCCACATGAATGAGACCCGGAAGGCTTGGCGAGGGTAACGGAGATGCGGATTTCACGGCTTGAAACATTTGCTACACCTGATGTCGGGTTTGTGCGGGTGACGGGTGATGGTGGCGAGACCGGGTGGGGGCAGATGTCGACCTATCATGCCGATATCACCGCGCAGGTGCTGCACCGGCAGGTTGCGCCCTGGGTTCTTGGCCGCGTTATCGACGGCGATGATCCGGTGGGTGATTTCCTCGACCTTGCCGCCTTCGTCCATGAACGCGAGCATAAATTCCCCGGCTCCTATGTGCGGCGGGCGCTGGCTGGCCTCGATACCGCGCTGTGGGATCTGCTTGGCCGCATCGCCGAACAGCCCGTTGCCAGCCTGATCGGCGGCAAACCCGGGCGGGTGCGGGCCTATGCATCGTCGATGAAACGTGACATCACGCCCAGGGATGAGGCCGACCGGCTGTGCCGCTTGCGTGACGAATACGGGTTCG
>CBFHRT010000310.1:0-1076 GCA_965658285.1 Puniceispirillaceae bacterium (SeqCode) | reverse complement strand
TCGCCGCCCGCCAGACGACAGGCTGCACCATATTGACGGTGTAACGGGCCTGACGGCCTGACGGTGTAACAGGCCTGACGGTATAAAGTTCGGACTTTATACGGCCCGAATCACATGCCCGAATCACGTGCCCGAATCACATGCCAAGATCATTGCAGCACTGACGCGCTGTCGGGAATGGTGGCCAGATCCTCGGCCGTGCCGGCCTCGCCGCAGCGCCAGTAATTGGTGGCATGGCACTGTCTGGCCAGCGCCTGCGCGGCGGCGATCTCGGCCGGGGACAGGCGCCGCGCCATCCGGTGCCGCGCCGCATTCGCCGGTTCATGCCCGGCCGTCGCCGCCAGCAGATACCACATATAGGCCAGTAGATCGCTCTGCCGCACCCAGTCTCCGGCCTCGTAATTCTCGCCAAGAACGACCAGCGATTCGACAAATGAAGTGAGCGGGTGATCAAGCGGGTGAGCTGGCGGGTCCTGCGCCGTGGCCTGGCCGGCCCACACCGCCATCAGCACCACCGCGACAACTGGCGCATGCCACCCTCCTTTTGGCCATCTCTCCATAGGCAAGTCTAGCCACAGACCGGTTAACAGACCGTTATGGCCAGAGGGTCACCCCTGAAAAATATTCCTAAAAAAATGCCCCGCCGGGAGGGGCAGGGCATTTTTACATCGTGTCAGATTTCAGCGCGTATTGTGGCGCGTATTGCGCCGCACGGTTATGACGCCAGCGGCTGGGTCCGCATGTCGGCAGCGCTGATCCCGGCGACGGCCACCGGCGCCTTCATCGCATCGCGGCGGAACGGCTCGCCAAGCTCCTGGTTCAGCATCACCTCGATGAAGGTTGTCTTGCCATCCTTCATCTGCGCATCGATCGCCGTGTTCAGCGCGTCGGTCAGCTCCTGCTGCGAATGCACGACGACGCCCTTCAGCCCGCAGGCATTGGCGATCCCGGCATAGGAGACCTGCTCGTCAAGCTCGGTGCCGACGAAATTGTCATCATACCACAGGGTGGTGTTGCGCTTTTCCGCGCCCCACTGATAGTTGCGGAAGATGATCATCGTGATGGCCGGCCATTCC
>CBFHRT010000309.1:0-1088 GCA_965658285.1 Puniceispirillaceae bacterium (SeqCode) | reverse complement strand
TATAGCGCCAAGGCAGGCCGGCCACGAACAGCACGGCAAGCGATCCCAGCGCCAGCGCCAGCGCGGTGCCAAGATCCGGCTGCTCGACAACCAGCATGAAGGGCACTGCGATCATCACCAGCGGCGGCAGATAGGTCAGCACCGAGCGCATCCTCTCCAGCGGCTGGCTGTCGAAATAGCGCGCCAGCGCCAGAAGAACGGCGATCTTGGTCGGCTCTGAGGGTTGAAAAGTAAAGCCACCGACGGTGATCCAGCGTGCCACCCCACCGCCGCCACCAATTGCCAGCAGGACGACCAGCATGACGATCGACGCCATATAAAGCGGATAGGCCCAGATCCGCAGAAGCTTGAAATTGATGAAGGCCAGGATCAGAACCATGCTGGCGCCGACCGCGCCGCGAATGGCGTGACGGCCCGCCCAGGGTGTCCATGACCCCTCGGAGGCGGAATACAGCGCCATCGCGCCAATGGCCACCAGCACCCCCGCGACAACAAGGATGTGCCAGGGAATACGAAGCACGGTCTGCAGAATGCCGACGGTTTCCGTCTTCATCAGGCCTCTCCGTTGATTTCCAGCGCGCGTTGCAGCGCCGCGCGGGCAATCGGCGCCGCCATCGACGATCCGCTGCCGCCATGTTCGACAACAACGGCCACGGCATAACGCGGGTTCCTGACCGGCGCATAGCCGACAAACAGCGCGTGATCGCGCTCTTTCCACGGGCGCTCTATATTCTTGGTGATGCCGGCCTCACGCTGTTCCTTGGTGATCCGTTTCACCTGCACTGTGCCAGTCTTGCCCGACATGCCGCCCTGGCGTGGCGGCAGATTATGCCTTCGGGCGGTGCCAAGACTGCCGTTCATCACCTCGAACATCCCCTCGCGAACAATACGAAGGGCACTCTCCGAAATGCCAAGATCGGCAAACTCGACCTCTCCCTCAACCGTCTTGAGCGAAGGTATGACCGCCTTTTTGCCATTGGCAAGCCGCGCCGTCATTACGGCAAGCTGCATTGGCGTGACCAGGACATAGCCCTGGCCAATCCCGGCAACCACCGTCTCGCCCGGCGTCCAGACAACACCATGCGTTG
>CBFHRT010000308.1:0-1096 GCA_965658285.1 Puniceispirillaceae bacterium (SeqCode) | reverse complement strand
GTATCTATAAGGAAATCAACGGCATGCTGTTCCTGCAGGGGTGTTTCCGGAGGCGGTAGATCGGGGCCGTCGAGACCGGTGCGGCCATGCACATGTTCGGCTGTCACCAGCTCGCGGACCAGCGGTCGCGACAGGCCGGCGAACACCGGGACGTCTTGCCGCCCGGCAAGGTCGCAGATCTTGCGGGCGTTCACCTCGGTCAGGGCCAGCGGCACATTGCCCGCCACGGTGGTGATTCCGAGAAGGTTGATCTCCGGACTCGCCAACGCCAGCAGAATGGCGACGGCATCATCCTGTCCGGGGTCGGTATCGATGATCAGTGACTGTGCTGCGGTCATGCTGTTCTCTCCGTCGCCATAAGGTGATTCGCCAGCGTGGCAGCCTGGCGCGAAATACTGGCGGCGCCGAGGATGTCACCGACATGATGCGCTGTCACCGGGCCAACGGCGTAAAGATTGTCATAGGGCCTGTTGCCGGGTGCGACAAGGGCGAGGCTGGCGGTCATGCGCGGGCGGTGCGGTGCTGTTTGATGCGGTGCGATCACCCGGTCATCGATCAGGCGCGCCAGCAGACTGTCGCGTCCGGCACCGCTGCAATTGATCACGGCATCGGCCTCGATATTGCCGCCGGTTCCAAGGCTGGCGATGTGTCTTCCACCGCCGGTTGTCGCGAGCCCTGTCACGATATCCTTGTGGATTTTCAACTGGCCGGTCTCGATCAAATGCTGCGCGGAGCCTGTCGCCTGCGGCCCGGCGCGGAATCGCGCCAGCGACCACAGCCAGCCAAGGCGGCGCATCAATCGTGCCTGATCAGCGGCTGGCAATTGCTGCCAGGCCGCAGAGATATTCACACGAAGGCTTTCAAACCGGCGTTGCCATTCGGTGTGCGACCAGTCCTGATCGCCGATGGTCCGGCGCATGAAGCTCAGGAAGCCGGACCCGCGAAGCGGTGTCGGCCATTTGGACGGTGCGGCGTCATGCCAGTCGGTCTGCACGGGCGGCAGCATACCTTCAGGGCAGACAAGGGTGATGGTTCCGTCATGTCCCCGCTGATGAAGGGTATGAAGCGCGTCGAGCGCCGTCAGGCCGCCACCGAT
>CBFHRT010000307.1:0-1109 GCA_965658285.1 Puniceispirillaceae bacterium (SeqCode) | reverse complement strand
ATTTCGCGCTGCGCAAGGACCCGGTTCTGGAACAGATCCACTGGTCGACGACGCGTCGTCGCCGGCATGACGAATTGCTGGCCTTCGCCTTTGACCACCGGATCCAGTTCAGCGAAATGGCGGCGGCGCATGGCCGGAATGACGATGACATTGATCATTTCAAGACGCTGGCCCTCGATGCCGTCATCGATCTGGCCGGCACGCGTGACGGCCTTGGCATTCTGGTTGATGACCGGCTTGGCCGGACGGCACTTCATACGGCATCGGACCATGATGTCTGGATCGGCCGTCCGATCGAGGAATCCGGTGTCTTTCCCCTGTCGCTGGAGGAGGGGCCCGATATTGGCAGCCGGCTTGCCGAATGGCCGGTCAATCACTGCGTGAAGGTGCTGGCGCCGCTTCGCACGGACGATCCCGAAGATATGATCGCCCGTCATGAAGACATCCTCGTCGATCTCGCAGATGCCTGCCGCCGGACCGGGCATGAATTCCTTCTCGAGATCATCAATGGGCGGGCCGGCAAGCCGGCCGACCCGGACCAGATACACACCCTGATGGTGCGGATGTACGAACTTGGCGTGATGCCTGACTGGTGGAAGCTGGAGCCAATTGCCGATGCGGCTTTCTGGTCGCAGGCCGGCGACATCGTGCGCGCGCACGACCCGCATCTTCAGGGTATAATCGTTCTCGGCAAGGAGATGCCGGATGATGAACTTGTGAAGGTTCTCGGCATGGCGCGGGGCGAGCCGCTTGTCCGCGGCTTTGCCATCGGCCGGACGATTTTCAGCGATGCGGCGCGGCAATGGTTTGCCGGCGATATCGATGATGCCGTGGCAACCGAGATGATGGGCGCCGTTTACAAAAGACTGATCGCCGCCTGGGATACGGCCGGCTGATCGACAGGAGACGAGATATGGCAACCATTCGAATGACGATGTCACAGGCGCTGACCCGCTGGATGGCGGCGCAGAGCATCGAACAGCTTGATGGCAGCAGCGCGCCCGCCTTTGCCGGTGTCTGGGCGATTTTCGGGCATGGCAATGTCGCCGGGCTTGGCGAGGCGCTTCACGGCATCCGGGATGAATTGCCGACCTTCCGCGGCCACAATG
>CBFHRT010000306.1:0-1109 GCA_965658285.1 Puniceispirillaceae bacterium (SeqCode) | reverse complement strand
GGAAAAAATTCGGTCGTATCATCAAGAAAGGTGAAGGGATCTGTTTTTTCTGAGAGGACACGGCCCTTTTCAATGTTGTTCAATCGAAATGATACGGAACCAGGCGTATCGTCAAACGTGTCGAACTGGAAAAACAGGGAGAAACGGTTTTCAGTCGTAGGCTTCAAGGTATTAGCGAGAGATTGAGGCAAATTTGTCGAAGTCTGCTCATACAAGAACACATTGACGTGGTCAGGCCGCTGCATACCCGGCATGTCGGTTTCACGAGATTTTGGAGAGTAGAGAACGTAGGGATAAGGACTCGGTCTGTTGGCATTATTGGGATCACCAGGCGTCAGGTTGCTGGCCAATTCGCATTCTGTCAGGTGATGATTCTTCACGGCTGGATAGCGTCTCTCCAACCCATCCGCGCGGTCAAACTTGAACTTCGTGCCGCAATAGCCGTAATAGGCTGCAGGCAATTCGCTGCCGCAGACGGACACGCTGGTGACATATTCCCTGGTGGTAAAGCCTGTGGTGGGATTAAACTCACCAAAGTCAAAGCGCGTGCCGGTGCCACATCTTTGGCCACCACAATTAACACCAACATTCAACGTTGTGTTATCGGAATTGACCAGCGACCCGCTTCGCAGCTTACCGGTCAAAATATCCTCGCCCATATAGCCTTTCGGCGATCGGTATTCCAGCTTTTGCAGGGCGCTCCGCACATCTGTCAACCGCCCTTCGATGGACAGCTTACTTGTGCCCGCGCCCATCGTACGCACCGTGCCAGGGGCGTTTTGCAAAGACAATCTGGACATCGCCACATCGGTTTTGAGTTCCAGAAAGACATCTGTCTGTGGGTTGTTCGCCAAAGCATCCACAAAGCCGATAACATTCAGGTCACCATGACCAACAACGAAATATTCATCCGGCATTTCCAGCCCGATACCGGCTGTGGCGACATCCGGCGGCTCGATCATCGAGGTGTGGAAACTGGCTGGAACGGCGGTGTCATAGGCAACGAACCGCGGCAACAGGACCTGGTTACCGGCCGGCACACCGCGCGCCATATCCAACCCGTAGACAAGGCATCCGGCATCATCAACGCTGACCGTCGCAATTCCGGT
>CBFHRT010000305.1:0-1126 GCA_965658285.1 Puniceispirillaceae bacterium (SeqCode) | reverse complement strand
CGCTTATGCGCAAGGTCTGGACGGTGGCGCGCCGACAGCGGTAAATGTGTGACGGTGTGACGGTGCCGAAATCTGCCGGCTGTCTGCATCAATGGGGATCAGTGATTGAAATGCCGCATGCCGGTCATCGCCATGACGATTCCGGCCTCGTCAGCGGCGGCGATCACCGTATCGTCGGCCTTTGATCCGCCTGGCTGGATCACCGCCGTGGCGCCGGCCTCGATCAGCGCGGCCAGCCCGTCGGCGAATGGGAAAAACGCGTCAGATGCGGCCACCGAGCCGATTGTCCGCGGGCCATCCCAGCCATGATGAGCGGCCGTGTCGCGCGCCTTCTGGGCGGCGATGCGGGCCGAATCGACGCGGCTCATCTGGCCGGCGCCGACGCCGACCGTGCAGCGCTCTCGCGCAAAGACAATGGCGTTCGACTTGACGTGCTTGACCACCCGCCAGGCAAACATCAGGTCGGCAAGCTGCGCGGCATCCGGCTGTGCCTTCGTGACGATCCGCAGGTCATTGGCGGTGATCATGCCACTGTCACGCGATTGGGCAAGGAACCCGCCGCTGACCGATTTGATCTTCACCGCGTCGTTGCCGGCATCTGGCATGGCGCCGGTGGTCAGTAGCCGCAGATTCGGTTTTTCCGCCAGAATCGCGCGCGCCGCCTCATCGGCCTCGGGGGCGATCACGACTTCGGTGAAAATGCCGGTGATGCGGCGGGCCGTCTCGCCATCAAGCGGCATGTTGGCGGCGACAATGCCGCCAAAGGCGCTGACCGGATCCGCGGCAAGCGCTGCATCCCAGGCCGCCGCAAGCGAGCTGCCCGAGGCAACGCCGCAGGGGTTGGCATGCTTGATGATGGCGATGGTCGGCTCACTGAATTCGGCCGCAAGTTCGAACGCGGCGTCGGTGTCATTCAGATTGTTGTAGGATAGTGGTTTGCCCTGAAGCTGGGTGGCACTGGCGACACCGGGGCGTGCCGGGCCGGCGGCATAGAGGGCTGCTTTCTGATGTGGATTCTCGCCATAGCGCAGTTCCTGAAGACGGCGCCCGGCGAGATTCATCGACCCACCGAAGCCGTCGCCCATCCCGTCACTGGCCATCCCGTCACTGGCCATCCAGTCACTGG
>CBFHRT010000304.1:0-1153 GCA_965658285.1 Puniceispirillaceae bacterium (SeqCode) | reverse complement strand
GCTGAAACCATTCAGCAGGTGGCCCGCATCGCACCTGATGACAGGATACTTGTCGAAACGGATGCGCCGTTCCTTGCCCCTGTGCCGATGCGGGGAAAATCGAACGAGCCGGCCTTCACCAGCCACACCCTCGCCAAGCTGGCGGATATTCGTGGTGCGGATATTGAGGATATGGCGCAACTGACCCGCGCCAATACATTGCGGCTGTTTTCTCGGATGGAGGCATCATGAAGGTCACGCTTCTTGGATGCGGAACCTCTGTCGGTGTGCCGGCGCTTGGTCATGCCGGCTGGGGGCGCTGCAATCCCGATGATCCGCGCAACCGGCGCCAGCGCTGCGCCGTCCTGGTGCAGACGGATGACACGACGATTCTTGTCGATGCCGGGCCTGATATCAGACAGCAATTATTGCCACTGGGGCTGAAGAAGATAGATGCGGTGCTGATCACCCATACACATTCGGACCATGTTGCCGGACTGGATGATTTGCGGGCTTTCTATTGGCCAGACAGGATTGACCTGCAACTGCACGCAACGCCTTTTCATGGTGATTTCATCAGGGCGCGGTTCCCATACCTGTTCGAAAAACAGTCTGAGTCACCGAGTTATTTTGTGCCGCCAATGAAAATTATCGAGATCGAACCCGGCCAACGCCTTGAGATCGGCGATATCAGCGTCGATGTCTTCCATCAGGATCACGGCACAACTGACTCCCTTGGTTTCATGTTCAGTGATCTGTTTGCCTATTCAACGGATGTCGTCGCTCTGGGCGATGACGTTCTGGACCGGATTGCCGGCGTGCCGCTGTGGATCGTCGAGGCACTCCGCGACACGCCGCACCAATCGCACAGTCATTATGAACAGACATTCGACTGGATTGACCGGGTGAAGCCGGAAAGGGCTGTGTTGACGCATCTTGGACTTGAAGCGGATTATGAAACGCTCGCAGCGCTCTGTCCGCCGCGTACCGAACCTGGTATTGACGGGATGGTGTTCGATCTGGAATAGAATGAAAACAATGTTATGGCGTCTTTATCTAATCTGGATTCTTAGCTAAAACATTGGCATCCTTTAATTCCATAATATGCATTATGCGACATAAAGATTGTAATCCCCAACCCTATGCTCTGGCGCGTGGCTGCGAATGTTTGCGG
>CBFHRT010000303.1:426-1167 GCA_965658285.1 Puniceispirillaceae bacterium (SeqCode) | reverse complement strand
GACAAATCTGTCGATTATCCCGATTATGGCGCGAAGCTGGCCAAGGCGATGGAGGATGACCCGCAGGCGCGCGGCGTCGCCGTCTGCGGTAGCGGTATCGGCATTTCCATTGCCGTGAACCGGTTTCCGTGGGTGCGGGCGGCGCTGGTCGGCGATGCCACCGCGGCGCGCCTGTGCCGCGAACATAATGACGCGAACGTGCTTGCCCTTGGCCAGCGCCTGACCGGCGTGGCGGTGGCGCTTGATTGCGTCGACATATTTATCAAGACCGCATTCGAGGGGGGGCGTCATGCTCGCCGTGTTGACAAGTTGGCACGTCCCGGCGATACGGCGTAGCGCTAACGGCAATCTGGCGGCAGTCTAGGCCGCCACAGGAGAGCATCATGGATGACATCAGAAAATACGCAATCATGGACGGTTTCTTCTCGGCAGGACTTGCCGATGCGGACCCTGAACTGGCGAACGCCATCGGGCATGAACTTGTCCGCCAGCAGGACCAGATCGAGATGATCGCATCGGAGAATATCGTCAGCAATGCGGTACTCGAAGCGCAGGGATCGGTGCTGACCAACAAATATGCCGAAGGTTATTCCGGGCGGCGTTATTATGGTGGCTGTGAATTCGTCGATGTGGCTGAAACGCTGGCCATTGAGCGCGCGAAAACACTGTTTGGCGCGGCCTTCGTGAATGTGCAGCCGCATTCCGGCGCGCAGGCGAACCAGGCCGTGTTCCTGTCGCTGC
>CBFHRT010000303.1:0-416 GCA_965658285.1 Puniceispirillaceae bacterium (SeqCode) | reverse complement strand
GCCGGGCGACACGATCCTTGGCATGTCGCTCGCCGCCGGCGGTCACCTGACGCATGGCGCGGCGCCGAACCTGTCCGGCAAATGGTTCAATGCCGAGCAATATGGTGTTGATGAACAGACGGCGCAGATCGATTTTGACGTGCTGATGGCGAAGGCGAAGGAATGCCAGCCGAAGATCCTCCTTGCCGGAGGGTCGGCCTATCCGCGGACGCTTGATTTCGCCAAATTCCGTGAAATTGCCGATGCGGTCGGGGCCTATCTGATGGTTGATATGGCGCATATTTCCGGGCTGGTTGCGGCCGGCGTTCATCCCAATCCGGTGCCGCACGCGCATATCGTGACCTCGACAACGCACAAGACATTGCGCGCCGGTCGTGGCGGTATCATCCTCTCGAACGACGAGGCGCTTGGCAAAA
>CBFHRT010000302.1:0-1209 GCA_965658285.1 Puniceispirillaceae bacterium (SeqCode) | reverse complement strand
GATGCGTCATCAACCGTGCCTTCCGGCCACTCAACCTCAAGCGGAATCCAGCGTTTGAAGCGAGGCTCGATGGGTTCAGGCTGTGTGACCGGCATTGCCGGCGCGGTTTCAGGTTCTGGCAATTCAGCGACCGGCACCGGCTGACCACTGGATGCGTCATCAACCGTGCCTTCCGGCCACTCAACCTCAAGCGGAATCCAGCGTTTGAAGCGAGGCTCGATGGGTTCCATCTCATCAAGCGGCCCATATACATCATCAAGAGCAAAGCTTCGCGCGGTCAACGTGCCGCTGGCGGCGCGAAGACGGAAACTCGCCATTAGCACCGCATGGTCGGCGTCGACCCGCCGCATTTCAGCGTCATTGACCTCCTGTTCGGCATCAAGGAGGTCAAGAGTTGTCTTCTGACCGAACTGGAATTCGTTGTTGATTCCCTCGGCGACGAGACGAAGCGCCTCCAGTTCGACTTTCACCGCGGCGAGTTGTGCCCTGGTCGTTTCCAGATTGCGAAACGCATTGCGAACATCGAGGCTGGCCTGGCGCAACGTATCATCACGCCGCAGCCGCGCGGCCTCGAGGCCTGCCGCAAGACCGCGTGACCTGGCGCGGATCGACAGGGTCGGCATCAGCGGCGTGGACAGCTGCAGCTGCGCGCGGAGTTCGGTCTTGTCACTGACGGTTCCCTCGGCCATGGATTCGGTGGCCTTCAACGAAAAGGCGAGGTTCGGTCTGACACTTGCCAGAAGGGCGTTGAATTGTTGCTTGGCTATATCGACCGACAATCGCGCCACGGCAACGGACGGATTGTTCTGGCGCGCGGATTCATCAGCTTCAAGAAGCGTTGGCAGCAGATATCCTGGATCGATGTCGCCGCTGACCTCGCCAGCATCGATACCGGTCAGCGACAGGAACCCGTCCTCGGCATTGCGCATTGCCGTCAGCGCCGCGATCAGCGTCGTTCGGGCGCGTGACAATCGGGATTCGGCCTGCGCAAGTGCTGTCCGGGTCGATGCACCGGCCTCAAGCCTTACGCGTGCCGCCGTGACATGCTCCTCCAGTCGGCTGACATTTGCCTTGTTGAGGTCAACCTCCTTGCGCGCTTTTACAACCGCAAGATAGGTGCCGATGGCGTCGATCAGCACCTGCTGTTCAGTGACGCGATATTTCGCTTCGGCCATATCGGTCTGAAGCTGGCGCAGCTCGGTATTTTCC
>CBFHRT010000301.1:0-1210 GCA_965658285.1 Puniceispirillaceae bacterium (SeqCode) | reverse complement strand
ATCGCTGTGATGTCGGCCTGCCCGCAGGATGTGACCCCGGTGAATGGCCGCGACTGTGTCCCGACCGAACTGCATTTCCGCGTCGAGGCGTGAGGTTCAGACCTCGTCCTTACGCGAGGTGATGTGAAGGCAGGGCTCGATCTTGCCCGACATGCCCGCCATTTCATCATGATCAATGGCGATCGGGACCAGCCCCGCTGCGCGGACCAGACCTGTCAATTCTGCCTCTTCGTAATAGGCATAGAACCGCCCGAAATCGTCACGATGCTCGCCGACACCCTGTTTCAGTCCGATATAGACAAGCCCGCCCGGCCGCAGCGCGCGATGGATTCGCGTCAGAATGCCGGGCATCGACGCCTTTGGGGCATGCAGCAGGCTGAAGCTCGCCCAGATGGCATCGAAACCCGCGACATCGTCGAACTCGTCAAAGCTTTGCTGCCGGACATCAAGCCCGAAGAACTCCTTCGCTGTCGCCACCATGTCGGGCGAGGCGTCGATACAGCTAACATCGTGCCCCGCCGCCTGCATGCGGACGGCGCTGTCGCCGACACCGCACCCGAAATCAAGCACCGATGCCTTGTCCGGCAGCCGTTCAAGAAAGCCGGGCAGCATCGCGTTGCCACCCATCTCGCCGACCAGCCGCCTGTATTTCTCGATATTGGCCGCATACGCCGCCATTGTGCCATGATCTGCCATGCCGGGCCTCCTGCCGGGAAAGCCTAGCAGACACGTGGCGCCGGAGCCATCAAGCTCTTCGCCGGGCGTTATCCGGCGGGGATCATTTTTTGCAGATTTGGCAAGGCGGATCGGCTAAACAATACACCGACATTCATGACCGGCCAGCATACCATGACTGACACCCCAAATCTGGATGACACACAGTTCAAGCCTGTTGATCCGCAAAGCCTTGTTCCTGCCAGTTACAGCACGCATCCGCCACGTATCCTGATGCTTTATGGCTCGATGCGCGAACGGAGCTATTCGCGGCTGTCGGCCGAGGAGGCAGGCCGTATCCTTGAAAAGCTTGGCGCCGAAGTCAAATTCTACAACCCGGCTGGCCTGCCTCTTGTCGATGATGCTGCCGATGCCAGCCACCCCAAGGTTGACGAGCTACGCAAGCTTGTCATGTGGTGCGAGGGCATGGTGTGGTCTTCACCGGAACGGCATGGGGCGATGACCGGCGTGATGAAGTCGCAGATTGACTGGATTC
>CBFHRT010000300.1:0-1304 GCA_965658285.1 Puniceispirillaceae bacterium (SeqCode) | reverse complement strand
CGCCCGTGAAACCCGGCTTTGATGCGACGGTTGCCAGCGAGGCATCGGCCCAGCAGGCGGCAGCCTCGGACCCGGAAAGTTCGGCCCTTGTGTCGGCCAATGCGGGAACCGGCAAGACCAAGCTGCTGACCGACCGGGTGCTGCGGCTGATGCTGGATGGCGCGCAACCGGACAGCATCCTGTGCGTGACCTATACACGGGCCGCCGCAGCCGAGATGCGGAACAGGATTTCGGCGCAGCTGGCGAAATGGGCCATCGCGACGGGGGCGGTGCTTCGCGAGGAGCTTGCCGGTATGGGAATCGCCACCCCCACACAGGATATGCTGGCGCGGGCGCGAAGCCTGTTCGCCGAAACGCTGGACAATGATGACGGGCCGCGCGTCGAGACGGTGCATTCCTTCTGCCAGTCTGTGCTGCGCCGCTTTCCGATCGAGGCCGGGATCATGCCGCAAGCCGAACTTGCCGATGATTTCGAGCAGGCCCGGCTGAAATCACGCGCCCGGGACAATCTGCTGATGGGCTCCGATGCCGATCTGGCGCGGCATGTCGCGCTGCTTGCTGAACAGACAAGCGAAGGCAATGCCGAGACGGTGCTGACGGAATTGCTTGCCAAGGAAGACCGCATTGGCGAACCGTTGTTGCTGCCACAGCTTGAACGGCATTTCACCGACACATGCGGCGTCGACACCAACCTCGATCTTGACGCAATGATCAACCGGGTGATGGCAGGGCTCGACGAGGAGGGGCTTCGCGCCACGGCCATCGCGCTGGAGGCAAGCGGCGGTGAGCGACATATCAAGCGCGGGGCGCGGATCACCGCCTGGCTAGGCGAGGCGCCGGGCGCGCGTGGCCGCCATATCGACCGATTGATCGATGCGCTGTTCACAACTGACGGCAGGCCACTGGCCGAGCGCAGCCTGTCGAATGCCGATATCAGGAACGCCTTCCCCGGCATTGTGGCGGTTCAGCAGCAGGCGCAGGACGCGCTGGTATCGGTGCAGGCGGCGCGCGCGGCCCTGCGATGCTGGCAGTTGACGGCGGCACTCTATCAGGTTGGCACCGCCTTTCAGGCTGAATATGCGCGGCTGAAGGCGCGGCGGGGTCTGCTTGACTATGATGATCTGATCACTCTGACCAACAACATGCTTGCCGATGGCGAGGCGGCGCAGTGGGTGGCGTGGAAACTCGATAATGGCATTCGCCATATGCTGCTTGACGAGGCGCAGGATACCAGCCCGGCACAATGGCGGTTGCTGCGCCGCCTGAGCGACGAATTCTTCGAGACGGCGGCGGGTGATGACAGG
>CBFHRT010000299.1:0-1344 GCA_965658285.1 Puniceispirillaceae bacterium (SeqCode) | reverse complement strand
ACCATTGTCGCGCCTCAGTCACATTGTCACCCGTCACCGATAGCCTAACCAAAAGTGACGGCATCGGCAAAAGCGAAGATGTCACATAAATTTGTGCGTAAAGTTTAGTTTGGGAAAGAAAGTCCGCCATTTCAGCGGGTTAAAAAAAAGAAGTGGCGGAGGGACGGGGATTCGAACCCCGGAAAGGGGTTTCCCCCTTTAACGATTTAGCAAACCGCCGCCTTCAGCCACTCGGCCACCCCTCCGCCGGGGCCGGACCCGATCACGCGCCTTGCGGCGCCAACCGGACCGAAGAAGATACACGGCGTATGCAGGGTGTTTCCTAGCTTCGAATGCGGCGGCTGTCAAATCGGAAATCAGCTGCCTCGGCAAGACCTGACAAGAACCGAAAATCAACCCAACATCAGGCCACCATTGGGCCGCTTGCAGTCAAGAGGCCACATCAACCATCAAGCTTGGTGCGGAGCAGCTGGTTGACCATGCCGGGGTTGGCCTGGCCCTTCGATGCCTTCATAATCTGACCGACGAAAAAGCCGAACAGCTTTTCCTTGCCGCCCCGGTATTCGGCGACCTTGTCCGCATTCGCGGCCAGCACATCATCGATCATGGCTTCAATGGCGCCGCTGTCCGACACCTGTTTCAGCCCCTGCTCCTCGACGATGGCCGCGGCATTCTTGCCGGTCTCGAACATCGCCGCGAAGACATCCTTGGCGATCTTGCCGGAAATTGTGCCGTCCTCGATCAGCCCGACCAGCCCGCCAAGAGCCGCCGGCGTGACCTTGCAGTCGGCGAGCGTCTGACCCGACTTGTTGAGCGCGCCGAACAGCTCCACCGTCATCCAGTTGGCGACAAGCTTGCGGTCGCGGCCGGCGCTGGCGGCCTCGTAATAGGCGGCGGTCTCGCGCTCCTCGATGATCACCGCGGCATCATAGGCCGACAGCCCATACTCGCCGGTCAACCGGTCGCGGATCTGGTCGGGAAGCTCGGGCAGCGCGGCGCTGAGCTCGTCAACCTCCGCCTGCGGGATCACCAGCGGCAGCAAATCCGGATCGGGGAAATAACGATAGTCATGCGCGTCTTCCTTCGAGCGCATCGCCCGGGTGCTGCCGGTCGAGGTGTCGAACAGGCGCGTTTCCTGATCGATCTTGCCGCCATCCTCGATGATCTCGATCTGGCGGGCCACCTCGTAGTCGATGGCCTGCTGGATAAAGCGCAGCGAATTCAGGTTCTTGGTCTCGGTGCGGGTGCCGAATTCCTCGCCCGGGCGGCGCACCGACACATTGACGTCGGCGCGCAGCGAGCCTTCCTCCATATTGCCGTCACAGGTGCCAAGATAGCGCAGGA
>CBFHRT010000298.1:0-1353 GCA_965658285.1 Puniceispirillaceae bacterium (SeqCode) | reverse complement strand
TACGGTGTAGCCGCGCCATGATCTGGCGCGTGCCGGCGCCAGCGCGGATTGATCACACCGCATGGGCGCCGGTAATCCGGTTATCGATGTTTCAGGTCACGGCGGGATCAATCAATTCCCGGTGAGACGTCTGAATAATGCCTTTGCAAAATCCTACACTGATATAGCATGGGGGTCCGGCAGGCGGGATGGAGGATTGAAATCGATGGAAGTTTTGTTGACGACCAATATTGTCATAGCGGCGCTGCTGATCATTGGCGGCGTCCTGGTCATCAAGTTGGGGGTGAAGGTCGTCCCGCAATCAAAGGTCTTTGTGGTTGAAAGGTTCGGCAAATACTCACGAACATTGAATGCCGGCCTGTCACTTATCGTTCCCTTTCTGGACCAGATTGCGCACCGGGTCGACATCCTTGAAAGGCAGCTTGATGAGCAGAGAATCTCTGTCATCACCAAGGACAATGTGGAGGTGATTCTTGAGACGCGGGTCTTTTTCAGGGTCGTTGATGCCTCCCGCACGGTCTACAGAATCAGCAACATAAACGAGGCGCTGAAAACAGCCTCGTCATCCATCGTGCGCTCTGCGGCCGGCAAGCTGGAGCTGGACGATCTCCAGTCAAGCCGTGAGGCGATGAACATCGAAATCGAGACCAATCTTCGCAATGCCGCGGAGGTCTGGGGAATCGAGATAACCCGTACCGAGATCACCGATGTTGTCGTCGACGAGGCAACAAAGGAAGCGCAAAGACAGCAGTTGAATGCTGAACGGAAAAAGCGCGCCACTATCGCCGAGGCAGAGGCGCTGAAGCGTTCGATCGAATTGCGGGCGGAGGCGGATCTCATTCAGGCTGAAAAAAATGCCGAAGCAATCAGGGTGACCGCCGAGGCAGAAGCCTATGCCGTAAAGGCGAAGGCAGAAGCGGATGCTGAACAGACGAGGCTGTTGGCAACGGCCATCGCCAAGAATGGCAAACCGGCTGTGGATTTTGAAATCGCCAAGCGGCAGGTGGAGGCGTTGAGCAATATGGCCTCGGCACAGAACGCAAAAACGATCATCATGCCGTCCGATGTCACTGCCGCAATCGGTGGTCTGTCAGCGGCCTTGGAAATCATCAAGGATAAATGACCGTGGGCGTTTATCTTACGTTGAGTTATTGGCTTTTCCTGCCGCAATTCTGGATCATTGTGGGCATCCTGTTCGTTCTGCTTGAGCTGCTGGATGGCAGTGCCATTTTCATGCTGCCAATGGGTGTTGGCGCGGTTGTTGTGGCGGCGCTGCTATATGCAGTTGATGCCGGATGGCTGCCGATCGAAGTGATCCCCGACGTTTGGTACTGGTTGCTCGTTTATTGGATT
>CBFHRT010000297.1:0-1376 GCA_965658285.1 Puniceispirillaceae bacterium (SeqCode) | reverse complement strand
CGCGCTGGCGCTGGCGCTGGGATCGCTTGCCGTGCTGTTCGTGGCCGGCCTGCCTTGGCGTTATATTCTGGCATCGGTGGTTCTTGGTATTTCGGCCGTGCCGGTGCTGTGGTCACAGCTTCACGCCTATCAGAAGGCGCGGGTGATGACCTTCCTCAATCCCGGTGCGGACCAGCTTGGGGCGGGCTATCAGATCACGCAGTCGAAAATCGCCCTCGGGTCTGGCGGCATGTTCGGCAAGGGCTTTCTGATGGGAAGCCAGAGCCAGCTGAATTATTTGCCTGAAAAACAGACGGATTTTGTTTTCACGATGATTGGCGAGGAGTTCGGCCTTGTCGGCAATCTTTTCATCCTCGGCCTCTATCTTCTTCTGATCGGCGCGGTGCTGACGATCAGCCTGCGCGTCGGAAGCCGCTTTGCCCAGCTGACCTGCATTGGCATCGCGGTGATGCTGTTCCTCTATGTATTCGTCAATGTGGCGATGGTGACCGGCCTGTTGCCGGTGGTGGGCGCACCGCTGCCATTGATTTCATATGGCGGCACCGCGATGCTGACAGTCTTTCTCGGTCTCGGTATTGTCACCAGCGCCGTCGTCCATGACCGCCCTGATCCGGAGTGACAGGTCGCCGGATGGGTGAATTGCCGCACCTCCTTTCCTCAACCTTGTGATACCACACCTATAACAGGCGGCCCGCCCGGCCCGAACGTCAACGGAGTGCCCAGACATGTTCAGATTTTTCACCACGGCGAAATGGGCCCTCTGGGCGTATCTTGGCTCGATTGTCATTCTGGGCTCCCTCTGGGTGCAGGTGCAGATCGACGTCAAGATCAATGAGTGGTTCGGCGAATTCTACGACATGATCCAGAAGGCGCTTGGCCAGCCGAATGCCGTGACCATGACCGAATATATCGGCGGGCTTCTCAGTTTCGGAAAACTGGCGGCGTTGGCGATCACGCTTGGTCTGGCGACAAGCTTTCTGACCAGCCATTTCCTGTTCCGCTGGCGCACCGCCATGGTTGAATGGTATCACGAGGTCTATGACCGGGCGCGCACCATCGAAGGGGCTGCGCAGCGGGTTCAGGAAGACACCATCAAATTCTCGCGGATCGTCGAAGGGCTCGGCACATCGCTGATTGAGAGCATTCTTGTCCTGATCGAATTTTTCCCGATCCTGCTTGGTCTCGGCGCCGGTATCACCATCATGTGGTTTGGTGACTGGGAATATGGCCTTGTCACCGGTGCCCTGATCTGGGCCGTTGGTGGCACGGTGCTGATGATCATCCTCGCCTGGATCCTGCGTCTGGTTGGCATTGAGTATGATCTGCAGAAAAAGGAAGCTGCCTATCGAAAGCTCCTTGTGATCGCCGAGGATGAT
>CBFHRT010000296.1:0-1400 GCA_965658285.1 Puniceispirillaceae bacterium (SeqCode) | reverse complement strand
AGTACCGACATGTGACGTTGAAGTCGGGATGGCCGCCGGGGACGGTGTGGCGGCATGTTCCGAAAGACAAGAGGATGTCACCCAGGCTGACAGGCAGCAATATCGTCATTTCCGGCGGCGCGACAGGTGCCGGCGGGGCGAGTTCCGAGCGGTTTGCAGCCGAGGGCGCACATGTCGCCATCATCGACATCAATGAAGGCGCCGCCCGCGCGACGGTGGACAGGATTACCGCCAATGGTGGCAAGGCCTGTCTTGTCGCGGCGGATGTCTCGAAGGGGGCGCAGGTGCGCCGCGCCGCCACACAGGTTCTGGATATGTTCGACGGGCGTGTCGACGGGCTGTTCAACCATGCCGGCACAGTCATCGTGAAGGCCTTCCTCGACTGCACCGAGGAGGATTGGGACTTCATGATGGATGTGAATGTCCGCTCGATGTTCCTGATGACCCGCGCATTCCTACCCCCGATGCTGGCGGCCGGTCGCGGTGCCATTGTCAACACCTCCTCGATCTCGGCTGTCGCCGGGACCGAGAAGGAGGTGCTGTACTGTACCTCGAAAGGCGCCTGCCACATGTTCACGCGCGCCATCGCCATCGAATACCGGGCTGCCGGCATTCGCTGCAACGCGGTTTGCCCCGGCTTCATCCGCACCCCGCATGGCCTGCGCGAACTGACCGAGCTTCGCGCCCTCGGGGTCGATGTGTCCGAGTCGGATATCAGCCGTCTTCAGGGGCGGATCTGCGAGCCGGAGGAGGTTGCGGCCGCCGCCCTGTTTCTGATGAGTGACGATGCCAGTTTCGTAAATGGCGAAACCCTGTTTGTCGACAATGCGATGCTGGTCGGGACCTGACCTGTCGCCGCCCTCGACAAACGCTTGATCCCCATTGAGGAGAAGGAGGACATCATGGAAAAGCGCGATTTTTTGAAAGCATCCGCCCTGGCCGCTGGCGGCGTTCTGGCGGCACCGGCAATCCACGCCCAGCAGACAATCAGGTGGCGGTTCCAGACCTATGCCGGCGCGGCGCTTGGTGAGCATGTGACAAAGCCGATCATCGACAGCATTAACCGGGCGGCCAATGGGGCGTTGCAGATCGAGCTCTATTATGCCGATCAGCTTGTGCCGACGGGCGAATTGTTCCGGGCCCTGCAGATAGGCACCATAGACGCTGTCCATTCGGATGATGATTCGATGGCATCACCGGCCGAGGTGCGGATGTTCGGCGGCTATTTCCCGATGGCGACGCGCCACGCGCTGGATGTGCCGGTGCTGTTCCGCCAATACGGGCTGGCCGATATCTGGAGACAGGCCTATGAGAAGGTCGGCGGCGTGACATGGCTGTCGGCCTCCGGTCAGGATCCCTGCAATTTCAACACGAAGAAGGAAATCACCAGCCTGGACGAC
>CBFHRT010000295.1:0-1404 GCA_965658285.1 Puniceispirillaceae bacterium (SeqCode) | reverse complement strand
CGCGTATCCTCGAAACATGACATGGCCGAGAATATCGGTCGTCAGGTCAGCATTTCCAGCGCATGGATCCCGGTCTCCGGCGTGCTGCTTCTGATCGGTTTTGTGCCCGGGATGCCGAATTTCATGTTCCTGGCGGCGGCGGCGATCGCCGCCGGTGCCGGCTACCGGTCACTGATGCGCGAAAGGCTCGGCTCCCAGGAGGCCAGCACCCCGGATATGATCGAGGATGAGGAACAGTCCCCCCCTGATCAGATCGAGCTTGATGAGATTGCCGATAACGCGCCGATCTCGATCCAGCTTGGCTTTGCGTTGATCAACCTCGTCTCCGAGGATGGTAGCGGCGCGCTGACGAGCCGGGTGACCGGCATTCGCCGCCAAGTCTCACGCGCCCTCGGCTTTGTTGTTCCGCCGGTCCGCATCCGTGACGATCTGACACTTGATGGCAACAGCTACCGGATCCGCGTCGGGTCGACCATCGTCGGTGAAGACAAGATCTACACTGACCGCCGGCTCGCCATTGCCGGCGATGAAAGCCGGGTAAAGCTTGACGGCATCGCTGTCAAAGACCCGTCCTTTGGCATGGATGCGGTGTGGATTATGCCGCAATCTGTGGCCGAGGCCGAGGCGAATGGTTATGTTGTGGTCAATCCGGAATCGGTCATGGCAACGCATCTTTCGCAGGTGCTGCACAAATATGCCAGCCAGCTGATTGGCCAGGATGATGTTCAGGGGCTTCTCGACAATCTGGCCCAGACCGCGCCGCATCTTGTTGAATCCGTTGTGCCAAAGCTGGTTCCGCTTCACAGCCTGACAGCCATCCTTCGGGTGCTCTTAGAAGAAGGTGTGCCGATCAGCGATCTGCGCAGCATTCTGGAAGATCTGCCACCGCTTGCCGCGCGCAATCTTGGTGCCATTGACACCGCCGAGGCACTCCGTCCACGCCTTGCGCCACTACTGATCCAGCAGATTGCGCCGCTGAACCAGCCGCTTCCTGTGATGACGCTTGATACCGAGCTTGAGCATATGCTGATCACCATGGTGCGGCAAAGCGGCGAAGAAGGGCTGATCCTCGACAATTTGCTTGCCGAGCAGCTTCTCAGAAAGATTTCCGAGACCTCGGAGAAAGTCAGCGCAAGGGGTGACCAGGCGGTGATGATCGTATCGCCCGCCATCCGCCGCCAGTTCGCCCAGCTGGTCCGCCAGCATATCGACGATCTGAACGTGCTTGCCTTCACCGAGCTTCCGGACAGCCGGAAGATTGAAGTCGTTGCCACCATTAGCGGCGAGGCCGGCTAAGCCGTCCCTGCCAGAGGACAAAGAGGGAGTTTGTCATGACCACCATTACCGTCACCGCTGCAGATACCGCGCAGGCGATGGACAAGATCGTCGAACGTCTTGGCGAGG
>CBFHRT010000294.1:0-1417 GCA_965658285.1 Puniceispirillaceae bacterium (SeqCode) | reverse complement strand
GAATTACGAGCTTGCCACAGCCGAAGGCGCGCGCCCGGACCTTGCCAATATCGTCTTCATGATCCTGATGGCGGCCGTCATCGCGGTGTCGATGAAAATCGTCGGCGTGCTTCTGATCACCGCCATGCTGATCATCCCCGCCGCCACCGCGCGGCGCTTTGCGACCTCGCCGGAGCAGATGGCGGTGATCGCCGCCATTGTCGGGGTGGGGTCGGTCTGGCTTGGGCTGCTCGGATCGCTCGAATGGGATACACCGGCCGGCCCCAGCATCGTTGTGGCGGCGCTTGCCTGTTTTGTGATTTCGGTGTTGCCGATGCCAGGCGCGAAGCCCGCGCATCAGGGTCATTCATCGACATCGTCAAACGCCGGATCAGAGCGGGACACCAGATAGCAGACCAGGGTGGTCGGACGGCCCCGGACCACGCAAAATGTGCCGACGCCGGATCAGAGCGGGTGATGTCAGGCCACGGCTTCCGTCGCATGTCCGGCGCGTATTTTACAGACATCTCATGACGCGTTGATTTACTGGCCGGGAATGTAGTTGGCGGCCTGACCGAAAGCCGATTGCATATAGCGACCGGTCGTGGTCCCTTGACTGAAGTTTCAGCAAGGTAAGCGCAAGATGAGTGTCAAACCCGATACAGAAACCCAGCCGGAAGCCGATTGCTGGCTTGATCGTCTTGATGATGCAGCGGCACTCGAGGTGATGCTGCGGGATCATGGCCGTGCCATTGAAGCGGTGCGCAGCAGCCTTGCCGAGATCGAGTCGGCCGTCACGGCAATTGTCAGCCGCTTGCAAAAAGATGAGACGGCGCGCCTGATCTATGCCGGGGCAGGTGCCTCCATTCGCATCGCGGTTCAGGACGGGGTGGAATTACGGCCAACTTTCAACTGGCCGCGTGAACGGGTTGCCTATCTTGTCGCCGGCGGTGACAAGGCGTTGATCGAATCGGTGGAGGATGCCGAGGATGATGAAAGTGCGGCCCGCGCGTTGGTCCGTGATCATGACATTGGCCGGCAGGATGTGGTGATGGGACTCGCCGCCAGTGGCCGGACATCATTCACCTGCACCGTGATTGCCGAGGCCCGAAAGGCGGGCGCTCTCACCATCGGTATTGCCAACAACCCGGATGTGCCGCTTCTGAACAATGCCGATATCGCCATTCCGCTGATCACCGGCGGCGAGGCGTTGGCAGGGTCGACGCGGCTGAAGGCGGCCACCGCCCAGAAGATATGCCTGAACATGATGTCGACGCTGGTGATGACCCGGCTTGGCCGGGTGCGCGATGGCAAAATGATCGCGATGCGTCCAACCAACGCAAAGCTGCGTGACAGGTTCGCCCGCATTCACGGCGATGATGCAACGGGCTAGCCCGGTGGTGCAGGCGGCATCTGCTGCAGACGTTTGACACCAAGA
>CBFHRT010000293.1:0-1464 GCA_965658285.1 Puniceispirillaceae bacterium (SeqCode) | reverse complement strand
GCGCCGCCGCTGTCGTCGCAGCCGCGCTTGCGCTTGCCGGATGCTCGTCCACCCCTCCGGATGATCGTAGCGATGCGCGCGACCGCTATGAGGATGCGAACCGCAAGGTCTTCGCCTTCAATATGGGCGTCGACACCTATGTATTGGAACCTGTCGCATCGGGGTATCGCGACACCGTCCCGGAAGGCGGGCGCACCGCTGTCGACAACCATCTCCGCTGGGCATCCATGCCGTCGACGGCGATCAATTCGACGCTTCAGGGTAAGTTCGAGAACGCCGCCCTGGCGACACTTAATTTCCTTGTAAATGGCTTGACGCTTGGCTTTGCCGATCTGTCGGAGGATGACCAGGCAGTCAATCGAGAGGATTTCGGCCAGACACTGGCCGCCTATGATGTGCCAGAAGGCTCCTATGTGATGGTGCCTGTGCTGGGGCCGCGCACCGCACGTTCGCTGACCGGAAATGTGGTGGATTTCGTGATGAACCCGCTACAGATTTTCGGCACCAGCAACACCGCCGATGTCGTCCGGACGGCACAGGCACCTGTCGGGGCCGTCAGTTTTCGCGCCAGGACTTTCGAGGCGTTCAACGACGTGAAGTACAATTCGCTCGACCCCTATGCGCGGACACGCTCCGTCTATTATCAGACACGACTCGGACTGCTCGAGGACCGCGTTGCCGAGAACGCGGGTAGCGCCGTGTCGGAAGATGAGTTCGATTCGCTGTTTGAGGAGGTCAATTGATGATTCGTCGCCGTTTTCTAGCCATCACCTTGGCATGTGCTGCCCTTTTCTCTCTGCCCGCCGGTGTCGCCGGCGCGGATGACCGGCAGGCCGCTGCCAGCGGGTTGATTGACCGGATGATTGCCGATCTGCAGGCGTTTCTTGCCACCGATACCGGTGATGTGGAGGCACGTTCAGCCGAGATCGACCGCGTGCTCAGCTCATATTTCGAGATGGATTCCATCACCCGCTTTTCAGCCGGCCAGTATTGGCGGGCAGCCAATGCCGACCAGAGGGCGGAGTATAGCGCGCTGTTCCGCGAGGTGCTGTGCGGCACCATCGTTCGCAATTTCGACCAGTTGAACGGCTTGGCATACAGCCCCGGCACGACCACCGCGAAAGGCGACAAATTCGTCATTGTCGGCGGCACCTTCAGCGACACCACCGGCGCGAGGCCACCTGTGGCCGTCAACTGGCGGGTTCTCACCCGCGAGGGCAACCCGCCGCGTGTCTTCGATATCGAGATCGAAAACCTGTCACTTCTGGTCACGCAGAAGCAGGAAAATGTCGCCGTGATCCGCAAGAACAAGGGCCAGTTCGGTGCCCTGATCGAGGCGATGCAGGCGCGTCTCGACACGCCGCTTCACACCAACTGACCCGACACTGCCAACCTGACACTGCCAACCCGACACTGCCAACCTGGCAACACCAGCCAAGCAGTTGATCGGCCTGGCGGCTAAAT
>CBFHRT010000292.1:0-1477 GCA_965658285.1 Puniceispirillaceae bacterium (SeqCode) | reverse complement strand
AGCCCTATCACCGCAGAATGCCATAAGGGTGGCTAAGGAACGGTTAACAACAGAAAGCTAATTTGGGAGTTTGGTGGCCACTTTTGGGGTGACAATCCGCCGCCCGCGTAACACGGCACAGGGTTATCAGGAGAGATGGCGTTCAAACAGGGTCCGGTCAGGCCGGCAGTTCGCTCTCGACAAGCCGTGCCCAGTAGGTGGCACCGACCGGCAGCACCTCGTCATTGAAATCATAGCGTGCGCCATGCAGCAGCGCATCGGCCGGCGCGGGGCCGGAGCCGAGCCAGATATAGGCCCCCGGCCGTTCCTCCAGCATGAAGGCGAAATCCTCCGCCCCCATCGAGGGTTCGATATCACGCGCCACCGTACCATCGCCGAGAATCGCCTCCATCACGGTGCCGGCGCGCGCCGCCTCGGCCGCGTGATTGACCGTCGCCGGATAGCCGGGATGCCACTGGAAATCGAGGCTGCAACCATAGCTGGTGGCGATCGTCGTCGAAATCTCGCGGATCGCCTCTTCAAGTTTCGCCCGCGTCTCGGCACTGAAGGAGCGCGCGGTGCCGGCAAGGCTGACCGTGTCGGGAATGACATTATGCGCGCTGCCGGCCTGAAAGACGGTGACGCTGACAACCGCCGGATCCACCGGCGAGACGCGGCGTGAGACGATGGTCTGCAAGGACTGCACGATGGCCGCGCCGCAGGGGATCGGGTCGATGGTCAGATGCGGCATCGCGGCATGCCCGCCGCGGCCGGTCACAATCATCTCGAACATGTCGGCATTGGCCATGCAGACGCCGGAATGGATCCCCGCCTCGCCGGCCGCCATCGACGGCCAGTTGTGAAGGCCCCAGACCGTTTCCATCTCGAATTTGGTGAACAGCCCGTCATCGATCATCGCCTTGCCGCCGGCCCCGCCTTCCTCGGCAGGCTGGAAGATGAAATAGACCGTGCCGTCGAAATTGCGCGTCTCGGCAAGATACTGCGCCGCGCCAAGAAGCATCGTCGTGTGGCCATCATGCCCGCAGGCATGCATCCGCCCGGGGTTCTGCGAGGCATGCGCGAAATCGTTCATTTCCTGCATCGGCAGCGCGTCGATATCAGCACGAAGCCCGATCGCCCGCTTGCCATCGCCGCGGCCGTGAAGAATGCCGACAACGCCGGTCTTGCCCATGCCGCGATGCACCTCGATACCGAATTCGGCCAGCCTGGAGGCGATGAAGTCGGAGGTCCACTCCTCCTCATAGCCGATTTCGGGATGCATATGCAGCTGGTGGCGCCAGCCACGATGTTCGTCGGCGCGGCCGGCGATGGAATTTATGACAGTGGAATTTATGACAGTGGTATTCATGGCGGTCATGGGGCCTCGATATTTCTGGTGGCGGGGCGGCTGTCTCGCGCCCTTCAATGTTCATCCCAATGCCGCCCGAGGTCAAGCGTGCATCCTGGCGATGGCGACGCACCGGATGCCGCCCGGATG
>CBFHRT010000291.1:0-1499 GCA_965658285.1 Puniceispirillaceae bacterium (SeqCode) | reverse complement strand
GTCAGGATTCCGGAAAAACTGACATAGAACCCGACATCAAGCGCCCGCCTTGCCAGCTCCGCCCCCGAGCTGAAACAATGCAGGACACCGGTGAAGGCGCCCTTCTCCATTTCATCCTCGATGATCGCGGCAATATCCTCATCGGCCTCGCGCGCATGGACAATAATCGGCAGGCCAAGCGTGCGGGCAGCGGTGATCTGGGCCCGAAAGCTTGCCGCCTGCCGGTCACGCGGCGCGTAATCATAATGGTAATCGAGGCCGGCCTCACCGATGGCGACGCATCTTGGATGATCCGCCGCCGCCATGATGGCGTCGATATCACAGGCCTGGTCCTCATTGCCGGCCTCATGTGGATGGATGCCGGCGCTGAACCAGACATTGTCATAGGTCTCGGCAATGCGCCGCGGCCGGTCCACCGTACTCAGCTTCACACCGATGGTGATCACACGGTCGACACCAGCCGCAGCCGCGCGTGCCAGAACGGCCGGCAGGTCATCAGCAAGCTGCGGATAGTCAAGATGCGCATGACTGTCGATGATCATCAGCTTCCCTGCTCGCTTTCGTCTTCGATATAGCGCGGGAACACCGGTTCCGGCTTGGTGATCACATTGCCGCCCGGCAGGCGGTCATGCCCGCCAATGGCCGTGAAGTCTCGGACCTCGGGCGCGATGCCAAGCTGATCAAGGATCCGTGCCGCCGATTCCGGCATCACCGGTTGGACAAGGATGGCGACCTGGCGGATTGTTTCGGCCAGAACAGCCAGAACTTCGGCCATACGATCCGGATCGGTCTTTTTCAGACCCCAGGGCGCCATCGCATCGACATAGCGGTTGGCGTCGGACACAACCTGCCAGATTGCCCGCAGCGCTTCATGAAAGGCCTGCCTGTCCATCTGGCCACGCACCTCGTCAATCAGGGCATCTGTGGCCGCTAGCAACGCGGCATCCTCATCCTGCGGCGTTGCGGGCAGCGCCGGCATCACGCCATCGCAATTCTTGAAGATCATCGACAGGACGCGCTGCGACAAATTACCAAGATCATTCGCCAGATCACCATTCATCCGATGGATCATCGCCCGGCGGGAGAAATCACCGTCATTGCCGAACGGCACCTCGCGCATCAGGAAGTAGCGTGTCTGGTCGAGCCCGAATTCGGCGGCAAGCGCGTTCGGGTCGATCACATTGCCAAGCGATTTAGAGATCTTCTCGCCTTCATTTGTCCACCAGCCATGCGCAAAAACGCGCTTTGGCAATGGCAGGCCGGCCGCCATCAGGAAGGCAGGCCAATAGACAGCATGAAAACGCAGGATATCCTTGCCGACCATATGGAGGTCGGCTGGCCAGAATTTCGCGTTGCGCTCGGCATCACCGAATGCACCGTCGGTCGGCCAGCCTGTCGCGGTCAGATAATTGGTCAGCGCATCAAGCCAGACATACATGACATGCGCGTCATCATTCGGCACCGGCACGCCCCATGAGAAACTGGCGCGACTGACCGAC
>CBFHRT010000290.1:0-1508 GCA_965658285.1 Puniceispirillaceae bacterium (SeqCode) | reverse complement strand
ACCCGGATTGGCTGCCCGCGCGCATTGACCTCGACACGTTCATTGCCAGGCTGTCCACGCAGTTCTGGCTCCAGCGCATGTTCAATCCCGATCTTGCCAGTGGCGAGGTTCGGTAGATCGCGAAGTGACCGGTTCTCCTCGACCTCCCGGCTGGTGATCGGCGAGACATAGCCTGTCACATGGCCGGTCAGCGCGCCCTGCGGATAGATCCGCCGGAGAGTCTTCTCGAAGGTAACACCCGGCAGATAGGCGGAGCGCACGGCAAGTCGCGCCAGCTCGCGCTGGGTCAGGCTTTCACGAACCAGAATCGGCCTGAAGGACGGTTCCTTGCGGGCCGTTTCGCGCACCCGCGCCACATCATCCTCGGTGAGATCAACAAGCTGGCCAAGCTGTGCCAGCGCCCGGTCGAGATCGCCGGCATAGAGCGGGGTGATGTGCAGCAGATAAGATTCAGCATTGCCGGCGAGAAGGCGCATCCTGCGGTCGATCAGCCGGCCACGCCGTGGCGGCACAATCCGTAAATCAAACTGGTTGCGGTCGGACAGGCGCTTGTAGCGGTTGCTCTGCGCGACCTGAAGCTGATACAGGCGGCCTGACAGGAAGCTTGTGACAAGAAGCATGCCGCTGCCGAGGAGCAGCGTGCGCCGCCCGATGGTGCGACGACCCTCCTTTTGCTTCGCCTTCCTGCTCATGCCGACAGCCTGATCTTGTTGAAGACAAAATATAGGGTGCTCAGGATGACATAGCCGAGGGGGAACAGAATCATCGTCACGCCGATCTGGAAGATCACCGGGGTCAGGGCCGGAATGGCCAGGTTAAGGGCGCTGAAGACAACCAGCTGGAACAGCACCACACCAAACACCGTGACGCCGAATTCAACCCAGATATCCCGGAAATCACCCTGCAGCAGCTTTTGTCGGCGCCAGTTCATGGCAAACAGAACCACGATATAGGCCGTCGCCCGCCCGCCAAGAAGGTCGGAAAACAGGATATCGCTTGTCAGACCGATCAGGAAACCGGTGACAAGCAGCACATATTTTTCATGATGAAGCGCGATCCAGTAGAGGAAAATCAACGACAGAAGCGGCGTTGCACCGTAGAACACCGGCCACAGCGCCAGCCCACCCTCCACCATGGCAAGCACCACGCCGACAATCACGACAAGGAACTGGAACGGCCAGTCGGATTCAAGCTCGGCCTTCTGGAAAAAGCGGCCGCGACGGCTCATTGTCGCTCTCCGGAGGCATTCACGCCTTTGAACATCCGCTCTTCATCAGCCTCGGGAAGCGGCGTGTAATAATCCTCAAGGTCGAGATCAGCCCGGTCGATGCCCTCGGTGCCACCGACAAGAATCGAGACATAGCTGAGATGCCGAAGGTCGACCGCAGGCCGAACCCGCACATTGCCGTCCTGCACCAGATCGACACGACCCACCGGGACGCCGGCAGGCAGGACACCGCCATGCCCCGAGGTCAGGACAAGCTCGCCAACCTTTGGCGCGGCTTCAT
>CBFHRT010000289.1:0-1533 GCA_965658285.1 Puniceispirillaceae bacterium (SeqCode) | reverse complement strand
TTATGGCGGCGTCTGTCATTGCCACCAAACCCGGTCAATATGGCAGCAGTGAGGCGGCCCGTCAGGTCGGCCCGTCAGGTCGGCCCGTCAGCTGAGTGAGTCGACAACCCGTGCGATCCTGCCAAGCGCTTCGTCCAGCACGTCATCGGCGGCGGCGAAGCTGAGCCGGAAGGCCGGCGACAGGCCGAAGGCAACGCCCGGCACGATCGCCACCTCGCCAAGTTCCAGCAGCGCCGCGGCGAAATCACTGTCGGTCCCGATCACTTTGCCATCGGGGCGCCGGCGCCCGATCAGACCGGCAATATCGGCGAAGACATAGAAAGCGCCGTCAGGGGCCGGACAATGGATACCGTCGAGGGCGTTCAGCGCGGCGACCACCCGGTCGCGGCGGCGGGCGAAGGCGGCGTTGTTGGCGGCGATGAAATCGGTCGGCCCGTTCAGCGCCGCGATGGCGGCATGCTGCGCGATGCTGTTCGGGCTGGAGGTCGATTGCGACTGCAGCTTTGCCATCGCCTTGACCAGCGGCGGCGGCGCGGCGGCAAAGCCGATCCGCCAGCCGGTCATGCAATAGGATTTCGACACACCGTTCAGCGTCAGCACCCGCCCCGCCAGATCCGGCGCGACGCTGGCGATGGTGGCGAATTCAAACCCGTCATAGGTCAGATGTTCATAGAGATCGTCGGAGACCACCATCAGGTTCGGGTGCTGGCGGATCACATCGGCGAACGCGGCAAGCTCCGCCGCCGAATAGCCCATGCCGGTCGGGTTTGAGGGCGAATTGATGATGACCCAGCGCGACCGCGGCGTGATCGCGGCGGCCAGCGCCTCCGGCGTCAGTTTCAGCCCGTCATCAAACCCCGCCTTCACGAAGACAGGCGTGCCGCCGGCGACCTCGACGATACCGGCGAAGCTGACCCAATAGGGAGCCGGGATGATCACCTCGTCGCCGGCCTGGACGGTGGCCATCAGCGCGTTGAACAGCACCTGCTTGCCGCCGGTGCCGACCGACACCATGTCGGGCGTCACATGCAGCCCGTTCTCGGTTGCGAACTTGGCGCAGATGGCGGCCTTCAATGCGGGGATGCCATCGACCTGAGTGTATTTCGTCTCGCCATCATTGATCGCGCGGATCGCCGCCTCCTTGACATGTGGCGGGGTGTCGAAATCGGGCTCGCCGGTGGCAAGGCCGATGACATCGCGGCCGGCGGCACGCAGATCGAGCGCCAGCGTCGAGATCGCCACCGTCGGCGACGGCGCGATCCGCGTCACCCGGTCGGTCAACGGAATGGCGAGCGGGGTGCCGCCGGATGGGGTCTGGGTCTTGTTATCCATGCCAACAGATGTGCCACAGGCAAGAGATCGGGGAAAGAGGGGAGTGCGTGAACGAATTTTTACCCTTCTTTGTCTAAAAGTGGAAAGTGCTCACAAAGACGGAGACAGTTACATGGCTGACAATTCATTTTTTGAGAAACTTAATGAAAGGTCCCGAGCGAAATCCTCAATTGTTATTAAATACTTTTCAGTTTGGGCCCG
>CBFHRT010000288.1:0-1533 GCA_965658285.1 Puniceispirillaceae bacterium (SeqCode) | reverse complement strand
TCGACATGACGGTGCAGAAATCGCTGATTGCGCTCCTTGGCAATCTACAGACACGTTTCGATCTCGGCTATCTGTTCATCAGCCACGATATCGCGCTGATCGGGTCAATCAGCGACGAGATGATCGTGATGAAGGATGGCGTCGTCGTCGAGCGCGGGGCGACACAGGACATCATGCAAGCGCCCGCACATCCCTATACAATCGACCTGATCGCAGCGGCCCGCCGCAAGAGCGCGTGACCCGCGGGCGGCCATAGCATGCAGGACAGCGACACCCTCACCACCGCACGGATTACCGACGCCATCGCCCGCATGTTCGTTGCACGCGGCGATGCCTGCCTGCGCGAATTCACCCTGCGGACCGGACGCCGGGTCGACATCATCGCCATTGGCAGCGGCGGCGAGATCACGATTGTCGAGGTGAAATCCTCGCGGCAGGATTTCCTCAGCGACCGGAAATGGCATGAATATCCGGAATGGGCCGACAGATTCTATTTCGCCGTCGCCGATGATTTCCCGCGCGATATCCTGCCCGAAGAAGGCGAATGCGGCATCATCATCACCGACGGGTTCGATTGTCTGGAGGTGCGACCGGCGCCTGTGTCACGGCTGGCGGCACAGCGACGAGGCCATCTGACGCGGCGGATCGCCCATGTCGCGATGCGGCGACTTGAATTTGCCAGCTCTGGCACCGGCACAGAGCCCCTTCCCGAAGAGGCGGATGACGTGCCGGAATAGCCGCATGGTCTCAGGGCAGGCCTTGGCGGGACTTAAGTGAGCGTCCCGTCCAGCACATAGCGCAGGATCTGCACGATCTGCTCGGGCGTCTCGGTGACGGCGAGCGCCGCCGCATCGACCTCCTTCAGCGCATGCTGATGGTCCGGCCCGTGCATGATGATCAGCGACTTGCCAAGCGCCGCCGCATAGCCGGCATCAAAGGCGGCGTTCCATTGCCGGTATTTCTCGCCAAACCGCACCACGACGATATCAGCGGCGGCAATGCCGTTGCGCGTGCGGATGGCGTTGACATTGGCGCCCTTATTGTCATGCCAGAATTTGTCCGGCTCGGCCCCGAGAATGTGGACACCGCAATCATCGCTTGCCGCATGGTCGGTGACAGGTCCGGAAAAATCTATGTCGAGGCCGGCCGCGCCGGCGATGATCTGGTCACGCCAGTCAGTGTGGATTTCACCCGACAGATAAACAGTGAGGCTCATGAAACATCCCTTTTGCGTCTTTTGATTACTCTGCTTGCAACAGCATCGCTCTGACCCCTGACATGGGAGTTTGGCGCGCCACCTGCAAGCGGCCGAACACCCCCCGCTAGCGCCTGTCCTGGCAGGCAACGCACAGCGTCACCGCCGGGTCGATCGCCAGCCTTTCCGGCAGGATATCCTCGCCGCATGCAAGGCAATATCCATAGTCATCCTCATCAAGGCGGCGCAGCGCGGCATTGAGTACCGCCAGCCTGTGTCGGCGCCGCTCCTCACGCGCCAGATCCATTGATTGCTGCTGCATCGCATCCACACGGGAC
>CBFHRT010000287.1:0-1519 GCA_965658285.1 Puniceispirillaceae bacterium (SeqCode) | reverse complement strand
CGATGATCGATGATGAGGTCGGACGGCTTGTCGAGGTGCTGAAAGCAAATGGCCAGTACGAGAATACAGTGATTTGCTTCAATTCTGATCACGGTGACTATCTTGGGGATTTCTCGCTGCTGCTGAAGGGGGCGATGCCCTTCCGGTCAATCACCCAAGTGCCGATGATCTGGTCCGATCCGGCGGACCGGACCGGACGCGTGACCGAAGCGCTTGCCTCGACCATCGACATCTCGGCGTCCATTCTCGACCGCGTCGGGCTGACCCCCTATCACGGGATGCAGGGTGAAAGCTTCCTGCCGGTGATTAATGGCGCGGAGTCACACCGCGAGGCGGTGCTGACCGAATTCAACGACCTTGGCGCGCGGCTTGGCTTTGCGCGGCCGGCTCGGGTGCGGAGCCTGCGCACCGAAAGCTGGCGCTTCACGCTCTATCAGGACGAACCCTGGGGGGAGTTGTATGACCTCGAGGCCGACCCGCAGGAAACCAACAATCTCTGGGACAGTGCCGCGCATGCCGGTATCAAGGCTGATCTGACGCTGCAGCTTGCGCATATGCTGACCGGCCAGATGGATGCAAGCCCGGTCTCGCACCTTCTTGCCTGAGGTGCCGATGTAAGCGCGGCCATCTCGTGCCGACAGGCCGTGCAGCAGCCAGCCCTTTATCAGCGACCTTTATCAGCGCACCTTCGGCATCAATACGAAATCCCACGGTGAGGGAAGCTCACCAACAGGCACTTCGATCACACTTGGCCCGTCATGCGCCATCGCGATCTCGAGGCTGTTGCGCAAATCTTCCGGCGTCGAGGCCATCAGCCCCTGCGCGCCGAAAGACGAGGCGAGGGTGGTGAAATCGGGGCTGCTCAGATCAGAGGCAATCAGACGGCTGTCATAATTGTCGATCTGCAGCCGTCTGACATTGCCAAAGGCATGGTCGTTGAAAATGACCACTGTCAGGGGAATTTGGTGATGCACCGCCGTGGCAAGCTCGGTGACGGTGAACAGCGCCCCGCCATCACCGCTGATCGCCACGACAGGAACATCGCGGCGGGCATGGGCAACGCCAAGCGCCGTTGCGATGCCATAGCCAAGCGTTCCCTGATAGCCGGTGGAGATGAAGGTCCGCGGCGCATAGCTGGGAAAGGCGAAGCGCGAGACATAGCCTGTCTGTGTGAGCTCATCGACAAAGATTCCCTCCGGCGGCAGGGCGTCCCGGATGGCGCCAAGCCAGGCCATCTGCGGGCCAAGGCGCTGCGTATATTCGCCGGCGCGCCGCGCCTTTGCATCGAGCGTCCTTGCCAGCCAGTCGGCATTGGGGTCGGCCTGTGCCTCGATAGCTGCCAGAAGAGGTGGCAGCGCATCGCCCAGCCGTGCGGTGATGCCGACATCGACCTTCGCGCTGCGGCCGATCTGCGTTTCATCAATATCGATATGGATGATTTTCATGGCGTCATCCTGACCCCAGCTCATGACCTGGCTTTGCAGGCGTGTGCCAAGCCCGATCACCAGATCGACATCAG
>CBFHRT010000286.1:0-1550 GCA_965658285.1 Puniceispirillaceae bacterium (SeqCode) | reverse complement strand
TGGCGGCATTCGGCCGCATCCTCACCAGCTGATCGATCTTGCCATTGTCGATGATGGCCCCGACGCCGCTGACATCTGGATTGCCGAACATGCGGCGGCGGCTGACATCGTCGTCACCAATGATATTCCGCTAGCCGCGCGCAGCGTTGGCAATGGCGCCGCCGTATTGCGTCCGGACGGCAGTCCGATCACCGCCGCCAATATCGGCGGTATTCTGGCAACGCGCGACCTGATGGCCGATATGCGGGCGGCTGACCCCCTCAACCAGGGCAACAAGGGGCAGGCAAAGCCGTTTTCCAAGGCGGATCGTGGCCGGTTTTCACAGGCGCTGGACCAGCTGCTGTCACGACAGGCGGGATAAGCCGGGTATACCGGATGAGCTGGCTAGGCGGCCTCGCCGGCAACAAAGCCTGAAGACCAGGCCCATTGGAAATTATACCCGCCAAGATGCCCTGTGACATCGACCACCTCGCCAATGAAATAGAGGCCGGGCTGGGTGCGCGCTTCCATCGTCTTTGACGACAGTTCGCCAACATCGACCCCGCCAAGGGTGACTTCGGCAGTGCGGTAGCCTTCGGTGCCACTTGGTGTGACCTGCCATCGATTGATCCTGTCACCAACACGTGCCAGCGCCGCATTTGGCTGGTCGGCAAGCCGGCCCGAGAGCGCCATTTCATCAAGAATATCACTGGCAAGACGGCGCGGCAGACATTCGCTGAGGGCCGTCAGCACCTCCTGGCGGGGCGTGTCCTGCTTGCGGACGGTCAGCCAGTCAGCGACCTCGATGTCGGGAAGCAGATTGATCCTGATATCCTCGCCTTCATGCCAATACGAGCTGATCTGCAGGATGGATGGGCCGGACAGGCCGCGATGCGTGAACAGCAGGCCCTCGCGGAACATTGTCTTGCCATGCCGCACCTCGGCATCGACCGACAGGCCGGACAGCGCCCGGCACCGTTCAAGAAAGTCAGCCTGAAAGGTGAGGGGGACAAGTGCCGGTTTCACTGCCGTGACCTTCAGCCCGAATTGCTGCGCGATGTCATAGCCGAAACGCGTTGCCCCGATCTTCGGGATCGACAGCCCGCCAGTGGCGATGACCAGCGACCGGCAGGAAATCTGTCCATCACCGGTATCGACAAGATAGCCATCTGCGGTGGCCTCGACGCGCTGCACGCCCGTATTCAGACACAACTCAGCCCCCGCATCACGGCATTCGGCAAGCAACATGTCGATGATCTGCTGGGCGCTGTCATCACAGAACAGCTGGCCGAGTTTCTTTTCATGAAAGGCGATCTGATGCTGCGTGACAAGCTGTACGAAATCATCCTGCGTGTAGCGGGTGAAGGCGGATTTGCAGAAATGGCGGTTGTTCGACAGGAAGGCTGCGGGGCTGGAATGCATGTTGGTGAAGTTGCAGCGTCCGCCGCCAGAAATCCGGATTTTCTCGGCTGGCCTGCGGGCGTGATCGAGGATCAACACCGAGCGACCGCGTCGCCCGGCCACCCGGCCGCACATCAAACCGGCCGCGCCGCCGCCGATAATCACAACAT
>CBFHRT010000285.1:0-1562 GCA_965658285.1 Puniceispirillaceae bacterium (SeqCode) | reverse complement strand
CCAACTGGCTTGGCAAGACGCCGCAGATGTTTGACGCCGCGCGGTCTGCCGGCCGTGAAGCCGGCACCGATATCGATCCGTCAGAGACCGCCGGTACAGCGCTTCTCGAGGCCATAGAGCCTGTTGTGGAAGAGGTGCTGATGCCATCGAAACAACCCGCCACAGGCGCGGATGTCCCGAAGCAGGCTGCCCCTGTCAAGACGGCTGCCGAGGAGGCAGGTGATGCCGAAAACCCGCCGGTGACGATGCGAGACATCGAGACCATGATCCGCGCCCTGATGGCGGCGAAGGAGGATCAGACAAGCGACCAGCTTGACAGTGAGGTGGTATCTGTTCCTTCAAAGCAGCCTCCGGAAGTCACAGCGGCAGAAGCGCCTTCCCAAGCGCTGCCGGCGGAACCGGATGCCCCCGCGCAATCGGCGTCAGACTCCACCCCTGCACCATCTCCGGTCACGCCGGGATCCGATATTGTGGTGGCTGAAGCTGGTGAACAGACCGGCAGCGGGCCGGCGCCAAGCGCAAGCAGCGAGATGAGTGACGCCGACATCGCTGCCGCCTTTTCGCAACTGCAGAAATCCGCTGCGCCGCAACCCGTTGCGACCGCGACGGGCCCAGCCACCGATATCGCGGTGGCCGATGATGCCGCGATAGGTCCTGCTGGAGGTGACCCACAGGCCGCGGTGATGGCACCATCGTCCCCAGAGGCCTCTCCACAGGTCGCTCCTCCGGCCTTCATGTCACCTGGCCAGCGCGTCGACAGCCTGGCATTGATGGTTGAGGAACTGCAGATGATGTATCTGGAACGCTCCGGTGGTTGATCGTCGCGACATCAGCATTCCTGTCAATCTGGCGTTTCTGGCGGCGCTTGTGGCGGTATCAGCCTTCGTCACGGTGCCGTCGCCGGATCGGATGGAGGCTGCTGCCCCACCGGAACATTCGAGTCCGCAACCCGAACAAGTTCCGGCAGACGTGCCGGCCGCCAATGCGGCCAACGATGTGTTGCGGCTGACATCCGTGATGATGCCGCCAATGCCAGACGAGCCGGTGTCAGACGAACCGGTGCCAGACGAGCCGGTGCCAGACGAGCCGGTGCCAGACGAACCGGCACTCGCGGCCAAGACATCCAAAGGCCCGTCACCAGATACGCCTCCCACAGAGGCAACACCATCAGAGAATATCAACCAGCCGGCGGATCCGGCGCCCACGCAGGTTGCGTCGGCGCCAACGCAATCGGCCCCGGCGCGTCTGGAAAGGACATTGACGGCCGCAGACCAAACAATATCCGCACCGGCGGCATTGACGCCCCTGCAGATGACATCTGCAGATCCGACACCACGGCTGGTGCCCCAGCCTGCCCCGGTTGTTCACGCTTCGGCTTCCACAATATCGGCGCGGCGCCTTACGCCCTTGGTGCCAGCATCCGCACAGAAAGTGGACAACAGCATGCCGGCGCTGCTGCCGATTTCGCCACCTGTGCCTGTGGCCAGCGCGGCCCAACAGTCGCAAACAGCCCCAGTGGCGCGCATCCAGCAGGGTATGACAAAGGCCGAGATCACGCCGAT
>CBFHRT010000284.1:0-1573 GCA_965658285.1 Puniceispirillaceae bacterium (SeqCode) | reverse complement strand
CAATTCCAGACCTGATGAAACGGCGCCTGTCCATCTCATACCTCTCATTGGCCCCTTCTTCATTGGGCCATTTTGATCATTGGCAAGGTCAGTGAGCTCGTCAAAAGACTGCTTATCACCAGGATCGCCAGCGCCAGCAGAATTTCCCGGTCAATCGAACGGCGCAGCCGCAGGGCCGCCGTCAGATCGCCAGCCTGCAGCGCCGGCACGATGCGAAACCTGTTCCGTGCCGCCAATCCCAGAAGGCCCGCCACAAGCAGGATTTTCGCCAGCAGCGTCAGCCCATATGCGCTTGTCAGCACCGCCATGACCGATCCCGTCAGAATCGCCGCATAGATGATCCCGGCGACAACCAGAACGGCGACAACATGCTGCGCAATCCAGCCAAACCTGTCCGCGACGTCGGCAAGGCCGGCGGCGGCATCCGCATCACCGGCAACGCCGCACATCTGGCGCAGCGGCAGCAACGCGCCAAGCCAGAAGGCGATCCCGGCAAGATGCAGCGCCAGCAACACGCCGGTGATGGCGCCAAGCATCGTTGCGTGGCCGACCACCGTCAGCGACAGCAGCACCGTCGCCGCGGCGACAATCCGCGCCGCCTGCGCGCCGCGTTCCTTGACCCGGCCGATGACAGTGATCATCGCGAATCCGATACCGGCAATCACGCTGGAGAGGCCAAGCGGCGATGTCATCACCAGCCCCAGAAGCACCGGATCGCTCGCACTGGCGATATCACCGCCAAGGCTTCCTGCCGCCACCGCAATGCGCGTCGCGACAAGCACAAGCCCGGCCCAGGCGGCGATGCCGATCAGGCGACTGACATGGCGCCGGGTTGTTTCGGGCACGCGGCGGCGGAACAGAACCTCGAAGATCAGCCCCCCTGCGGCCAGAAACATCGCCAGATACAGGCCGAATTTGGTCAGCGGTCGCAGAAGGTCCCAGATTTCGAACATCGGCCCGGTCACGGTGATGCGACGGTGAAGGAAAAACGCCCCTTGATCACATGACCATCTTCGCTCATCGCACGCCAGCTGGCGATGTAGCGGCCGGCGGCAAGCGGCGGCAGGGTGACTGTGTGATCGGTGGACTCGACCATCAGATGGTCATCACCCAGCCCGACATCGGTCCCGTCCCCGTCACCGGCAAGCGCAAACCTGATGAGGCGCGACGGATCGCGAAACCGCATTTCGATGGTCTGCGGCGGCGTTGCCAGCTGCGCGCCGTCAGCCGGTGTCACCGATGTCAGCGGCGAATGCGCCGCTGCCATCATGGGCATGAACATCGCCAGACCCAGCAAGAGGACCGGCGCGATGGCCAGCACAGCATGGCGGCCAAAGACATGGTGACTAAAGACATGGCGGGCATGGGTGTGGGACATGATCCGGGGGTTCCTGTTTGGTTTGATAGCCGGCTAATGACACGCCTTGCCAAGCGCCTTCAGACGCCAGTAATTATAGGGGAGCGGCGCCACGAATCCGGCCGCCAGCATGATCGGCACCACCCACCAGGTCAGCATCGCGCCGCCGGTCAGCAGCACGTCGGTGATGTTCATCGCCACTTCCATGCCGATCAT
>CBFHRT010000283.1:0-1603 GCA_965658285.1 Puniceispirillaceae bacterium (SeqCode) | reverse complement strand
CATCTGCGCCGCGCCGGTGATCATGTTCTTCACATAATCGGCGTGACCCGGGCAATCCACATGCGCATAATGCCGGTTCGGGGTCTCATACTCAACGTGAGCCGTCGAAATCGTGATCCCGCGGGCGCGCTCCTCAGGGGCCTTGTCAATCTGATCATAGGCCTGAAACTCAGCGCCGCCTGCCTCGGCCATCACCTTCGTAATCGCCGCCGTCAGCGTCGTCTTGCCGTGGTCAACATGGCCAATCGTGCCAATGTTCACGTGAGGCTTGGAACGATCAAACTTCTCCTTGGACATCCAGCCCGTCCTCTTCTTCTGTCTGCCGGGCCGACCTGCTGGTCACGGCACCGGGTGTGTTGAACCTGAAAACCCGATCGCGGCTGCCGCCGGGACCGGGGTGGCGGCAGGCCGCCCCATCAATCAGGCAGTGGTGGTGAGGGTAGGATTCGAACCTACGTACGCTACGCGGGCAGATTTACAGTCTGCTGCCTTTAACCACTCGGCCACCTCACCGGTTTGCCTGATGCGTCTGTGCTGATTACGTGATACGAGATAACGCTGCCACGGAACAGACGCCAAGCGATTAGGAAAGCAGCGCCGGTTTGTCAACAGAGAAGTCACCAAATGCCCCCTGATCGAGGCAAAAAACGACCGGGCCGCCCGCGGCCGAAAACCGCATCGCATCGCCACCCGCATGCCGGCGGCAGCGCACCGCAACGCATTGCCGGCCCAAAACCGCCCGGCGGCGCCTATTTCCTGTGGGGACGGCATGCCGTCATGGCGGCGCTTGGCAATCCGGAACGGCGGGTCGCCACGATCCACGCTACGGCGGAGGCGGCGGCTGAATTGCGGGACGCCATCGCCGCACTGCCACCGGCGCGCCAGCACGAGCTTCCCGCCATCACCGAGACCGAGCGAAAGCGCCTTGACGCCGTAGAGCCATCATCCGATGGCGACAAGGCGGTGCATCAGGGGATGCTGGCGGCTGTCTGGCCGCTGGAGACACCCGATCTTGGTGAATTTCTGGCCGATGCCGATGGCGGGCTGCGTCTGCTGTGCCTTGACCAGCTGTCCGACCCGCGCAATGTCGGCGCGATCCTGCGAAGCGGGCTGGCACTTGGTGCACAGGCCGTCATCACCACGCATCGCCATGCGCCGGAGGAATCAGGCCTTCTGGCGCGTGCCGCCGCCGGCGCGCTGGAACATCTGCCGATGATCCGGGTGGTCAATCTGGCGCGTGCCATCGAAGCCATGCAGGCGGCCGATGTCACCGTCACCGGGCTTGCCGCCGAGGGGGAGATGGCGGTGCGTGATCTTGCCACGATCGACCGGCTGGCCATTGTTCTCGGCGGCGAAGGGGCTGGACTGCGCCATCTTACCAGGCGGCATTGCGATCATCTGGTGCGGATCGAGATCTCGCCGCGGTCAGAAAGCCTGAATGTATCGATTGCCGCCGCCATCGCCCTGCACGCTGCCGGCCCCCCGGGGTGATCACCTAAATATCAGCTGGCGACAATATCAGTTGGCGACAATATCAGTTGGCGACGGGGCCGATCGGGGGATGATCCGGCCGACCCCGTCATAATGGCCCGCCATAATGGCC
>CBFHRT010000282.1:0-1626 GCA_965658285.1 Puniceispirillaceae bacterium (SeqCode) | reverse complement strand
GTTTTACGCGCGCCGCCGGTTATATGTCCAGCCAAACATCTTGGCTATCGGGCGCAGCAAAAACCCCGCCAGACAGGTGCCGGGCGGGGTTTTGACATATGAAAACAGGGTGTGTGATCAGGCCTCGCCAGGGCCGTCACCGGGTGACAACGGCTCGTCAGGCGAGACGGGCACCACCGCCTCAGGCGACTCGGCGATCGACTGGTCAAGCATCTGGTCACCGACAAGACCGGCATTCTGGCGGATGGCGGCCTCGATCTCCTCGGCAAGGGCCGTATTCTCACGCAGGAAATTCTTGGCGTTTTCACGCCCCTGCCCAATCCGCTGGCCATTATAGGAAATCCAGGCACCCGATTTCTCGACAATGCCGGCCGCAACACCAAGATCGAGAAGCTCTCCCATCTTGGAGATTCCCTCGCCATACATGATGTCGAACTCGATCGTGCGGAACGGCGCCGCCACCTTGTTCTTGACCACCTTGACGCGGGTCTGGTTACCGATCACCTCGTCACGGTCCTTGATCGCGCCGATGCGGCGAATGTCGAGGCGGACCGAGGCGTAGAATTTCAGCGCATTGCCGCCGGTGGTGGTTTCCGGATTGCCGAACATCACCCCGATCTTCAGCCGGATCTGGTTGATGAAGATCACCAGACAGTTGCTGCGCGCAATCGACGAGGTCAGCTTGCGCAGCGCCTGGCTCATCAGGCGGGCATGAAGGCCGACATGGGTGTCGCCCATCTCGCCCTCAAGCTCGGCCCGCGGCACCAGCGCCGCCACCGAGTCGATGACCAGAACATCAATGGCGCCGGAACGTACCAGCGTATCGGCAATCTCCAGCGCCTGTTCGCCAGCGTCAGGCTGGGAAATCAGCAGCTCGTCGATATTCACGCCAAGCTTGCGCGCATAGGCAGGGTCAAGCGCATGTTCGGCATCGACAAACGCACAATTGCCGCCTTCCTTCTGAGCTTCCGCCACCGCATGCAGCGCCAGCGTCGTCTTGCCCGAGGATTCGGGGCCATAGATCTCGACGATCCGGCCTTTCGGGAAACCGCCAATGCCAAGCCCGATATCGAGCCCGAGCGATCCGGTCGAGATCGACTGGACATCAGCCGCCGCCTCACGCTGGCCAAGCTTCATTACCGAGCCCTTGCCGAACGCCTTTTCAATCTGGCCGATAGCGGCTTCAAGCGCCTTCGTCTTGTCATCATTCTTCATTTGCAGGTCCACCACGACTCCAGCCATGTCAGTCCTCCTTCTTGCACAGCCACCGAACCCTGTCCATGCGGAAACTCTCTCAACGGAAAGTCGCCTGGCGGAAGGCTCCGGCGCAGCGGGTACCGCCTGTGGCGGCCCCAGATGATCCGAATAGGTGCCGGCCTACCATCCAAGCGTTCCAGTTGTGAACCGCCGACACCAGATGGCCGATTGGTGTCTGTCACCAGGCCATCACCCTGTCATCACTCTGTACCTGTTTTGTTCCTTTTTCAAGAACATTTTCATGGTTTGTTCTATTTTGTCGGCAAATCCCCGGCGCAGATCACAGAATTCAGGACTGGTCGATCCCAGGATTGGTCGAACCCGGGACTAGTGGAATTCGAGGTGGGGGGCGGAATTCCCCGGATCATG
>CBFHRT010000281.1:0-1674 GCA_965658285.1 Puniceispirillaceae bacterium (SeqCode) | reverse complement strand
CAAGGACCAGTTCAAACGTGTCTCCGGCGAAGAGGCCCTTGGCCTTTACCAGTGGAACACGAAAACGGCCCGACATTATTTCTGCCGCACATGCGGGATCTACACACATCACTGGCGCCGCTCCCGCCCCGAATTCGGCTATAATATCGGCTGCATCGAGGGGGTCGATATCCGCGCCCTGCCAGATGTCGAAATCTTCAACGGCCAGGCGATGAGCGTTGTTCCTGAAGATGAATAGCGGGGATCGATAACCGGGTATAAATGCCGGGCATGATCAGGCGGGCATGATCAGGCGGGCATAATCAGGCGGGCATGATCAGGCGGGCATAATCAGGCGGGCATAATCAGGCGATATAGAAATTCAGGATGTAGGCGGTGTCGTTGGAATGCGCCGCGTCGCGCCCGTCATAGATCGGCACTTCCTGAAGGTTTGGCGCGGTGATCCGGCCATCCGCCTGCAACGCCGCCAGCGCCGCGGCGAAATCATGCGCGGCGAAATGCGCGCTGTTGACGCCAAGCGCCGCCACCGCGCCAGCCGCGCAATGGTCGATCAGGCCGGCAAGCGGTTCCGGCCCAAGATGCCCGTGGGTAAAGGTGCCGGCGCTGACAATCGCCGCATAGCCTGTCGGCAGATGGCTGAAATCGCCAGTCAGATCGGCCGTCATCAGGTTCCGGTAGGCGCCCTTGGCGGCGGCCTTTTCGATCATCTCCGGCGAGATGTCGACACCGTCGATCACCACATCCGGCTGGCGATCATGAATGGCGGCGGCAACCAACCCGGTCCCACAGCCGATATCAAGCACCGGGCCTGACGGCCGGTCCAGTTCGCCCAGCGCCACGGCGATGCCAAACGGATAGACATAGCCAAGGCCGTCGGCAAACATGCTGTCATAATGCGCCGCGAAGTCGCGGTAATAGCTGACATGCTGGTCGGGCGTCTGCAGGGCATAGGCACCGGCCAGCAGCGCCTCGCCCTCGACGCTGTGTGGTGCATCGTCGCCTCTGTCGTTATCGCCCGCCATAGGATCCCAGTGTCAGCCGGTGATACCGCTGATTGTCTTGATCTCCAGAAACTCCTCGATCCCCCAGGCCCCGCCCTCGCGCCCGACGCCGGACTGCTTGTAGCCGCCAAACGGCGCGCCCGACGCACGGCTCGCGCCATTCACCTGCACCATGCCGGCGCGAAGACGCCCGGCGACCCGGCGGGCGCGCTCGGCACTGTCGGTCTGGATATAGGCGGCAAGGCCATAAGGTGTATCATTGGCAAGCTCGATCGCCTCATCCTCGCTGTCAAACGGCATCATCGCCATGACAGGCCCGAAGATCTCCTCGCGCATGATCGTCATCTCGGGGGCGGCGTCGGCAAACACCGTCGGACGGGCAAACCAGCCGCGATTCAGACCTTCCGGCCGGCCGGTGCCACCGGCGACAAGGCGCGCGCCCTCATCAATGCCGGCCTGGATCAGACGTTGCACCTTTTCGAACTGCGCCTGCGAGACAAGAGGTCCGATATGATCACCCGTCTTGTTGGGAAGATCGACCAGCGTCGCTTCGGCGGTAGCCTTGGCCACCTCGACAGCGCGTTCATAGGCCGAACGTTCAACCAGCATGCGGGTCGCCGCGTTGCAGGACTGGCCGGTATTGGCGAAACAGAATCTGGTCCCGCGCGCCACC
>CBFHRT010000280.1:0-1695 GCA_965658285.1 Puniceispirillaceae bacterium (SeqCode) | reverse complement strand
GAGGTCATCACCAATGTCGGACTTGCCGATCACATCCATAAACGACCGGCGCAGCTGTCTGGCGGGCAACGTCAGCGGGCGGCGCTGGCGCGCACGCTCATGGAGGACACGCCGGTCGTCCTTCTTGATGAGCCATTCTCCTCACTCGACGCACGAACCAGCATCGACATGCAGGAACTTGTCGCACGGCATCTTGGTGGCCGCACAATCCTGCTGGTGACGCATGATCCCGGCGAGGCCGTGAGGCTGTGTCATCGGATTTACGTTCTGCATCAGGCCCGGGCGCATCCCGTTGACAGTCTGTCAGCGCCGTTTCCGAAGGACTTCGACGATCCTGACGTGTTTGCCATGCAAAATGAGCTGATGAGCAGAATCAGGGGAGACAGCTGGTGAGGGGCGCGCGCTACACGGTGGCGGCGCTCGCGGCTGTGGCGGCGTTTTGGCAGTTGATTGTCGTCCTGACCGGCGTACCAAGCTATATCCTGCCATCGGTTGGCGAGGTTGTGGCATCATTCGCCTATAACTGGGCGCTGATTGGTGAACATATGCTGGTGACGTTAACCGAGGTTGTCCTCGGACTGATCATCGGCACCTTGCTTGGGTTCGTCACGGCACTTCATCTTGAAATGTCGCCGACAGCACGACTGTTCCTGCGGCCTATTCTGATCTTCAGCCAGGCAATTCCGGTTTTCGCGCTGGCACCGCTGCTGACGCTGTGGCTTGGCTACGGGATGATATCGAAAGTCGTGATGGCCATACTGATCATCTATTTCCCGGTGACCTCGTCATTTTATGATGGTCTGTCAAACACCCCGAAACCCTTCATTGACCTTGCGCGGACGATGGGGACAACGAAATGGCGGGAATTGTTCCTGGTGAAGATGCCGGCCGCGATGCCATCCCTGTTTTCTGGAATCAGGCTGGCGGCTGTCTACGCGCCAATCGGGGCCACGATAGGTGAATGGGTTGGATCGTCACAGGGCCTTGGCTATCTCATGCTTCTTGCCAATGGCCGGGTGCAGACCGACCTGATGTTTGCCAGCCTTCTCACCCTTGGCGTGATGTCGATGGGTCTCTACGCCATCATAACACTCATATTGGCTGGATTGTCGCGATACCAGCAATAAGGGTGCTGTTCCTGACCATCGAATATGCCATTACCCAGGCCATCACGTGAAAACACCCCCCGACCAATATGGCCAGGGGGTGACACCCGACTGTCGGGAGAAGAACAGTCAGATGTTGACAGTGACGCCCTGGCGGTCGAGCGCAACCACACCGCCATCGGGGGCCATGTAACAGGCGAAAAACTCGCGACCCTGCATGGCAGACCGAATGTCATGATGAAGCTGACCTTGTGCCACGCGAGGGAAGGAAACGCGGCGGGTGCGGCTATCTGCATTGGGTTGGCTGAAGAAGGAAACAGCTATTTCGGCCATGGGGAAACTCCTTGTTACATCTGCCTTTGGTGACCGCGGCGCCGGGTGGAGGAGTGCCCGGTGCCGCTGTCAGGTAACAAGTTAGCTCCACCTTTATTAATTAAACGTAAATTACTAATCACACGAAAGTTACTTCGGTGAGAAACGGCCTAACGCTATAAATCAGGCGGTTTTGCAGACAGGGCGATTACACGCTACGATCATCGGACTGATAAATTGAAGCTCATCGTTTCGCGCCGGAAACCTGGCCAAATCA
>CBFHRT010000279.1:0-1746 GCA_965658285.1 Puniceispirillaceae bacterium (SeqCode) | reverse complement strand
CCACTTCTCGCCGGGACCATTGGAATGATTTCCTCCTTTGCCATGATCAAGGCCGCGCAACTGGCACCGGCGGCAAAACTGGCCCCGGCAAGCTATCTTGAAATTGCCAGTGGTGCGCTAATCGGCATTTTTTTCTTTGGCGAGTATCTGGACCTGCCAAAGATCACCGGAATCCTCATCACCGTTGCCGTCTGCCTGACCAACACCCTGATGAACGAGTCGATGACCGTGCAGAAAGAATGCCGGTAGGCCAGCCCTTCATCGGCACGAGATATCAGATATGAAAAACCCCCGGCCACCGACCGGGGGTTGTCATGTTTCCGCATGTTCTGGCCGCTAGTGGAGTTCGGCCCAGACGCGGCGCTTGGCCAAGTATGACATGATCAGGAAGATCGAGAGGAAGAATACGGCGGCAACGCCGATCCGCTTGCGGACCTCCATCTTCGGCTCTGCCGCCCACATCAGGAAGTGGGTCACGTCCGCGGCAAGCCCCTCGGGGGTTGTCGGCGCACCATCGGCATATTCGACATCATCGCCATAGATCGGTTGCGGCATCGCGATCAGATGCCCCGCATAGGCGTTGTTGTAATACATGCCGTCCGGCACCTCGGTGCTGGCCGGCGCATCCTCATAGCCAAGAAGCAGGCTGTAGAGATAATCGGCGCCATTCGCCCGTGCCTTGGTGATCAGCGACAGATCAGGCGGCAGCGCGCCGTTATTGTTGGCGCGGGCCTCATTGTCATTGCGATAGGGGTTCGGGATCAGGTCGGCCGGACGCGCCGGACGCATGAACATCTCACCCTCATCATCAGGACCGTCCATCACCTCATATTCGGCCGCAATCGCCTTGATCTCGTCAGCGTTGTAGCCAAGGTCGGCAAGGTTGCGGAATGCCAGATACTCAACCCCGTGACAGCCAGCGCATACCTCGCGATAGACCTGAAAGCCACGCTGCATCGCGCCCTTGTCGAAATAGCCGAACGGGCCGGCAAAGCTCCACTCGCCGGCGACGAGCTTTACATCGCCGCTGCCAGCTGCCTGAGCCGGACCGGCAAGCCCGACAAGGGCCGCCAGCGCGGTTACGGATGCAATCAGAAACGTGCGCATCAGGCAGCTCCCCGTGCTGTCGCCAGCACCGGCTCGGAGATCGATTTCGGCAATGGTCTTGTGGTTTCGAAGACGCTGAGCATCGGCAGGATCACCAGGAAATGCAGGAAGTACCATGCCGTCGCAACCCGCGACGCCACGACATACACACCTTCCGCCGGCTTGCCACCAAGATAGCCAAGGGCGATACAGTCGATGAACAACATCCAGAAGAAGATCCGGAATACCGGGCGGAACCGTGCCGAGCGGACCGGCGAGCGGTCAAGCCACGGCAGGATGAACAGCACGAAGATGGCCGCGAACATCAGCAGCACACCACCAAGCTTGTCCGGCACCGCACGCAGGATCGCGTAAAATGGCAGGAAATACCATTCAGGCACGATATGCGCCGGCGTCTGCATCGGGTTCGCCGGGATGTAATTGTCCGGGTGACCCATCGCGTTCGGGAAGAAGAACACGGCAACCGCCAGCAGCAGCAGGAACATCGCAATGCCGACCATATCCTTGATCGTGTAATAGGGGTGGAAGGAAATCGTATCCTGCGGCCCCTTGGCATCGATGCCGATCGGGTTGTTCGACCCGAAGCGGTGCAGCGCGATGATGTGCAGCACGACCACACCGGCGATCACGAACGGCATC
>CBFHRT010000278.1:0-1831 GCA_965658285.1 Puniceispirillaceae bacterium (SeqCode) | reverse complement strand
GCTCGATCGTGGTCTGCACCAGATTTATTACGAACAGGTCGGATGTGCCACTGGTCGGCCCGTTCTGTTCATTCATGGCGGTCCGGGGGCTGGGATCTCCGCAACGCACCGGCGGCTGTTCAACCCTGACAGATTCCATTGCGTGCTGTTCGATCAGCGCGGGTGCGGCCGATCAACCCCGCATGGGGAGACGGCGCAGAATACCACTCAGGACCTGATTGCCGACATTGAGGCGCTCCGGACTCATCTTGGCATCGACAGCTGGCTTCTGTTTGGTGGTTCATGGGGCAGCACGCTTGCGCTGACCTATGCAATTGCCCATCCGGAGCGGGTCACAGGGCTTGTCCTGCGCGGCATTTTCCTTGGCACGCGCGCCGAAATTGACTGGTTTCTCCATGATATGGGACGCTTCTTTCCCGAGGCGTATGAGGACTTCATCGGCTACCTGACCGAGGATGAACGGGACGACATCCTGCTCAGCTATCATGACAAGCTGACGAGTGATCAGGCGCTGGTGCACCAGCCCGCGGCGGAGCGGTGGGCATCCTATGAGACAAGCTGTTCGACATTGCGCGCCGGCGTACGGCGCGTGACCGGGCGGTCGGCGCTGAGCATGGCGCGGCTCGAGGCGCATTATTTCGTCAATGACTGTTTCATGCCCCCCGACCATATCCTGAAGAACATGTCGGTGATCCGCCATCTGCCAGCCCACATCATTCAGGGGCGGCATGATGTCATCTGCCCGCCAATGACGGCGCACAGGCTTGCCGATGCCTGGGGCCGTCAGGCCAGTCTGCGTCTTGTCGATGATGCCGGCCATTCCACCTTTGAAAATGGGATCGCGCACGCCCTGCTGGCGGCGCTTGATGAATTCGCCATCTAGGAAAGCCGTTAAAGGGGCTATGCTTTCAGTGTCGCTGGCAGGATTTGGAGGAACCTGTCGCCGGCCAACGGACAGAAAGGAAAGCATCGTGGCGTCATCCAAACAACCCGAACGACATTTCCAGATCACCAACAACAATGCCATCGACTTGCATGTCGGCAACCGACTTCGCCTACGGCGTACATTGCTTGGTATGAGTCAGGAGCAGCTTGGCACAGAACTGAACATCACATTCCAGCAGGTACAGAAATATGAACGCGCGGCAAACCGAATCAGCGCCTCGCGTCTGTGGGATATGAGCCAGATTCTGGATGTGCCGATCAGCTATTTTTTCGACGATATGTCGGAAAACACCATGCAGAGTTCGCCGCGGCGGGTTGCCGGTGCCAAAGACGGCCAGGGCAATGCTGCGGGCAGGGGTGGTGCTGCGGCCATCCTTGATCCGATGGCGCGCCGGGAAACGCTTGAGCTGGTAAGGTCTTACTATAATATCGAATCCGCCACCGCGCGAAAGCGGGTTGCCGAAATTGTGAAGACCATTGCGACGACCCTGACGGAAGGGTAGATATCAGCCGCAATGGTGGTTGGGATGGGTCAATTGCCGAGTCGTGGCAGGAGTTTTTCATGAATGATACCAAAGACCAGGCAAAGGCCGACCTTGCCGCAATCAGCTTTGAAGATGCGCTTCGTGAACTCGAAGCCATTGTGGTGTCGCTTGAGCGCGGCGATGTCTCGCTTGATGATGCCATCACGGCCTTTGAACGCGGCACCGCGCTGAAGGCGCATTGTCAGGCGCGTCTTGAAGAGGCGCGGATGAAGGTCGAACAGATCCGCCTTCCCGCAGATGGCAGTCCGCCTGCCGAGTCGGCACCATTCTCCGTCGACGGCTAGGCTGATGGACCTGCCTGCCTCAGTGCGCGCGGATTCAGTAGCCGTTGAAGATCAGCT
>CBFHRT010000277.1:0-1850 GCA_965658285.1 Puniceispirillaceae bacterium (SeqCode) | reverse complement strand
CAAACACAGCCACAGATACAGACGCCAGGCTGTCCGACTGTCCAATAGCTTATGATGCCAAAATTGCGCTTTACCCTCCGGTCAGGGGAGGGTTTACATGAGAGTCGTCACCGGTCAGCCAGGCATGTCAGCGGCACATCAACCACCATTTCCGACGAAAAGTGAAACCAGAACAGTGAAAAACCTCCTAACCTACGCCTTGGTGTTCGCCCTTGGTGTGGCCGCAACATTCTTCTACTTCCATCACACCGCCACCACTGGCGGCCACGGAGGAGGGCATCAGTCTCATGACATGTCATCTTCAGGACACGGTAAGCATGGTGGCGGGGCGCATGAACATGATGAAATCAACATGCCCGGTTTGCAGGGCAAAGACACAACAGACCGGGAGGTGAATGACCTGAAGGAGATTTTTCGGTCTCACGAAGGCATAACCAGAAGTGTCAGCAACGTTCAAGACGGCATCATCACGACGACGGAAGCAGCAGACGAAACATTGCGTGAGGCTATTGTGTCCCATGTGTCAATGATGGTCACACGTCTTCAGGAAGGCCGAAACCCAGAAGTCATCATCCAGTCACCTACCCTGGATGCGCTGTTTGACGTCTATGATGAAATCGACACCGAAATCGAAACGACGGAACTTGGTGTGAAGGTGATTCAAACGTCATCCAACCCGAAGGTGGTTGGCCTTCTCCAGCAACACGCTGCCGAAGTTAGTGATATGGCCAGCCGAGGAATGGAATCTGTGCATGAGCGTATGGCGGGGCAAGCGCACTAAAGTGGCAAACCACCTTCGCGGTTACACAGCGAAAGCCCCGGATAACAGTCAGCTGATGCAGGGCATGGGAAAGATAACAGCCCCCTGGCAGCGTTGCGGGCCGAGCCAGAACCGCAGCGCCGCAGGTCACAAACGCCCGGCTCGGACCAGGCTTGCCATCACAAGGCCTTTGGACAGTCCGAGACTGGCTCTGATCAACAGCCTGGCATTGTCCGGGTCGATGCCTTGCTGAATGTAAGCATCGAACAGTTTGACTATCGTCTGATCGTTGGCGTTTTGATGTGACCGGTTGGATTTAGACGGTGAAACCTTCATCGACTGAACGTCGGAAAAGTGCTGATTCATTATGTCCTGCCTTTTGGTGACGGAGGCTAGTGGCGAACTCCGGAGGTAAATTATCACCCCGATGGGACCTGATATGCAACTATGGAGCCGCTGCCCATCCGCGACGTCAGGCCGCTGGAGTTCCGGGCGACGGTTCGATCGCCCGGTGGCTCTGCTGGTTGATCACATGGGTGCGAAATTCAACGGCATGGCAGTTCAGATTTTCAAAGGCATTGCGAAGCAACAGCAATTTGCACAGGCCGACAGGCCCCCACCCTTGAAATGGTGGGGGCTTACAAGGGGCCGGCGTTAGCAGATTTGCCGCATGGTCAGGAATAGTCGTCGATCACCTGGCCGCGATGCGGAATGACCGTGACACCCTCGAACAGGTGACCATATTTTTCCGCGAACGCCTCGCTGGATTCCTGCCATACCTTGTCGCAGGCCTCATAGGCAGCCATGTCGCGATATTCGAGCCAGTTTCCAACCATGAACTTGCCTTCTGGCATGAACAGCCGGCTGGAATGAAACCGTGTCATGCCAAGCGGTCGCAATTTGTCTGCCAGGGCTCCCATTTCATCCTGAAAGACATCCCGTGCTGTCTGCATCGACGCTTCATCGGGATACTCGATTGTGGTGAAACTGATCACTGGGTCGGCCATCTTACTTTCTCCTCGTTATGTTCAGGGTGGGGTTGATGTTCAGGGTGGGCGAAGACGCTATTATTTCATGCCCGAAGGCATGA
>CBFHRT010000276.1:0-1860 GCA_965658285.1 Puniceispirillaceae bacterium (SeqCode) | reverse complement strand
CAGCCCGTCACTGACGATCTCGAGATCCGCCGCGATCTGCAGCGGTGTGCGAAGCAGGCTTTTGATCAGCAGTGGAAAGTCCGCCGGCGACTGTGGATCGATCATGGCCGTCCTCCCGAATAATCAGTCCGGAAGAAGACGTTATCAGCGATAGGGATCGATTGACAGATCTCAGGCAAGTGCCGCCGATGGGGCCTCGGCGATCCAGCCACCGCCAAGCACCCGCTCGGGCTTGGCAGGGTCATACAGCACCGCCGCCTGTCCAGCCGCGATGCCGAATTGCGCCTCATCAAGACGGATCGACACCCGGTCACCCGCCACCCGGTCTATTGTTGCCGGCATGGCCGGCGCGGTGTTGCGAAGACGTGCCAGCACCGGAGTGCCGGCCGTTGGCGCGCCGCCGCGCGACACCCAGCTTGCCTCGGATAAATGCACCTCATGACAGGCAAGCGCGCTCTGCGGCCCGACAATCACCCGGTGGTGTTCAGCATCGATGGCGACCACATAAAGCGGACCTTCGGCCTCATCCGCATCTTTCCGGCCACCGATGCCAAGGCCGCGGCGCTGTCCGATGGTGTAGTCGATAACGCCGTCATGCCGGCCAAGCACCGTGCCATCGAGATGCACGATCTCGCCAGCCTCGACCGCGCCCGGGCGGAGCCGCCGCACCACATCGCCATAGCGCCCGTTCGGCACGAAACAGATATCCTGGCTGTCCGGCTTGTCGGCCACAGACAGTCCAAACCGGTGCGCCAGTTCGCGCGTTTCATCCTTGCTCATGCCGCCAAGCGGGAAGCGCAGATAATCAAGCTGCTCAGGCGTTGTGGCAAACAGGAAATAGCTCTGATCCTTGCCGGGATCGGCGCCGCGATGCAGCTCCGCCCCCGCATCGCCCTCGGTACGGCGGACATAGTGACCCGTGGCAAGACAATCGGCACCAAGGTCACGCGCTGTTGTCAGAAGGTCGGTGAATTTCACCGTCTGGTTGCAGCGCACACAGGGAATGGGAGTCTCACCGCGAAGGTAGCTGTCGGCAAAATCCTGCATCACCTGATCGGCGAAACGGCTTTCATAATCCAGCACATAATGCGGAATGCCAAGCCGGCCGGCGACGCTGCGCGCATCATGGATATCAGCGCCGGCACAGCAGGCGCCCTTGGCCTGGATAGCCACCCCATGATCATAGAGCTGCAGGGTGATGCCGACGACGTCATAGCCCTGCTCATGGAGCAGCGCCGCGGTGACCGAGGAATCGACACCGCCGGACATGGCGACGACGACACGCGTTTCGGAAGGCGGCTTGGCGAAGCCGAGCGAGTTGACCCTGACATCTTGCGAAACCCCGGCGTCATGCGAATCTGTCACTGATACGGGCGCTGCGGTGGTCATCGGTCTCGTCTTTCTGTGGTTCCCCGGGGCTGTAAATCCCCGCTAGAAATCTTCCGGAACGGTCAGCCGCAGCCCGTCCAAGTCAGGTGACATCGCAATCTGGCATCCCAGCCGCGAGGTTTCGGACAGCCCGAAGGCGAGGTCGAGCATATCCTCTTCATCCTCACCGGGGCCACCGGTCTTTGCATACCAGTCCGGGTCGACAATGACATGACATGTCGCGCATGACAGGCAGCCACCACAGGTTCCTTCAAGGCCAAGTCCGGCGTCGCGGCCGGCTTCCATCACGGTCACGCCTTCATCGACCTCGACATTATGTTCCTTGCCATCTGGGGTGGTGAAAATAATCGTCGGCATGGTGCTACAAACTCCAGTTCTTGATCTGCAATTTCATTGTTGTTGTCATTGTTGACGTCATTGTTGACGTCATTGTTGTTTCGGATGGCACCTGCCGCCCGGGCAGATCACCCA
>CBFHRT010000275.1:0-1869 GCA_965658285.1 Puniceispirillaceae bacterium (SeqCode) | reverse complement strand
GTTATAGCTCGACCCGGAATCATCCGATCCGCTGGAGTCGCTGCCGGCGGCGTGCGCCTGGCCGGTGAAGATGGCAAGCGCCAGCGCGATGATGGCAGCCGCCAGCATCCATGGCAGCGGGGATGGTCGCGGCGCGGCGCGTGTTCGGTCCTGCGGTCTGCGGGTCATGATTCGGTCTCCCCGCCAGCCGCGATCCAATCCGAGATCCCGCCAACATTGGTGACATTCTCGTAGCCCATTTCGGTCAGCGTCTTGCCGGCAAGCGCCGCCTGGCCACCGACCGCGCAGACAACAAGGACCTCGCTGTCCTTCTGAAGTGCCGGATTGTGGAAATCGGTCGTCTCGTCGGCGGCGAATTCAATAAAGCCGCGGGGAATCCGCAAGGCCCCGGCGATGGTGCCGGTCTTGGCGACATCGCCGCTGTCACGAACGTCGATGAAGACGGCCGTGCCCTTCTTGTGAATTGCGATGCCCTCTTCGGCGCTGATCCGTGGAACCGCCGCGTTTGCCTCGGAAAGATAGTCCTTTGCGTGTTTCATGCTGCCCTCACTGTGATGCCCGCCAGGCGGGTCGGTTTGCTGCGCCCCCTCAGGATTTCTCCTCTGCCACAGATAGGCGCTGATGCACGGCTTTCAAGCATGGTCAGCCGCGACAGAACAGGCGTTGGAGATAATGGATTTGTGCCGTCAGGCGTAATCGGGCGCGGTGACCGGCGGCGGTGCCTTGAGGCTATCGGCAAGGGTGCGGATATGGTCAGGGCTGATCCCGCAGCAGCCACCGATGATATCGGCCCCGCTCTCGACCCATTCCGTGGCAAAGCGGAGATAGGCGTCCGGTGTGATTTCCTGGCGAAGCTGGTGGATGTTTTCGTTTGCCGCCTCATACTCATCATCCATCAGCGGAAACGCATTGGCGTAGGCGCCAATCATCGGTCGTGAGGCACCATGCTGGCGTGAAAAGGCCTCAAGCTCCGAGCGCGACTGCGCAACGGCATCATTCATCACCTCGGGCTGGCTGCAATTGAACAGCAACGCATCAAAGCGCAGCCCCTCGATTGACAGCAACAGCTCCGACAGCGGCTCTCCCGACCTGAGGCGCGGTTTGCCGGCAACCGGATCGACATCCTCCAGCGTGACCGACACCCATAGATCAGCCGCGCAATCGGCAAACATGTCGAGATAGGTGGTGACCTCGCTAACCGAACTCAGCGTCTCGCCGATGAAAATATCGGCAACAGGTGCCAGAAAACGCCGAAAATGCTGCATCATGCGGCGTGCGCCCTGCACCTCGAAGGAGTCAGGCTTGTAGCTTCCGAACATTGGCGGGATGCTGGCAGCCACCTGCACCGAATGCGGCACCGCATCGGCGGCATCACGCGCCAGCTTTGCCGCCAGCGTCAGCAATTCCTCGGACTGCGCCTCATACCGCTCGTCGCCAATATGGAACGGCACGATGGCGTAGGTGTTGGTGGAGATCACATCGGCGCCGGCGGCGATGAAGGCATCATGCACGTCACGCACCGTCTGCGGCGCTTCCATCAGCGCAAGCGCCGACCATTCGGGCTGCCTGAAGGGCGCGCCCATGGCTTGTAGCTGACGTCCCAGTCCACCGTCGAGAATGATCACAGCAAGCCCTCAAAAAATTCCGGTTTCATCATGAAACCAACATTATGCAAAGGCAAGCTGCGTTAACGAGGTGCGACGCCATGTGTCGGGCTGTTCATGTAGCGGGGCATAAATATCCGGCGGACCAGTGTCGCGCCGCGTCTTGTGATTTGCCGCGATGGGCCCTGTGGTGGCAGTCTGACAGTACTGATGACAGCGACTGGGGAGCGACACCATGTATGAACCGGGCTATGGATGAGCCGGG
>CBFHRT010000274.1:0-1878 GCA_965658285.1 Puniceispirillaceae bacterium (SeqCode) | reverse complement strand
TCATTTTCAACGATCCCTATGATGGTGGCACGCATCTCTCAGACTTCCGGCTGGTCAGGCCGGTGTTCCGGAATGGTGAGGTTTTCTGCTATCTGGCATCGGTTGGGCATTGGCATGATGTTGGGGGCAACGTACCTGGCAATTATAACCCGCAAGCCACTGAATCCTTTCAGGAAGGTATGTTGATTCCACCCGTGAAACTGTTCGAGGCCGGGGTCCTGAAAACCGACATTGTCGCCATCCTGTCGGCCAATTCTCGGCTTCCCAATTCGCTCTATGGCGATATGAACGCGCAGATCAACGCGCTCGATCTTGGGCATCAGCGGCTTGCCGACCTGCTGGATGAATATGGCGAGGGCGAAGTTGCCACTGCGCTGGCATTGCTTCGCGAGCGCGCCGACAGGATGATGCGCGATCATCTTGCCGCGCTGCCGGACGGCACCATCTCGGTCGAGGATTATCTTGATAATGACGGGGTCAGTGATGATGTGCTGACGCTTGCCGTCGACATGACCATCACCGGCGATCGCCTGACAATCGATTTCAGCCGGTCCAGCCCGGCATGCGCCGGTCCGGTGAATATCTCGCGCTCAACGACGATTGCCGCGACCTATGTGGCGCTGAAGCATATCTTCACCGATGTGCCGGCAAATGCCGGCGTGCTGCAACCGGTGGAATTCATCATCCCTGAGGCCAGTTTTCTCAGCGTCACCGCGCCGAAACCCGTTGGCGGCTACACCGAGACAATCCTGCGTCTGATCGATGTGATGTTCCAGGCGTTCCAGAATGTCGCGCCGGAGCGTGTCAATGGCTGTGCCTATGGCACGATCAATGCGCTGTCGCTTGCCGGTCACCGCCAGGATGGCAGCCGCTGGGTGATGTTTTCCTTCTTCGGCGGTGGGCATGGCGGTCATCCCGAAGGTGACGGGCTGAATCATGGCAACGCGCCGATCAGCACGGCCACCATCCCGCCGCTGGAAATTCTCGAGGCTGCCTATCCGGTCGCCTTCACGCAATGGGCCCTGCGACCTGATTCCGGGGGGGCAGGACAGCATCGCGGCGGGCTTGGCGCGGTCTATGAGATCGAACTGCTTGAGGAATCGGCAACCGCCTTCCTGTTTGGCGAGCGTGGCAAGTTCCCACCTCCGGGGGTGGCCGGCGGCGGTGCCGGGGCGGCCAACAGGTTCTATTTCGACAGTGACGGACCGGATGCCATCGGTGGGCGGGAATCCCCGCCGCTGGTCTCGAAGATGACAGGCATTCAGCTGACGCGTGGACAGCGGGTCCGCCTCGAGACGCCGGGCGGCGGCGGCTATGGCGATGCGGCAACACGGAGCAGCTCCCGCCATCAACATGACCTTGCTCAGGGCTATGTCACGGATGCGGTAGGCGATAAGGACCGGGGAGCAGGGTCATGACGAAATCCATCGTGATCGGCGTCGATGTCGGCGGCACATTTACCGATATTCTGGCGCTTGATGAGGCAACAGGCGATGTCCGCGTCGCCAAGGTGCCATCGACGCGCGGTGACCAGTCTGCCGGCTTTCTGAGTGGCATTCAGGCGGCAACAGACGATCTTGGCGCCGTGTCGACAATCATTCACGGCACCACTGTCGCGACCAACGCCCTTCTTGAGCGCAAGGGCGCCAAGGCAGGCATCATCACCACCGCCGGGTTCCGCGATGTTCTGGAAATGCGGCGTCGTGACCGGCCGTCAACCTGGGGGTTGTGGGGGCAGTTTACCCCGGTGATCGACCGGCAAAGCCGGCTTGAAGTGGCCGAGCGAACATTGGCAAGCGGTGATGTCACGACCGGGATTGACCCTGATGAAATCCGCGCCGCCGCGACGACATTGCTGGAACAGGGGTGTGAGGCGGT
>CBFHRT010000273.1:0-1888 GCA_965658285.1 Puniceispirillaceae bacterium (SeqCode) | reverse complement strand
GTCGATAACGGCGTGTCGGCGGGTATTGTCGGCCGGCTCGACTGGAACATATCGGGCCTCACGGTTGGACATTGAACGAGGAAGCGCTGATGTCACCTCCCATAAAACGCACAACGGACTGGCGAGACGCGTCCTATGACATGATCATCGATGTTCGGTCCGAAGGTGAGTTTGCCGAGGATCATATCCCTGGAGCGGTCAACATGCCGGTGCTGAACGACCGCGAGCGCGACGAGATCGGCACCATGTACAAGCAGATTGGCGCGTTCGAGGCGAAGCGGCGCGGTGCGGCACTGGTGGCACGCAATATCGCAGCGCATATCGACACACATCTTGGCGACGTCCCACGTGATTTCAAGCCGCTTGTCTATTGCTGGCGGGGCGGCCAGCGGAGCGGTGCGATGGCACGAATCCTCAGCGAGATTGGCTGGAAGGTGACGCTGATCGATGGCGGTTACAAGAGCTACCGAAAGGCGGTTCTCGACGGGCTCGACACCCTTCCCCCGACCTTCGATGTGATCATGCTGCGCGGTCGAACCGGAACGGCAAAGACCCGCATTTTGCGGGCCGCCAGCGAGGCCGGCGCGCAGGTGATCGACCTTGAAGGTCTGGCAAGCCATCGTGGCTCGCTTCTGGGACCGGAACCCGGCCGCCCGCAACCCTCGCAGCGCCAGTTCGAATCACGTCTGTTTGTGGCCATGCATTCGCTTGACCCGGCGCGGCCAGTGTTCATCGAGGCGGAAAGCAACAAGATCGGCGATCTTCACATTCCCCGCGCGCTATGGCAGCGCATGCGCGATGCGCCGGCGCTTCAGGTCACCGCTCCGCTGGCGGCGCGGGTGAAATTCCTGCTCGCCGATTACGACCATATCGTTGTTGAACCGGAACGGCTGAAACCGCTGCTCAGCTGGGTGGTGACGCGAATTGGCCATGATCGGGTCGAGAACTGGCGGAGCTGTATCGACAGCGGGGACTGGGCCGGGTTCGTGACAAGGGTTCTGGAGGATCATTACGACCCCGCCTATGACCGCTCGGCAGCGGCGCGCCAGCATGTCGATCTTGGTGAACTCGCTGTTGACAGCCTTGATGATGAGGACATCGCCAGGCTGGCGAAAGACCTTGCGGCGCGTGAATGAGCCGGGCCTGGCCAGCAACACAAAAAACCCTGTTGCATCGTCGAATTAGTGATGTATAACGCTCCGCAGGCGTTTCCCCGGTAGCTCAGCGGTAGAGCAAGCGACTGTTAATCGCTTGGCCGGCGGTTCGAATCCGTCCCGGGGAGCCAGCCTTCTTCCTGCATCTTCTGAATATACCAACCCGCACATCCCCGATGCCTCGATGACCGCCGTCAGGCGTCAGGGCCGGGTGTGATGTGATCAGATGTTTTGTGCAGGATCCCGCATCATGCGCTGGCGCCCGTTATATCCTTACCAGAACCAACCGCATCGGCTAGACTCGGCGATCCGAGCGTAGCTGGAGGTTTCGATGTCGACTGTTGGAAGTTTTACGAATGTATCAGTACAGAAATTCGCTTCAGAAGGCGACGTGGCGTTGTTCGAACGCAACTGGGGAGAGCATGGTCCCGTCCTGCTCAAGAAACTGGGGGATCTGGGGCTGATATCCTTTACAGCGACCAAGGTATGGAATCAGGAGGACGGTCTCACGCGCATGTATATTTTCGAATATGAGAGCCCGGACGCCGTGAAAGCCTGTCTTCCGGTCTGGAAGGAAATCGAGAAAATTATCTTTGGCGGGGTGTCGATGAAGGTTACCGCCTATCGCGGTGTTGCGCTGGAAAGCTGGCAACGGGATTGATCCTGTCCCGCATCTCCGTCCTGTAAAGAAAAAGGCCCTCTCGATTGGGGACATACGAGAGGGCCTGGTAAAG
>CBFHRT010000272.1:0-1899 GCA_965658285.1 Puniceispirillaceae bacterium (SeqCode) | reverse complement strand
AAACAGCGTATGTGCCTTGTCGGTGCGCTCGCCAAGCGTCTGGCTTCGTGTCAGCAGGCTGTGATCGGGGCGTTTCAGTTTCAGTGTCACCCGCCCGCCGGCAAGCCCCTGCGCCTTCATCCGTGACGATATCTTCAGGCACAGCATCTCAAGCTCGGCCTCGAGTTCGGCCTGCGTCGAAAGGTCGGTGATGAAGGTTGTTTCGCTGGAGATGCTCTTCGCCTCGCGTTCCGGTGTTACCGGCCGCGGGTCGATGCCGGCGGCAAGATCGCGAATGGTTGGCGCGCCGCGGCCAAGCAGTGATGTCAGCTGCTGCGGGCTCGCCGCAACAAGGTCACCGCAGCTGATGATGCCGGCTTCGGCGAGCCTGGCCACTGCCGTCTTGCCAAGCCCGAACAGCACCGAGACAGGCTGCGGTGCCAGCCAGGCCGCCGCCCCCGCCATGTCGATGGCGAAGAACCCGTCCGGCTTGTCGCGGTCGGAGGCCATCTTCGCCAGCGACTTGGTGCCGCTGAGCCCGATCGAGACGGTGATCCCGATCTCCTCGCGGATGGTGCGCTGCAACCGCAGAAGCGATTCCGCCGGGGGGCCGCCATGCAGCGCCTCGGTGCCGGCAAGATCGAGAAACGCCTCGTCAATCGACAGCGGCTGCACCAGCGGCGTCAGCGCCAGCATATGCGCCCTGATTTCACGGCTGATACTGACATAATGATCCATCCGTGGGCGGATCACCACCGCGCCTGGACAGCGTTTCAACGCCTGCCATGTCGGCATTGCCGAGCGGATGCCGAACTGCCTGGCGATATAACAGGCGGCGGCAACGACACCGCGCTCGCGCCCGCCGACGATCACCGGCTTGTCGCGGATCTCGGGATTGTCGCGTTTCTCGACCGCGGCATAGAAAGCATCACAATCAACATGCGCGATGGCAAGGCTGAACAGCTCGCGCCCGCTGCGCACATCGGCCGACCCGCAGGAGGGGCAGGTGGCCGGCGCAAAGGCACCGCCGACATGGCCGCTGCGAAGGCAGGACCGGCACAGCATCTGGAAGGCGCCGCCGCTCATCGGCGCATGGCCGGGGAGACACCGTCCGGTGCAATGGGTGCAATGGCTCCGTCTGCCTGATTGGCGGTACGCGGCATGAATTTTCCAAAATCTCCGGTCATGTTGACGCTGCCTGGACTGCAGCGCACGCGACGCCAGAATAACGGTTTCAAGCTGGTCTGTAAGCCGTGATTCGCGACTCGATGCCGCATCCTGTTTGCCGCGTGAAAAACGGTGCCTCTGGCTGGTGATGCCGGCCTGACGGATGCGCCGGACTGATTCAGCAAGGACATGAAAACAGGCGGTTAGCTGTTTGTCTGGCGGCGCCACAAAACTGTAACATTGGCGCAAAGAATCTGTAATGCGGCAGGCGCAGTGATGCGGCATCAACCACCCCACGCAGGAGAGGCATCATGCGTTTCACTTTTGCACTTGTCGGTGCGGTCGCCCTTGCAGGCGTCACGACAACCGCCAGCGCCCGCGATTATCTGAGCATCGCAGGCTCGTCAACCGTTCTGCCATTCGCCACCATCGTGGCCGAGCAGCTCGGTAACAACCCTTCCTTCAAGACACCTGTCGTCGAGTCAGGCGGTTCGTCTGTTGGTAAGAAGAACGTTTGCCAGGGTATCGGCACGGAGTTCACCGACATCGGCAACGCGTCCTCGCGGATGAAGCCCGAAGAGCTGGCATATTGCGATAGCAATGGCGTCGAGGTCACCGAAATCAAAGTCGGCTATGACGGTATCGTTGTTGCCAGCTCCAAGGAAGGCGCGCCGCTGGTGATTTCGAAGGCGGATCTCGGCATGGCCCTGACCGCTATGGTCCCGGCCTGTGCGGATGGTGCCACAAACGTCA
>CBFHRT010000271.1:0-1945 GCA_965658285.1 Puniceispirillaceae bacterium (SeqCode) | reverse complement strand
CGCCATTGATGCCAAGCCGCAGGCCGATGCTGCGATTGCTCTTGATCAGCATGGCGATCCCGACCGGGTGGTAAATCGCCGCGAACACGCCGATCAGCCCGATTGCCGCGCCAAGCTGCCAGACCGATTGCGCGAGGCCGGCAAGGATGGCGGCAATGCCGATCCCGAAATGATAGACAACCATCAACAACGAGCGCGAATAGCGGTCAGCAAGCTGTGCGGCGACGGGCGCCATACCGCCGAACAGGACAAAACCCGCGACGCCATAGACGATGATCTCCTCATAGCTCAGCCCGAAATAGCGGCCGGCATCATAGGCCGCCTTGGCGAAGACAAGCATGATGAAATGGTCAAGAAAATGGCTGATATTCAGATAGATGTCTGAAATCGTCTTTGACCGGATTGCGCTCACTGCGTTCATTCTGCCCTGCCTGCATTCGTTGCATGCCACGCTGTCATCATCCCGGCGACAGCGCGCCTACGTGGCGTTTCGGATGATTATCCGGGTTCGCCGGCCCACCAAGCGGAGCCGGTTGCCGCGTCACCAGATTGTCTGTAGCGTCGGAGGACGTTGAAAGGAAGTCAAGCCATGGAATGTTGCGGTCCCGGATATGCAAGCCCAAGCGAGGCGATGAAAGCCCCGCGTGAGGAGATCCTCTACACCATCGCCATCTATACCGGCACCGGAATCCAGAAACCGGATTACCTGTGCACCATCGACGCCGACCCGAACAGCCCGACCTATTCCAAGGTCATTCACCGGCTGGAAATGCCGGGCATCGGCGATGAGCTGCATCATATGGGCTGGAATGCCTGTTCATCCTGCTTTGATGATGATTCGATGAGCCGCAGCTATCTGCTGGTTCCCGGCGTTCGGTCATCGAATATCTATGTTGTCGACACCGCCACCGACCCGCGCGCGCCGCGCCTGCACAAAACCATCGACGGCGCCGAGATCAAGTCGAAGACCGATCTGTCGGCGCCGCACACCGTGCATTGCCTCGGCTCCGAGATCATCATCTCGATGCTTGGCAACGCCAAGGGCGAGGCCCCCGGCGGTTATCTTCATCTGAACAGGGATTTCGACATTCTCGGGCGCTGGGAAAATTCGATGGGCGACATCCCGTTCGGCTATGATTTCTGGTACCAGCCCCGCCACAATGTGATGGCGTCATCGGAATGGGCGGCGCCGAACACCTTTATGCCGGGGTTTGATCTTGAAGAGGTCGGCCACCTGAAATATGGCCGCCGCATCCATCTCTGGGATTTTAAGAAGAAAGAGCCAAAACAAACCTTCTACCTCGGTGAGGACGGGCTGATCCCGCTTGAGGTGCGCTTCCACCATGATCCGGACAGCACACACGGATTTTGCGGCGCGGCGCTGTCTTCGAACATCATCCACTGGTGGCAGGACGAGGCCGGCGACTGGCAGTGGGAAAAGATCATCGATGTCGATAACGAGCCGCATCCGGAATGGCCGATCCCGGTTCCCGGGGTGATCACGGTGATCCTGCTGTCGATGGATGACAGGTTCCTCTATTTCTGCAACTGGCTGCATGGTGACATCCGGCAATATGACATCTCCGACCCGCATAACCCGAAATTGACCGGCCAAGTCTGGATGGGCGGGCTTCTCGGCAAGGCACCGGAGGTCAACGGCCTGCAGGTTACCGGCGGGCCGCAGATGATTCAGCTGTCGCTTGATGGCAAGCGGCTCTATGTCACCACCTCGCTGTTCAGCACCTGGGACAACCAGTTCTATCCCGAGATCCGCACCAATGGCGGCTGCATGCTGATGGTGAATTGCGACACCGAGACCGGCGGCATGGCAATCGATCCTGACTTTGCGGTTGATTTCGGCAAGGAGCCGAACGGCCCGTCACGCTGCCATGAAACCCGCTATCCGGGCGGCGACTGCACGAGCGATATCTGGCTATGACGACGG
>CBFHRT010000270.1:0-1952 GCA_965658285.1 Puniceispirillaceae bacterium (SeqCode) | reverse complement strand
TGGCCTGTCACGCGTGGTCCTCTGTAGGTGGCGCGTGACGGTTGTGCGTGATGGCGGGCATGCGCCGGCGTCATATCCCCGTCATATTCATCCCAGTCTTTCGCATGCCGTCTCGTCCCCCGAGATGAATGCCCCGAGATGAATGCATCAAGAGTGTCCCCCGAAAGTGTCCCCGAAAGTGACTCATCGGGATTGACTCATGTTTTGCTTTTTTATAGAACAAAACATGAACAAAATATAAGACAAGAATGGGCAAAACGGCAAATCCCGCCCGATTGTCGCCCGGCCCGATTGTCACCCGTAGGGTGGTCATCGGAGGTGGTCATCGGGGGTAGCCGTCGCGGCGGGGCAGGAGGCAGGTGATGATCACAGACGGACACGACATGACCATGACACCGATCTCGTCATCGGGCCCGGCCCCATCATTATCACCGTCATTATCAGCATCATCGGAAAAACAGCATGACCGGGTGATGCCAAATGCCGGACCGGATAATGGCCCGGATAAGGGATTCGGGCGCGCCGAACGCTTTCGCACGCTGCGCCGCGATGTGGCCGGGATTGAGCGGCGGGCCGGCGCGGCGCGGCTGCCGCTTGGCGTCGAATCGCTTGATTCGGCGCTTGCCGGCGGGCTGGCGCCGGGGCGGGTGCATCTGCTGAGCGGGCGCCCGGGGCATGATGGCGCGCTGACGGGATTCACCATCGCGCTGCTGCGCCGGGTGCTGGCGCATGTGGATGGCGCGCGGGCACATGATTCACGGGCGGATGACTCACGGGCAAATGCTTCGGCGCCGATTGTCTGGTGTCCGGCCGCGGCGGCCGGCGCGTCGGGGATGCTGTATGCCGCCGGGCTGGCGGCGCTGGGGATTGATCCGGGGCGGCTGCTGATCGTCGATTCGCCCAGCCCCGGGCAAAGGCTGGCGGCGCTGGAGGATATCCTGCGCACATCCGGCCTGGCCGCCGTGATCCTGGAATATGACGGTGTCAGCCAGTCTGGCGATTACTGGATGCGGCTGGCGCGGCGCGCCCAGCTGGCGGCCGAGGCCAGCGGCGTCACCGGCTTTCTGACCGGCTGGCCGGTCGCGGCAAGCGGGTTCGAAACGCAATGGCGGATCGCCCCGGCCCCAAACCCGGCCCCAAATCCGGCCGCCCATCACCATTCTGGACCATCCTGCTGGTCACCCTGCTGGCAGGTCGATCTGGTGCAGGCGCGCGGTGGGCGTCCGCATGCGACAAGGCTGTGCTGGCAGGCGCAGGATAACAGGTTTCGCGATCTTGGCCCGACAAATACAGGGGCTGACATTGAGACGGATGAGGGTGCCGACAAGATCGCTGATACGGCCACGCCAAAACTGCCTCTTGCTCTGCCGGACACCGGCGGCGGGCTGCCGCGCCGGATCGTCGGACGCCGCCAGGGCGCGGCCCGGAAGTCGGTTTCGCCGCCCCGTCTGGCCCGGAACCTGGCCGGGAATCTGGCCGGTTAGCATGTCGCGACTCATCATCCATGTCTGGTTTCCGCATCTGGCGGCAGAGCGCCTGCGCCGCGGCGGCGCGGTGCCGGATGGTGCGCCGCTGGTTCTGACCGGCATGTATAGGGGGGCCGAGCTTGTGGACGGTGTCTGCCGTCTGGCGCGGCGCTGCGGGCTTCATGCCGGCATGCGGCTTGCCGATGCCCGCGCCCTGCGCCCGCACCTTGTCTCGCATGGCAGTGATGCCGCCGCCGATGCCGATGATCTGCTGCATCTGGCAAGATGGGCGCGGCGCTATTGTCCGCTGACCGCACCGGCCCCGGCCGCACCTGTCGGCACCGGCGCCGCCATCGCGCATGATGGCAACGGCATCTGGCTTGATGTCGCCGGGGCGACGCATCTTCAGGGCGGGGTCCGCCCGTTGCTGGCCGATATGGCGTGGCGGCTGCGGCGGGCCGGGCTGACGGCGCGGATCGCGGCGGC
>CBFHRT010000269.1:0-1962 GCA_965658285.1 Puniceispirillaceae bacterium (SeqCode) | reverse complement strand
GAAATCATTTGGCTATTTCAATGATGCCTCGATGGTGGGGATTGGCCCTGTCACCGACGCCATGTGGCTTGACGCGCCGGTACGCAATCCGGCGATTGATGATCTGGCAGAGATGATCCGGACCCGCCAGACAAAGACCCTTGCCGCCGGCATTGACCAGATCATGGCTGACCTCAGGGATTCGGTCAGCGCCCCGCCGCGTGAAATCGGTCACCATCATTCGGCCATCGTGTTTTTGTGTGAATATCGACGCGACCCGCGCCCTGATGAAGCCGGTGCGGCGTGGATTCAAGACGCGCAGGCGCATCGCGGCTGCCTGCTGTCGGCCGAGACCGCTGTGGTCATTGCCAATTACATGCGCCTTCTTGGCTTTGATGCGAAGGCGCACACATTGACCTCGTCCGATATCTGCCTGCAATCGGCGGTTATCGCCGCCGGGCTTGGCTGGAGAGAGGATGGCGCGGTCACGGTGCCTTTCATCGGCAGGCGCTACGGCGTTGCCGTGGTGACAACCGATATGGATCTTCTGCATGACAGGGTGCTGGCCCCGCGCCACACGCAGCCGCGCAGTGATCTCAGCGGCCTGAACTGGCAGCTTGGCCGCCACAGCAACAAATCGGCATTCAACCGCGATCCATTCGCTGGTCGTGATTATCGTGGCAGTGCGATGAAGCTGGAAAATCTGAAGCGGGTGGAGCGCCCGACAACCTATATGGATGAGGCCAATATCCCGCGCGTCCCAAAACGTACCGACATGTTCGCGCGCGCCCAGTTCGGCGATATGGGAAAGACAAATCAGGAGGCCGCGACAGGCGGCTACTATGCCCGCAAGGCCGCGCCGTCTTACGCGCAGCGACGCGCCCTTGGTGCGTTTGTGCTGTTGCAGGACGGGCCTGAGGACACCGCCCCGCCGCCGCGCCGGGACGCTGGCTGGTACAGCGATCAGATCAAGGCCACAAGCTATTTTCTTGGCGTTGATGCTGTCGGCCTGTCGCGATGCCCGGACTGGGCCTGGTATTCGCATGACGCGCGGGGCGACGAGGTCACGCCGCCGCATGATCAGGCCATCAGCATGGTGATCGACCAGGGATTCGAGACAATGGAGGGCGCCTCCGGCGATGACTGGATTTCGGTGGCGCAGTCGATGCGCGCCTATCTGCGCTTTTCGATGCTTGGCGGGGTCATTGCCAGCCAGATCCGCAATCTTGGTTTCAGCGCCAAGGCGCATACCGTGCTTGATGGTGATGTTCTGCAACCGCCGCTGCTGCTTCTTGGCGGGCTTGGCGAGGTCAGCCGTATCGGCGAGGTGATCCTGCATCCCTTTCTGGGGCCGCGTCTGAAGTCGGGCGTCGTGACGACGACGCTGCCATTGGAACATGACCGGCCGATTGATTTCGGCCTGCAGAAATTCTGCGAATCCTGTCAGAAATGCGCCCGTGAATGCCCGTCAGGGGCCATTACCGCCGGCCCGAAGGTGATGTTCAACGGCTATGAAACCTGGAAGTCGGATAGCCAGAAATGCACCACCTACCGGATCACCACCAAGGGCGGGGCCATGTGTGGCCGCTGCATGAAAACCTGCCCGTGGAACCTTGAGGGTCTGTTCGCCGAAACACCCTTCCGGTGGGCCGCATCGAACCTGCCGGTGGCGGCAAAGGCTCTCGCCAGGCTGGATGACATGGCCGGCCGGGGCGGGCTGAATGATCTGAAGAAATGGTGGTGGGATCTGGAACTTGCCGAGGATGGTGCCTATCGTCCGGCCAGCCATCCGGTGAACCGGCGCGGCCTGAACCGCACGTTGAAGCTGCGGGCCGAGGACCAGACAATGGCCGTCTACCCGGCCCCGCTGGCGCCGCACCCCTATCCCTATCCGTTTCCAATGGACCGCGAGTCCGGGATCAAGGCCTTTGAGGCGCTGGTCAGCGCCGGAGAATATCGCCGCCGGATCGCGGCGGGCGATGA
>CBFHRT010000268.1:0-1978 GCA_965658285.1 Puniceispirillaceae bacterium (SeqCode) | reverse complement strand
GAGCACGAGCTTCCCAAGCTCGGGGTCACGGGTTCGAACCCCGTCGCCCGCTCCAGTTTCCAGAACATGACCAGAGCGGATTGACCAGAGCGGATAGTGGCAAGCAAAAAGGGGCGGGATGTCCCGCCCCTTCGTCATTTCAATTGCCGTCATTTCAATTGCCGTCATTTCAACAGCTTTCCGCCAGGTTCAGCAGGCAGCCACCGCGCGTTTCGCAATCTCGCGGACAAGATGCGCGCGATAATCGCCAGAGGCGTGGATATCGCTGATCATCTCATCGGCATCGACGGCGATCCCGTCAAGCGAGTCGGCGCCAAAGCTGTTATCAAGCGCGGACTCCATCTCGCCATGGCGGAAGACACCGTCACTGCCGGCGCCGGTCACGGCAACGCGTGTTCCGGCTCCGGTGCTGGCGACAAACACCCCGACCATCGCGTAGCGTGACGCCGGGTTGGGGAATTTGACATAGGCCGCCTTGCCGGTTTTCGGAAAGCTGACCGCGGTGATCATCTCGTCCTCATCAAGCGCCGTCTCGAACATGCCGGTGAAGAAGTCATCGGCCACGATGTCGCGCTTGCTGGTGTGGACGGTGCCGCCAAGGCCAAGCACCGCCGCCGGATAGCAGGCGGACGGATCGTTATTGGCCACTGACCCGCCAATGGTGCCGCAATTGCGGACCTGGCGGTCACCGATGCCGCCGGCAAGCGCCGCCAGCGCCGGAACGGCACTCTGCACAAGATCGGACACGGCGACATCGGCATGGCGTGTCATCGCGCCGATCCGCACCGAATCGCCCTTGTCCTCGATCCCGGAAAGTCCGCAACCGGCAAGGTCAACCACCATCTCGGGGCTGGCAAGCCGCTGCTTCATCGTCGGGATCAGCGTCATGCCGCCGGCAAGAAGCTGGCCGCCATCAGCCATTTTCGCGGTGGCGTCATCGACGCTGCTGGCTTTCACATAGGTTGTGTGATGCATGATAGTCCTCCTTATTCTGCCGCTTCGGCCCGGGCGTCATTGATCGCGCGCCAGACCTTTTCGGGCGATGCCGGCATCGACATGTCGGTGATGCCAAGTGGCGCCAGCGCGTCGATCACGGCGTTGATCAACGCCGGTGGCGAGGCAATGGCCCCGGCCTCGCCGCATCCCTTGACCCCGAGATCATTATGCGTGCAGGGGGTCACCGTGTAATCGACCTTGAAATTCGGCAGGTCATCGGCGCGCGGCATGCAGTAATCCATGTAGGACGCCGTGATCAGCTGGCCCGTCTCGTCATAATGGGCGTTTTCCAGAAGCGCCTGGCCAACCCCCTGGGCGATACCGCCATGAACCTGCCCCTCGACAATCATCGGGTTGATCAGATTGCCGAAATCATCACAGCAGGCCCAGTCGACAAGCGCGACGACGCCGGTTGACGGGTCGATCTCGACCTCGGCGATATGCGTTCCCGACGGATAGGTGAAGTTCAGCGGGTCATAGAACGCTGTCTCCTCAAGCCCCGGTTCCAGCCGGTCATGCGGATAGTTGTGCGGCACATAGGCCGCCAGCGCGATCTCGTCAAATCCCTTCTCATTGTCGGTGCCGGCGATGGTGAACTTGCCATCGGCAAACACCACATCGGCATCGGCTGCCTCCATCAGATGCGCGGCGATGATCTTTGATTTCTCGATCACCTTGTCGACCGCCTTGACGATGGCCGCACCGCCAACGGCAAGCGAGCGCGAACCGTAGGTGCCCATGCCGAACGGAATCCGGTCCGAATCGCCATGAATGATCTCGATGCTGCCGGTATCGATGCCAAGCTTGTCGGCGACGATCTGTGCAAAGGTGGTGTCGTGGCCCTGGCCATGGCTATGCGAGCCGGTGAACACATTGACAGTGCCGGTCGGATCGACCCGGACCGTTGCCGATTCATAAAGACCCACGCGTGCGCCAAGCGCGCCGGCAACCGCCGACGGTGCGATGCCGCAGGCCTCGATAT
>CBFHRT010000267.1:0-1984 GCA_965658285.1 Puniceispirillaceae bacterium (SeqCode) | reverse complement strand
ATGGACGAACTACCGCCCGACAACCCCATTTCCCGCACGCGCCAGCAGATGAGACGCATTGCCCAATCCTACCGGCGTCAGGGCCTTAGAAGTGTGGATGGCGGGACAGAGGCCGCATCGGATCAGCAGATCCCCGACCAGATCGAACGCCACAACCCGGCAGCAGACCGGTTGCATGCACTGGCCTTCGGTGGTGACAGGTTGCTGAAACTTGCAGCCATGCTGACCACAATGAGCCAGCCCGAACTTTCCCCGGGATCCCGGATCGATGACGATCTGAGAATCTTCGCCACCCAGTTTTCCCAGCTCCATGAGACCGTTGCATGAAACAATCATCTCCATCTGGCCCGCGCCGGGTCGATCGCGAAACCGCCGAGGCTCACTTCACAAACCGGCTTTCGGTTGAAACGGTAAAGGCGGCGCTTGCCAGCCCCGCCGACGAGGCGTCGGGCGAGGTTGCTGCCGGCATCACATATCGCGTTATGCACCGGCTGGCGACAGGCACGTTCGAAGGTGAGGCGCAGCCGCTTCTTGCGAGGATCTCAACCGATTTCACCGCACGCCGACAATTTCGCGACATTCTCGGCTCGGTCGCAACGGCCCGACAGGAACAGCAGGCAGCAGCCGCGTCGATTGACACCGGGGTCGCAACCACGCGGCCGGGCGAAATGTTCGACCTGGTCATGTCTCCGTCTTCACGGAATGACGGCATCCTCTATCTCCAGGTGATACTTCATTCCTTCACGAAAGATGGCATGCCGTCTGGCGCGGCCGGGCAGGATCCGACAGGCCAGGCCATGCTGTTTGCCGACCAAAATGGACAATTTGCCATGGTGCGGCTGCCTGAAATCGTGGATGGGACGGCCCAAATCATGCTAGATCAGTCGCACGATATCGTGCAGGCATTCCGCGACCCGGAAACGGAGTTCTTTATCCGGTGAACCCTTTCAAGGTTTTTATCCCGACAACCCGAGGGGCCGTTCAGATCCTCTCCATTACCGGGGAAGCACCAGACATCCGATCGGTCCTCTGCATTGAAGGAAGCTTCGAAGCGCTTCCGGTCAGCAGCAGCTATGACCAGTTCGTTCGACGGCCGACAGGCGTCATCGAGAAGCTTCTCGGGGAAGGATCATACCGCACCGACCTCGACGCGCCGGTAACGCAGGGCGACAGCTGGCAACTCGGAATTCTGTTTGCGCATGTCCTCGCCCGCTCCGACTTGTTCTCGGGAACGCGCGAGCAACGGACAGCAGGCCGCACCATCTGGGCGAGCGGTGAAGTCAGCCCCTCGCTCGACATCAGGCCGGTCGACCACATGCAGCAGAAATTTACCGAGTCGCTTGCCATTCTGCAGGGGCTCCATGATGGCGGCGAACAGATCACAGTGCTTCTGCATCCATCCAATTTCGACGAAATTGCCGATCTTATACCCGACAGCTGGACCGTCATTGCCGCAACCTCGGCAAAGGACGCCCTTGCCCGCGTTGGCGTCAAAATCGCCGCGTCATCCGGGGCAGTGCAGGATCGGGCGCAACCGAAAACCCCGCGAAGAGGCGGTCTTGTTCTTGGTGGTGGAACCCTCGTGTTGATGCTTTGCCTGATTGCCTATCACCTGCCCGTTCAGGCACTACAGAGTGCGCTTCACTATGAAAAGGCAGGGCAGCACCGGGCGCTGTTGATGGAAATCCGAACCAACCTGGCGCGCAAGAACTGGGTTGTTACCAACGCATTCTATTTCTTCGAGGTGTTCTATCTTGGCGGGCGGTCACAGTCACTGAGCGAAGCGCTCAATATCTCGATCAACACCGATGATGGCATGACACAGACATCAGCAGATGCATGCGAGGAGGTCCTTTCCGCTGCATCACAGATAGGGACCGTATTCCCGATGTTGCCCGCTGCCGGCTGTCCGATCCGGCTATCGGTTGAGAACAGCTATCCCCACAAGGTGCGGGTCTGGCTGGCCGTGATCGGCGAGGGGAAC
>CBFHRT010000266.1:0-1994 GCA_965658285.1 Puniceispirillaceae bacterium (SeqCode) | reverse complement strand
GATGGCGAGGATCTGCCATTCAGCCGCAATCTGCTTCGCAAGGTCGACGAGCTGGAACTGTCGGTCCGTTCTGCAAACTGCCTGAAGAATGACAACATTGTTTATATCGGCGATCTGGTGCTGAAGACCGAGTACGAAATGCTTCGCACTCCGAATTTCGGACGCAAGTCGCTGAACGAGATCAAGGAAGTGCTGAAGGGTATGAACCTGGAGCTCGGCATGGATATTCCGACATGGCCGCCGGAGAATGTCGAGGAACTGGCCCGTCGTCTGGATGAGCCTTTCTAGGACCCGAACAGGAATTTTTGCAAGTCGGCGCGGCGGAAGCCAGCCGGCACAAGGGAGACAGAGATATGCGTCACCGCAATTCAGGACGTAAGCTTAACCGGACCTCGCAGCATCGCCAGATGCTGTTCCGGAACATGGCGCAGGCGCTGATCAAGCATGAGCAGATCGTGACCACGCTGCCGAAGGCGAAGGAACTTCGTCCGGTGGTGGAGCGGCTGATCACACTTGGCAAGCGCGGTGATCTTCACGCCCGCAGGCTGGCCCATGCCCGGCTTCGTGATGATGCGATGACGCGCAAACTGTTCGAGGTTCTGGGTCCCCGTTACCAGGAGCGCAATGGCGGTTACACCCGCGTCCTGAAGGCCGGCTACCGCTACGGTGACTCGGCGCCGATGGCGGTGATTGAACTTGTCGATCGTGACGAGGATGCCCGTGGCCAGGATTCCGGTCCGGTCCAGGCCGCTGATGAGGATATGGTCGAGGAAAGCGTGGCCTGATTGCCGCGCCGGGTGCCACGCTTCATATTATGTTACAAAGGGCTGCCGCTGGCGGCCCTTTTGCTTTTACGGCCGTCCGGAAAAGGAGGGACAGATGTTGGAACTGCGACCGAATTGTGAATGTTGCGATTGCGATCTGCCGCCGGAGTCGGCCGCGGCGATGATCTGTACCTATGAATGTACATACTGCCGGACATGCGTTGACACAATTCTCGCCAATGTCTGTCCGAATTGCGGGGGCGGGTTTCAGCCACGGCCCATCCGGCCGCGCACGGCCCGCCGCGCCGGGGTCAGCCTTGCGCACCAGCCGGCGGCGACCGAGCGTGTGCATATGCGCCACAGCGTCGAGGAGGTGCATGCCTTCGCCGCCCCGGTGAAAGACATCCCGCCGCAGGACCGATAGCGGCTGACTGAGCCGGATTTCCTTTGCGAAGCGGCGGTGAATTGCGTCAGGATAGCGCCATGAGCCAGCTGGAATTTGACAGCCCTGTGATGGCCGCCGGCGGCAATGCGCCGCTTGCCGAGCTTTTGCGCCCGACAAGTCTCGACGAGGTGGTGGGGCAGCAGGCGCTGCTTGGTCCGGAGGGCCGGTTGCGCCGTATGCTGGATGGGGGCGAGCTGGCCTCGATCATCTTCTGGGGGCCGCCAGGCACCGGCAAAACCACGATTGCTCGCCTGCTGGCCGCCGAGGCCGGCATGGCGTTTGAGCCCGTATCGGCGGTATTTGACGGGGTTGCCGATCTGCGCAAGGTGTTTGCCCGCGCCGCTGAACGGCGGGCCACGGGTGAGCGGACATTGCTGTTCGTCGATGAGGTGCACCGCTTCAACAAGGCACAGCAGGACGGGCTGTTGCCGCGGGTCGAGGATGGCACGGTCACGCTGGTTGGCGCGACGACCGAAAACCCGTCATTCGCGCTGAATGGTGCATTGCTGTCACGCGCGCAGGTGATGGTCCTTGAACGGCTGTCCACAGATGCGCTGGAATCATTGCTACAGCGCGTCGAGGCACATCGGGGCGCACCGCTGCCGCTTGATGACGAGGCGCGGGCCGCTTTGCTGGCGATGGCGGACGGGGATGGCCGCTATCTGCTGAACATGGCGGCGTCGCTGGCCACGGTATCGGCGGAGCGGCGGCTGACCCCGCCCGAACTTGCCGATATTGTCGCGACACGTGCGCCGGCCTTCGACCGCGCCGGTGACCAGCATTAC
>CBFHRT010000265.1:0-2025 GCA_965658285.1 Puniceispirillaceae bacterium (SeqCode) | reverse complement strand
CATCGTGATCATGCCGGCCGTCAGCGCCATTGCCTCGCGCAGATGCTGTTCATCCACCCGCAATGCGGTGGTCGGGCTCAGCGCTTCGGCACCGGCCTTCCATTGTTCGGTCATCCAGTTCATCGGCGGTGTGGGGTTGTGGTGGGATTCGAATGGCAGGCCAACCTCGAACTGGTCGGGATGGTACATGTCCCAATATTTACCTGGCGGATTGAACGGATGGTGCGGATCGGGAAAGGACACATAGGCAAAGAAGGGCGACTCCGAACCAGCCTGTGACGTCAGCCAATCTGCCGCCTGCCCGCCGATATAGCGTGTCGGGTAATATTCCTCGGGGATCGGTGTGCGGTAGACCTGAGGACAGCTGTAATTATGCGGCAATTCATTGGCCGGGTCATGCATCGCGCGCCAGTCCGGGCAATTGGCGCGGAACCATTGCTGATAATGGCCGTTGCACTGATCGCCATGGCCGGTGACCATGTCGACATGCTGGAAACCGTAATAGACCCCTTCAAACGCGTAAGGGCTGTCACCGGCATAGGATGAAGGCTGTTCATGGCTGTGGATGGCATCATCGCCACGGCGCGCCTCTTCGATCAGACGGGCCTTTCCGTCATCCTCGCGCAGGGGCGGCTTTTCGGTGAAGGGCTGCAGGTGGCTTTTGCCGATCGAGGCGGTGCGATAGCCGGCCGCGGCAAGCACATCGGTGAAACAATTGCTGTCAGTCGGCAGAACGCAGCCATTATAGCGAAGACCATGCGTCGACGGATAGCGCCCGGTCATAAATGAGGCACGGTTCGGCATGCAGACAGGCGAGGTGACCTGAAAATTTGCGAAACGCGTGCCGGTGGCGGCAAGCGCGTCAATATGCGGTGTTTTCACCACCGGATGTCCGGCACAGCCAAGCCAATCCCAGCGATGCTGGTCTGTCATGATGAACAGAAAATTCGGTCCTTGCTGCGGGGTTATCTGTTGTGAAGTCATCGGGGCACCCTGGAAATTTGTCAGCGACAAAGATACAGCCATGCCCCGATGATGAAATCAACATCCTATGCGGGCGAACGCCCCGATGAAGCCGGGCCAGATAAACGGGCCAGATAAATGGGCCAGATAAAAGGACCCGATAAACGGACCCCCGAGAGACGGACGCGACAGCGCAAAGACGCTTACCCGACCGCCTGCAGAACGCGCGATTCAAACAATGTGCCGATCTCGTCTGCCCGGGTCACAATGTCCTGAAACTCCGGCGACATGCCGATACGATCAACGCCTTCTCCGAACGCATGCATATCGGCAAAGCTGTAGACAACGGTCATCGTGTCCATCCGCGAGGCGACGACAGGTATGCCGGCCATGATCGAAACAGGCTCGTCCTTTATCAGACTCCCGAGTTCTTCAAGCATGCCGATGGCCGCCTTCAGGTTCGACCGCTGCAGGGCATAGGTTCGCTGCATCCGCACGGTATCCGTCGGGGTCATCGCCCCCCAGATGGACCGGAACACTTCAGGACCGATAATATCGGCCGACGGGTTGTTCTGGCGGTCGTTCATCAGTTGCTTGAAAGCCGGATCATTCATCATCGCGACATTGGCGCCAGTGCCGGCAGCCATCGTCTCATACTGGGCATATACATGAATATCACCTGCGCCCTCGCCTGCGACAACACGCGAAATACGTGTATTGGCGCCGTGACGGGACAGAATGCCGGCAAGCCGGTGGGTGCGTTCCATTACCACTTCCATCTTACCCGGATGGGGCCTGGCAATACGTCGGGATATAAACATGATAACCTCCTGTGAAGATCTAGCTTTGATGATTAACTTACTGATGCATATTCCTATTCTGTTTCGTCATGCTGTCGACCAGTCCGCCAGATGATCCGCATCAGCGGCAACAGGGGACATCGGTTGCACAGATTGAACGTAACCGTGCCTGTGAATTATTTCAAATTTGTATCAACAGGTTGTGAAAAAAACCAATCGTGGTTCGCGCGATACTGGCGGTATCGCAGCGCTGCTGACACTG
>CBFHRT010000264.1:0-2036 GCA_965658285.1 Puniceispirillaceae bacterium (SeqCode) | reverse complement strand
CAGGGCCCATCAAGACAGGGCCCATCAAAACAGCGCCTCCCAAGGCCATCGCGGCCGGCAGGATCCCGGACTGGTGCGCGGCACCGCCTGAAAATACGATTTTCCGGGTTTCAGCCTGCGGTACGGCAAACTCGCCCACCCTTTCAATGGCCAAGAGCAGGGCTCTGCTCGATGCCAAGAGACAGCTTGCCGATGTTGTCAACGGCGCGGTTGAATTTGCCAATAACAGCGTTGTCAGTTCAGCCAACGAGGTGCCAATCCGCGGTTACCGGCGGATCTCGGAAGAAACACTGACCATAAAGGGCCGCCTTCATCACTTCGTGCTGTTGCAGATGGAAATCGGGCCGGCGGCGGATCTGATGACAAAGTCGCTTGAATACAGCATCGAAAGGTTCAAGCGGTCATGCCCGGACGGGTGGAAGAAGGTCGACAATGGGTGCGTCATCTATTGAGGACTATTTGACCTACTGGAACCTGACCAGTACGCGGTTGGCGTCACCCTGCAGTTCCGGTGTTTGTGAGCCGCTGGATTGCTGGGCGACATTCTGCTGCACATAGGCATGCAGTTCTCCGGCGGTGATCAGTTTGTCCTGATTGGCGTCGGCATCTCCCTCCATCCCCTTCATCAGGAAGTAGCTGAACATCCCGTGCCTGACTTCTTCCAGCGGCTTGGCGGTCTGGTCACCGCCGGCCGCGGTCATCACCGTGAACCCCTCTGGAACTGCCTGCTCTCTGGCCCTGATGGCTATCGGGCGCGAGGCAATCAGCGTTTCAGTGCCGCGTGTTGTGCCGGAGTAACAGGTGTCGAGAAAGACCGTCACCGAGCGCGGGTTGGCGTCGGCGATATCGGCGAACAGTTCCTTGCGCAGAAGCGCTGTCCGATCAAGCAGGCGCGGTGAGCCGTCATAGGGCAGCAGATACATGTCATTGCCATCCTCGCTTGCCAGACCATGGCCGGCGAAGAAGACATAAATGTCTGATTTGCCGGGACGGTTCGCGCGATATAGCCAATCCTGAACGGTCAACAGGATACCTTTTTCATCGGCCACATCGTCGACCAGCGTCTTGATTCGATCTGTCGGAATGCCGAGTTTCTGGGCTGCATAATCGGCAAACACTCTGGCATCGCTGTTGGCGTAGGCGGCTTTCACCGGTGTTTCGGTGTAGGTTTCAACCCCGATGATCAGCGCCAGCGCATCCTCATTACCGATGGCCGCCCGGCCAAGCGGGTTCAGCCTGTCAAAGGCGAGGGGTGTGGTGTTCGCCGCGGCGCGCCGGTCCAGGCGCACATCTATACCGGTGGCTGCCCCCCGCATGTTTACCGCCTCGATGCGAACGGTAATGCCGCCTTGCGGAACATATGTTTGCGCGGTGAAATTGCCATTTCCGGCGACCTGCACCAACCGCCCCTCGACCCTTAACTCGGCGATGCCGACACCGTCGGTAACGCGTCCGGTGATCGTCCCCTGCGGCCCAGCCGAGGTGGAGCTGAGGATGGTAATGTCAGGTATGGTGTTCTTGGCCACGGTCGTGACCATAGGTTTGGCCACGGGTTTGGCCACGGGTTTGGCTACGGGTTTGGCTGGTAGCGGCGTTGCCACAATCTGCGTTTCCGGGTCCTGCTTCGGGTCGCCGGGATCCTCAACAAGGTCCGGCGCCGGGGTGCTGCCGTTGCTGGTCGCCACGGCCTTGGCCGGGCCGCTGTTATCCGGGCCGCTGTTATCCGGGCCGCATGTCAGGCCACGATTTTCAGCTTCGCTGACAAAGGCGGAAAATCCCCTGCTCCGGCGCCAGTCTCCGGTCCCGTCAGTTGCCATTCTGCAGAGCGCCATATTATCAAGGCCCCGCGCCAGCGCGACGATAGGGCTGTCGCCCTCACTGGCCGACTCTGTTGCAATTTCCTGCGGCGGCATGGCTTGTTCCGGTGCCGAATTGTCCGTCGCGGAATCATCCTGTGCAAGGGTGGCCGGGGCTGTGTCCTTCGGTTCGGGTGAGGGTACCGCAATTTCAGGCCGTGCCAGAGCAGGCGGCTTCGG
>CBFHRT010000263.1:0-2040 GCA_965658285.1 Puniceispirillaceae bacterium (SeqCode) | reverse complement strand
GGACAGAATGCCGATTTCGAGCATCACCGGTTTCCAGCGCCAGTACCCAGAACTCACCCTTGAAATCGCCGAACTGACGCCGGAATGGCAGGCGCGGCTTGCCGCATCGCAAGGAAAGGCAGCACCATGACGACAAGTATCATAAGAGGCCTGTTGATCCTGACACTTTCGGCCGGTGGCGCCTTTGGCCTGCCCCTGTCCGCCCATGCCAAATCAGGCGATCCGGCAGGAACCGCATCGCACGGGCAGATCCAGCCGACAAAGGCATGGCTGATGCAAATGATCGTTCAGGAAGCCGGCAAGACAGACAATGTCACCCCGAGCGTAGCACTTGCCGTTGCCAAGATTGAATCCGGCTTCAGACCGCATGTTGTGAGCTCGGCCGGCGCTATCGGTGTCATGCAGATCATGCCGAAAACCGGTCGTGACGTTTTCAGATTGAGCCGGACAGAATTGTTCGACCCGGCGATCAATATCAGGGCAGGTGTTACCTTTCTCGACCAGCTCATAACGCGATATGACGGGCGCATTGATCTTGCGCTGTCACATTATAATGGGGGTTCACGGGTGACCGCCGGCCCAACGCCGAAGATCATTCCCGCCACAAGGGGCTATGTCATCAAGGTGCTGGCGGCGGCACAGGCCTATGAGGCCGGCTGGGCCGACATTCCGGGTGGACAGCCAGACGCCGGACCTCTGCAAGTGGCAGGGCAATCCCTGCCGACACCAAAGCGATACGCCGCAGGCGGACATGCCGCGCCGGCTACGCCCACCGACAAGACCGCCCACACGACCGCCCACACGACCGCCTGGCAGCAGCATCTGAAGGAGGCTGATTTCTGGGTCGCCGCGGCACAGGCCACACTTGCCGCCAATCCACCTGCCTACCCCTCGATGACCGGCGGACACGGACCCGCCGAAAAGCTTGTCATGAACCTCCGGGACAATCGCCGGGCCTTTCGACACTGGTTGAAAGCAAACCAGTGATCGGGGTAGGTTCCATGCTGGCAGCACCGGATTATCAGGGTTTATGGGCGAATGGAGAGGGTAGTGCCGCGGTTTCTGAAGCACCGGTTTATTGGCATCCCCTGCGGCAGGACAACTGCCGGCGCCGGGCGGATTCTTGCCGGGGATATCCACGTCTTGGGGGATATCCCCGTCTTGGGAGATATCCAAAGCTTGGGAGATATCCACGGCGCGGGAAATATCCAAGAATGGTAGATCCGACCGAAGTGATCGGTGGCTGGTCGGAGTTCACCGTAACGCCGCCATCAGAATATTTTCTGAACTGCCTCCGGGCCGTTGGCGAGGCCACGGCCTTGAATGGTGAGCCTGCCTATCAGGCTGACATCGTCAGCCAACTCATCACCACGATTGCCAGCCGGAGTTACGGGCCATTGCTGTTCCGCGCGGTGCATGTGATGTCAGCCGCCGCCATGATGGACTTGCGGCTTGATCAATTGCTGGTGACCAGCCAGCCGGTAACGGCCCGCCAGGCGCGTCATCTTTTCATGGATGGCGCCACGCCACCGCCGCCAACATTGATTGTCGCTGATGATCTGCTGGAATTTGTCGATCCGGGATCGAAGGGCGCCACTTTCAAGCTCAGCAGCCGGCAGGTCCCGCTTGCCATTGCCTGCCTTGAATTCATGGTGGAGGCGCTTGGCTTTGCCTGTGTCAGCGAGGCCTTCGCCGCCCTTGCCAGTGACAGTGACAGTGGCAGTGGCAGTGGCAGCGCCCGGCGCAAGGTCATCACAAAGGATCTGTCGAACCGTCTGTACCACTTTCTGGGAGAGCATCTTCCGCAGGCGGCTGAACGCAATCTGGCACGCATCCTTGCCGAATATCTGGAGACTGAAATCGGCGCCTCGACATTCGCCGCGGAGGATATAGACAACCAGTTGATTCTTGATTTCTGGATCGAGAAAAGCCTCGATGAAACACTGTCATTCAAGTTGTTCAGCACCGCCGCCAAGGCCTGGATGACCTTTCGTGACTGCCTCATTCGATCCCGCGGCGACGCTTTTGACACCCACCTGT
>CBFHRT010000262.1:0-2048 GCA_965658285.1 Puniceispirillaceae bacterium (SeqCode) | reverse complement strand
ATTCATGACGGTCATGGGGCCTCGATATTTCTGGTGGCGGGGCGGCTGTCTCGCGGCCCTCAATGTTCATCCCAATGCCGCCCGAGGTCAAGCGTGCATCCTGGCGATGGCGACGCACCGGATGCCGCCCGGATGGGGTCCGGATGCGTCGATTTGCGGGAGGTGACGGCGTTTTCAGGCGGCGCTGTTTCTGATATGCAAAATGATGATCCGCGCCGACGGCCTGCCTATGCAGACCCGTGTCGGGCCGGACAAATCGGTGGTCGGCAGGGGGACAGGTGCCGTGACGGCCACAGCGCAGATTGGCGATGCGATGACAGGTGCCACCGGACCCGGTGTTCGCGCGGACCGTTACCGTGTTGTAAAACAGACCTGCGGGCCTGATCGGGCCTGCCAAGACCGGGTGAGAGATCATGGCGTCAGACAAGCCTAATCATGATGGGTCGAACCATGCGGGACCGGATCGGGGCCTGAGCGGATTGCCGGGCGGCAAGCCGAAATACTCGGCCTTCGCGCTCGCGCGGCAGGCGATGCAGTACCATCAGGGATGGCAGCGCGCCTGGCGCGACGCCCAGCCGCAGGACGAATATGATGTCGTCATCATCGGCGGTGGCGGGCACGGGCTGGCGACCGCCTATTACCTTGCCGCCGTGCATGGCATCAACCGCGTCGCCGTGGTCGAAAAGGGCTGGCTTGGCGGCGGCAATACCGGCCGCAACACGACGATCATCCGCTCGAACTATCTGTGGGATGAATCGGCGGCAATCTATGAACATGCGCTGAAACTGTGGGAAGGCATGTCGCAGGATCTGAACTTCAATGTGATGTTCAGCCAGCGCGGCGTCCTGACCATCGCGCATTCCGAACATGAGCTTCGCGAGATGTCGCGGCGGGTCCACGCCATCCGGATGAACGGCATCGATTCCGAAATTCTGGGCCCGGACGAAATCAAGACATTCGTGCCGATCATCAATACCGACCAGACCATCCGCTACCCGGTCATGGGCGGATTCCTGCAAAAGCGCGGCGGCACGGCGCGACATGACGCGGTTGCCTGGGGCTATGCACGGGCGGCCGACGATCTCGGCGTCGACATCATCCAGAATTGCGAGGTCACCGGCCTGCGCCGCAATGGCCGCCGCATCGTCGGCCTTGAAACCAGCCGCGGTTTCATCAAGACCCGCAAGGTGGGATGCGTTGTCGCCGGCCATTCCAGCGTCATGGCAGCAATGGCTGACATTCGCCTGCCCCTGGCCAGCCGGCCGCTGCAGGCGCTTGTCTCAGAGCCGATCAAGCCGATCCTCGACACCGTCATCATGTCGAACGCCGTGCATATGTATATCAGCCAGTCCGACAAGGGCGAGATGGTGCTTGGCGCCGGCGTCGACAAATACAATTCCTACGCCCAGCGCGGCTCCTTCCCGGTGCCTGAGCATATGATCTCGGCAGCGGTCGAGCTGTTCCCGGTGCTCTCCCGGCTTCGCATGCTGCGGCATTGGGGCGGCATTGTCGACACCTGCCCCGACGCCTCGCCGATCATCTCGAAGACCGATGTCGAGGGGCTGTATTTCAACTGTGGCTGGGGCACTGGCGGCTTCAAGGCCACGCCGGGGTCCGGCCATGTCTTCGCCGATCTGATCGCCAATGACCGGCCGAACAGCATTGCCGCGCCCTATGCGCTCGACAGGTTCCAGACCGGCCTGCTGATTGACGAGCACGGCGCCGCCGGCGTGGCGCACTGACGCGGAGGGATTTATCATGCTGCTGATCACCTGTCCCCATTGTGGCCCGCGCGACGAGAGCGAGTTCAGCTGTGGCGGCGAGGCGCATATCGCGCGCCCGCTGGCCGAGAACAGCCTGACCGACGCCGAATTCGCCGATTACCTGTTCCTGCGCGACAACCCGAAGGGCCTGTTCCTGGAACGCTGGCGGCACGCTGCCGGATGCCGGCGCTGGTTCAACATGGCGCGCGACACCGTCACCCACGAGATTGTCGAAATCTACCCGATGGGAAGCGGCCCCGCCTCAAAGGCAGGCAAGACCGCCCA
>CBFHRT010000261.1:0-2071 GCA_965658285.1 Puniceispirillaceae bacterium (SeqCode) | reverse complement strand
GACCCATCGGTCTCGACCGTCAGCAGCAGCTTGTCATAGTCGGTGATCTGACCGACACGCGCGTTCTCGACCTTGTAGGCCACCTGACTGACCGGGCTGTAGATGGCGTCGATCGGAATCAGGCCGATCGGCGAGTCCTCGGCGCGCATGCTGCCGGCGGGAACATAGCCCTTGCCACTGGTGACGGTCAGTTCCATCGCCACGCTGGCGCCCTTGTCGAGCTGGCACAGCACGTGGTCAGGGTTCATGATCTCGACACCGGCGGTCTCGGAAATCATCCCCGCGGTGACTGTTGCCGGCCCTTCGGCCGCCAGACGCAAACGCTTTGATCCCTCATCATCGACCCGAACGGCAACGCCTTTCAGGTTCAGGACCAGATCGGTCACATCCTCGCGAACGCCGGGGATCGACGAGAATTCGTGGACGACGCCCTGAATCTGCACAGCTGAAATGGCTGAACCCTGAAGCGAAGACAGCAATACACGCCGCAGCGCGTTACCGATGGTCACGCCGAAGCCGCGCTCAAACGGACCAACCTCGATCACGGCCTGGCTAGGGTTATATTCGGACTGCTTGATTTCCAGCTCATCCGGCTTCTTCAAATCCAGCCAGTTCTTTTCAATCATTTTGGTGTTCCTCTATGCGAAACGGTATTCAACAGGGTTCTGCGGTGCTCGAAGGCGAGCGCGCAGGGCGCGGGGCGGCGAAGGACGCGATCAGACGCGCCGGCGCTTGCGCGGACGGCACCCATTATGCGGAATCGGGGTCACATCACGGATCGAGGTCACATTGAACCCGACAGCCTGAAGTGCCCGCAGTGCGGACTCACGGCCCGATCCCGGCCCACGAACCTGCACGTCCAACGACTTCATGCCATGCTCAGCGGCCTTTTTGCCGGCATCTTCCGCCGCCATCTGGGCAGCGAACGGCGTTGATTTACGCGACCCCTTGAATCCCATCCCACCGGCGGATGCCCAGGCAATGGTGTTGCCCTGAACGTCGGTGATGGTGATCATGGTGTTGTTGAAGGTCGAATTCACATGTGCCACGCCGCTGGTGATGTTCTTGCGCTCGCGACGACGAACCCGGCCCTGACTTGGTTGTTTTGCCATCTGCTGTCTCCTCGAAGATCCGGGTTATTTCTTCTTGCCGGCAATCGGCTTTGCCGGACCCTTGCGGGTACGGGCGTTGGTGTGCGTACGCTGGCCGCGAACCGGCAGGTTGCGGCGATGCCGCAGACCACGAAGACAGCCAAGATCAAGATACCGCTTGATATCCATCGATGTCTTCCGGCGAAGATCGCCCTCAACCAGATGGTCGGCATCGATGATGTCGCGCAGTTTGGTCAGCTCTTCCTCGGACAGGTCGGCGACACGCCGCTCATCCGGGACGCCGGCGCGCGAGCAGATGCCCTTGGCGCTGGTCCGGCCGATGCCGTGGATATAGGTCAGTGCGATTTCCACCCGCTTCTTGGTGGGAATATTTACACCAGCAATTCGTGCCACTGTCTGGCTCCTCTTCAAAACGGCGCTGCCCGTCGGCACGCCTGTCATATTACGACCGTTTCAGAGCTCCGCCCATTGAGCGGAGCCGCACCACCTGTGAATGTCTCGAAGGCGGCGAATTATAGGCTTTTGCCCTGAACAGTCAACCTCAACTACAGTCAACCTCAACGCGTCTTATTCATCCCAATATGGCGTCAATGGCCTGACCGACTTCATCGATCGATGCCATTCCGTCAACCGTCCGCATCAACCCCTTTTCCGAATAGTAGGGAAGAAGCGGTGCGGTATTCTCATGATAGACAGCCAGACGCTTGCGCAGCGTCTCGGCATTGTCATCCGCACGCGACCCACCGGTCTCGGCAGCGCGTGTCTCAATCCGCGCAAACAGCGCGTCCTCATCAACCTTGATCTCGACCACATGATCGAGTGTCAGTCCCCGCGCGGCAAACATCGCGCCAAGGCCGTCGGCCTGGGCAACCGTGCGCGGAAACCCGTCGAGGATCACGCCATTGGCACAATCCGGCTTTTCCATCCGTTCTGCAATCATGCCAAGCATGATGTCGTCG
>CBFHRT010000260.1:0-2121 GCA_965658285.1 Puniceispirillaceae bacterium (SeqCode) | reverse complement strand
CCAACGGTCAGCCATTGCGTGACCATCGGCGATGAGGCTGTGGCGCCGCTGATGCGCTGGTTCCACGGGCGCACCCCCTCGATCGAGGCCGGCGAATGCTCAACCTCCGGACTGGCCGCGCTGTTGACGATGCATGCGGACGGAGCGGCGTGGGAACGGCTGCAGATGACGCCTGGCTCGGTGATCCTGCTTGTCGGCACCGAGGGCGCGACGGATCCGGATTTCTATCGCCAGATTGTCGGAATCGCCTGAGACGTCCAAGATCGGCGCTATCTGATCAGGATCGTTTCATCGACTTCTGACAGGGTCGAGCGCCCGCACAGCGCCATCGTCAGGTCGAGTTCCTTATGCAGGATCTCCAGCACCTTCGTGACGCCCGCCCGGCCACCGGCGCCGAGCCCGTAGAGAAAGGCGCGGCCGATCAGCGTGCCTTTCGCGCCAAGCGCCACGGCGCGCAGCACGTCCTGGCCGGTGCGGATGCCGCCATCCATCCAGACCTCGCACTTGTCACCAATGGCATCGACAATGGCCGGCAGCGCGGCGATCGAGGATGGCGCGCCGTCAAGCTGGCGCCCGCCATGATTCGAGACAACCACCGCATCGGCGCCGGCATTGACCGCCTGGCGCGCATCCTCGACATCCAGAATGCCCTTGATAATGATCTTGCCGCCCCATTGTTTGCGGATTTCGCGCACATCATCCCAGGACAGGCTGGGGTCGAACTGGCTTGCCGTCCAGTTGGCGAGAGACGACATGTCCTCGACACCCTCGACATGCCCGACAATGTTGCGGAATTCGCGGCGGCGCGTTCCCAGCATGCCAAGGCACCATGACGGCTTGGTGGCAAGATTGATCATGTTCTTCAGGGTCGGTTTCGGCGGCGCCGACAGCCCGTTGCGAACATCCTTGTGGCGCTGTCCCATGATCTGCAGATCCAGCGTGATCATCAGCGCCGAGCAATTGGCGGCCTTTGCACGCTCGACGAGGTTGCGAATGAACTTCCGGTCACGCATCACATAGAGCTGGAACCAGAAGGGTTTCGTGGTGTTTTCGGCAACATCCTCGATCGAGCAGATCGACATTGTCGACAGGGTGAAGGGAACGCCAAAGGCTTCGGCAGCCTGCGCGGCAAGGATCTCGCCATCGGCATGCTGCATGCCGGTAAGCCCGGTTGGCGCCAGCGCCACCGGCATCGGCACCTTCTGCCCGAGCATCGTCATCGCGGTGCTTCGTTCCGATACATCGATCGCGACACGCTGGCGGAACTTGATCTCCTGAAGGTCGGCCTCGTTCGCATTGAAGGTCGATTCCGTCCAGGACCCGCTCTCGCAATAATCATAGAACATCCGCGGGACGCGCCGTTCCATCTGCTTTCGCAGATCGTCAACACAGGCGATGACGGCCATGAGAATACCTCGTTCAGAAAGCTGGGTCCGGTAGAGCCGGCAGCGTATAGACCACGCCAATAAGGCATGACAATAAACCATGGCGACAGCGGCGAAGTCTAGCCCGCGCGCCGCAGCATGTTGTTCATCAGGATCACCGGCACAAGACCGGCAACAACGATCATCAGCGCCGGCAACGCCGCCGTCTCGAGCATTTCGTCCTTGGCAAACTGGTAGGTGTAGGTTGCCAGCGTTTCAAAATCGAAGGGGCGCAGCAACAGCGTGATCGGCAGTTCCTTCATGATATCGACAAAGCACAACAGGCCGCCCGCCAGCATAGAGCCACGAAGCAACGGCAGGATGACACGCTTCAGACTGTTGCCAAACCCGTGCCCGAGACAGCGGCTGGCATTCATCATATTGTCGGGAAGCCGTCTGATCCCCGACATCAGGGCGCCATAGCCGACAGCCTGGAAGCGCACAAGATAGGCGGTGAGAAGAATACCGCCGCCGCCAAGCAGCAGGGTCGCGCGCGGGTCCCCCACCAACCCGCCCCAGGCGCGGTCAACGACGCCGGCGAAGACCAGCACGCCGATGGCCAGCATCGTGCCGGGGATCGCATAACCGCTTGATGCCGCCATCGTCAGGCGCCGCATCGCCACGCCGCCGCGATAGGTGGCCGCCAGCACGAGAAGAGTCGATACGGCAACGATCAGCATCGCCGCCGCGCCCGCCA
>CBFHRT010000259.1:0-2136 GCA_965658285.1 Puniceispirillaceae bacterium (SeqCode) | reverse complement strand
CCTGCAGGCCAAGCGTATCGGCATAAAAGGCGCGGCTGGCGGCAAGGTCGGTGACAATCAGTTCGGCATGCGAGACGCGAACGATGTTGAAGTCCGGGTAGAGATTTGGCGCGGGGACGGGCATGGCGCGCTCCTAGAGGCCGAGTTTCGGGACGTTGCGCGGCGCTGTCGCAAAGGCAATATTGCGGGTTTCCATGTAGAAATCAAAGGACCAGTCGCCACCATCACGCCCGATTCCCGAGTCCTTGGTGCCGCCAAAGGGCGTTGGCAGATGCCGCACATTTTCCGAATTCACCCAGATCATCCCGGCATCCATCCCGTCGCTGAAGCGCAGCGCGCGCGTCACGTCATTCGTCCACAAATATCCGGCAAGACCGTAGGCCACATCATTGGCAAGGCCAAGCGCCTCGTCCTCGTTGTCAAACGGGATCGCCGTCAGGACAGGGCCGAAAATCTCCTCGCGCGCCACCCGCATCGCCTGGCTGGCACCGGTGAACAGGGTCGGCGCGACATAGCAACCGGCGGCAAACTCACCCTCCATGACCTTCTCGCCGCCAGCGGCGATGGTCACCCCCTCAGCGCGCGCCACATCAAAATAGGACAGCACCTTGGCTTCATGGTCAGGATGGATCAACGGGCCGACAACCGTCTCCGGGTCCAGCGGATGGCCAATTTTCATCCGGCGCGCCTTGTCGGCAAGGACAGCCACGAAATCATCATGCACAGAGGCCTCAACCAGAACGCGACTTGATGACGTGCAGCGCTCACCATTCAGCGACCAGATCATAAAGGCCGCGGCATCGGCGGCGCGTTCCAGGTCGGCGTCGGCAAAGACCACCACAGGGTTCTTGCCGCCAAGTTCGAAATGCACGCGTTTCAGCGTGTCCGCGCCCTGCCGCATGATCATCTTGCCGGTGGCGCTCTCACCGACAAAGGCGATGGCCTTGATCGCCGGATGCTGCGTCAGCGCACGCCCGGCTTCCTCGCCAATGCCGTTGACAAGGTTCCAGACCCCGGGCGGCAAACCAGCCTCGGCCGCGATGTCCATCAGGATCCGCGCCGTCACGGGTGACAACTCGGCAGGCTTGTGAACGACGGTGCATCCCGCCGCCAGCGCCGGCGCGATCTTCCATGTCGACAGCATGAAGGGCGTGTTCCAGGGCGTGATCACCCCGACCGGCCCGATTGGTCGCCGCGAGGTGACATTCAACTGGTTGGCGGCATGAAGGCTCTGCCCGTCGCGGGCATAGGGTGCCTTGTCAGCAAAAAAGCGGAAATTGTCGGCCCCGCGCAACGCCGCCTTCGACATGAAGCGCAACGCCTGACCGCTATCGATACATTCCAGAAGCGCGATTTCCTCGGCCCGCGCTACAATGCCGTCGGCAATCCGATGCAGGATAGTACGGCGTTCCGCGCCGTCCATATCGCGCCAGGCGGGAAAGGCATCGGTGGCCGCCCTGGCGGCATCATCAATATCCGCAGCATCCCCCCGCGCCACCGTCGCAACCCGGGCCATATCGATGGGCGAGATGCTCTCAAACGTCTTGCCGGACCGCGCCGGACAATCCCGCCCACCAATATGATTGAGGATCGGCTGGGCACGAAAGGCAGACAGGAACCTTTCCGCCTTTTCAAGATTTTCAGCCTTAAGGTTGCTGGCAGGGGTCATGGAAGCTCCGCAAGATTGACTTTGCTCTCAACTGTGATTTAATTCACATGTTAAGTAAATGATCGGGCAAATGACCCAGTGAGTCAATAGCCCCCGCGACACAGGAACCCGTCCATGGCGCATCTGAGTTTCGAATATTCGGCCAGTCTGGAAGCCGATCTGGATATGCAAATGTTTTGCGATCATCTGCGCGACGCGATGGTTGAGTCCGGCGTGTTCCCGCTTGGCGGCATCCGCGTTCGGGGCACACGGGTCGATGTCAGCACGGTTGCCAGCGGCGCGGATGAGATCGGCTTCATCGACATGACACTGCGCATGGGCATGGGGCGTGATGAGAATGTCAGGGTGACGGTGACCGAAACAATCTATGCGGCGGCCGAGGCATGGCTGAAGCCGCGTGTTGGCGAGCGCCCCTTCGCCCTGTCGCTGGAGGTGATGGAGATCGAGTCCCGCTTCGCCGAGAAACG
>CBFHRT010000258.1:0-2181 GCA_965658285.1 Puniceispirillaceae bacterium (SeqCode) | reverse complement strand
CTGGTGATGGAGGATGGCACCATCGTCGAGCGCGGCACGCATGATGAATTGCTGGTGGCTGACGGTCTTTATGCGCGGCTGTGCCGGTTGCAGTCGCTTGGTGGCTAGGCGGTCGGTCTGCCCACGCCACCCCGGTGCGTTATTCCCGCGCCCTATTCCCGCGCCCTATTTCTGGGGCTCTATTCCCGCCGCAGGATGCTGTCGGTCAGGCGCACCGCCCATCCCTTTGCCTGGAACTGGCGGGTGACCTCTTCTGGATCATAGACATTGTCGACCCAGTCGAAGAAATCCATGCCCTGATCCTCATAGGGGGCATAGGCTGCGAAGAAGGCGTCCAGAAGCCCGGTCTTGGCCTGTCTGACATGGCCGTATTTCCAGGCAAGCTGCGCCGCCGCCTCACGAACTGGGCGGTCCTCGACAATCAGCAGGTAGAGCGCCGACATCAGCCCGGCGCGGTCGGCCCCCGACTTGCAATGCATCAGCGCTGGACGCTCGGCCTCGGCAAACAGCCGCCGCGCGGCGTGAAGCATCGCCTTGTCCGGCGCGGCGCGGGATCTGGCGGTGAAATCAAGAAGCGTGATGCCGGCAGCCCTGCAGGCCTCGGCCTCAAGCTGCCAGCCACCATCATTGCGCGGCCCGCGTAGATTGATCACGGTGCGGATCCCGGCGGCGGCGGCGGCGTGGATTCGCGATGGTCCCGGCTGGTTGGAGCGCCACATGCCGGGGGCGACAAGGTGATGGTTGTGCCACCAGATCCGCAGGAACCCGTGGTCCTTGAAAATCAGCTCGATCCAGTCACGCATGCCGCGCCGCGCGCCAGGCGGGGCGGCAAAACTCATGATCCGGCCACCATCATGCCTTCGACGCGCAGGGATGGCGAGGCCGTGCTGCGCCGCATGTCGATATCATCGGCGCGGGTGATCGCCATGAACATGTCCCTCAGATTGCTGGCAATCGTAGCCTCGGCAACAGGGTAGGTGACCTTGCCGTTGCTGATCCAGAATCCGCCGGCGCCGCGACTGTAATCGCCGGTGATCATGTCGACAGAACTTCCCATCATCTCGGTGACGAGGAACCCCTCCTCGATATCGGCGATCAGCTCATCAAAGCTCATATCGCCATTCTCGAGATAGAAATTGCTGCTGCCCGGTGCCGGGGCGCTTCCCATGCCGCGGGCCGCCTGGCCGGTTGGCGTCAGACCAAGCTTGGTGGCCGAGGCGATATCGAGGAACCAGCCTTTCAGCACCCCGTCCTCGACCATCGCGCGGCGGCTCACCGGCAGCCCTTCGCCATCGAACAGCCTTGTCGCCATGCCGCGAGGGCGCAGCGGGTCATCGATGAAGGTCAGGCCGGCGCTGGTGACCTGTTCGCCCATGCTGTCCTTCAGGAAACTGGTGCCACGGGCGATTGACGCGCCGTTGATGGCGCCGGCAAGCGTGCCGACAAGCGATCCGGCAACACGCTGGTGATAGACCACAGGGAACTGCCCGGTTGGCGGCTTGCGCGGCCCAAGGCGGGCAAGGGTGCGTTCGGCGGCGCTGGCGCCGACCTCTTCTGGCGCGTCCAGATCCTCGCCGAAGACCGCCGCGGTGTAGTCATAGTCGCGCTCCATCGTGCCATCTTTCTCGGCGATGACGACGGCAGAGACGCCTTGCGATGACCGGCGGTAATCGGCGGCAAACCCGTTGGTGGTGGCGATCATCACATGGGTGACGCCATGACTTGCCGACCCGCCATCGGAATTGGTGATTCCCTCGACCGCCAGGGCGGCCGCCTCGGCGGCTGTCGCGCTTTCGGTCAGATGTTCGACCGACGGCACATTCGAATCATAGATCTCGACCTGCGGGATTTCGGTGGCGATTTCATCGGCGCTGGCCAGCCTGACATAGGGATCCTCCGGCGCGACCTTGGCCATCGCCACGGCCCGTTCGGCTAGCGTGCGGATGCTCTCGCTGTCGAGCTGGCTTGTCGAGACCGACGCGTTGCGCTGGCCAACAAAGACCCGCAGGGCGGCCTCCACCTCCTCGGATCGTTCGCTTGATTCAACCTTGCCAAGCCGCACCGACACGGAGGTGCCCTCGCTGCGGGCGACGCCGGCGTCTGCTCCATCGGCGCCGGCGGACCGCGCGGCATCGAGGAGTTCGGAAATCAGATGTTCATCAACACTGCTCATAACGCTTT
>CBFHRT010000257.1:0-2182 GCA_965658285.1 Puniceispirillaceae bacterium (SeqCode) | reverse complement strand
GCCAACCCGACGCGTTTCATGCGGCTTGCCGACTGGTTGTTGCGGCCGCTGACGCCGCTGGCGACGGGATTGCTGTTGGCAGGCCTCTATTACGGCCTGCTGGCCTCGCCGCCCGACTATCAGCAGGGCGAGACGGTGCGGATCATGTATGTTCATGTGCCGGCGGCGTGGCTTGCCAGCCTTGGCTATGTGGCGGTCGGGCTGTGCGGGCTGTTCTATATCGTCTGGCGGCATCCGCTTGCCGATGTCGCGCTGCGGGCGATGGCCCCGGTCGGCGCGATGTTCGCCTTCCTGACACTTGTTACTGGCGCCTTCTGGGGCAAGCCGATGTGGGGCGCCTGGTGGGTGTGGGATGCGCGCCTGACCTCGATGCTGATCCTGTTCTTCTTCTATCTGGGTGTGATCGCGCTGGCGAACGGGTTCGACCAGCCGGAGCGCGGCAGCCGGCCGGCGGCACTGCTGGCGCTTGTCGGCCTGATCAATGTGCCGATCGTCAAATTCTCGGTCGACTGGTGGAACACGCTTCACCAGCCGGCGAGCCTGATCCGCAGCGGCGGCGTGTCGATTGACCCGGCGATGCTGACACCGCTTCTGCTGATGCTTGCCGGCACGCATTGCTATTTCGCGGTGATCGTGATCCTGCGGATGAAATCGATCCTGACCGAGCGGCGGATCGTGACGATGCAGCTTCGCCGCGCGGCGCAAGCCACGCCGCCGGAAGGGGGCACGGCCTGATGGCGGCGTTTCTCGATATGGGCGGCTTTGCGGCGTTTGTCTGGCCCTGCTATGCGCTCAGCCTTGGCGGGATGATCTGGCTTGGCGTGATCAGCTGGCACCGCGCCCGCACCGCCGCACGGCAGCTTGCTGAGATGAATGGGCAGGATTCCGGCGATACCGCCAGCTAGGTGAATTCCTGCCTAGCGTGACCGGCGGCGGCCCCCACGGCGGCGGCCGCTTTCGATGGCCGGAGCCTCGTCGGGGGTGAGTTCACGCACCGGCAGATCAACAGCCTTCGACAGCTTCTCATACGGCTCGGACTGGTGCGGGATCGCCATCGCCTTGACGAACTGGTCCTGGAAGGATGCCTCGACCGCGGTCTCGATCTTCTCGATGTCGCGGACCACGGCCTCGATCTCGCGTCGCGCGCCCTTGTTCAGCAGCGCCATGCGCGCGCCGGTTCCCGCCGAATTGCCAGCCGCCCGCACATTCTCCAGCGCACAATCCGGGATCATCCCCAGCACCATCGCGAATTTCGGGTCGATATGCGTGCCGAAGGCGCCGGCAAGCACCACCCGGTCAACCGATTTCAGCCCCATCTTGTCCATCAACAGCCGGAATCCGGCATGCAGCGCCGCCTTGGCAAGCTGGATCGCACGGACATCATTCTGCGTCACCACGACATTGTCCGAAACACGATAGGCAAAGGTGCGTCCGTCAGCCTCGATCCGCGGCGTGCTGGTGGCTTTGGCCCCGTTGATCACGCCGTCCGCCGTCAGGATTTCGGCCAGATACATCTCGGCCAGCACCTCGATGATGCCGGACCCGCAGATGCCGGTGATGCCGGTTGCCTTGACGGCCTCATCGAACCCGTCCTCATCCGACCACTGGTCAACGCCGATGACGCGGAAGCGTGGCTCCAGCGTTTCCGGATTGATCCTGATCCGTTCGATGGCCCCCGGCGCGGCACGCTGGCCCGAGGAAATCTGCGCCCCCTCGAAGGCCGGGCCGGTCGGCGACGAGGCCGCCAGCATCCGCTGGCTGTTCCCGACAACGATCTCGGCATTCGTGCCGACATCGACAACCAGCGTGTTGACCTCGCCCTTCTGGGGTGCCTCGGCCAATACAACGCCGGCGGCATCGGCGCCGACATGGCCGGCAATACAAGGCAGAACATAGACCCGCGCACCAAGGTTCACGGCAAGGCCGATTTCGCTGGCCCGCATCTCGACCGCCGTATCGACGGCCAGCGCGAAAGGCGCACCGCCAAGCTCGACCGGGTCGATCCCCAGAAGCAGATGATGCATCACCGGATTGCCGACAAGGACAATCTCGACAACATCTTCGGCGACCATGCCGGCCTGTTCGGCGGCGCCGGAAATCAGTTTCTGCAGCCCGTCGATGACGGCAGCGGTCATTTCGATATGACCACCAGGGTTCATGATGCCGTAGGAAACCCGGCTCA
>CBFHRT010000256.1:0-2196 GCA_965658285.1 Puniceispirillaceae bacterium (SeqCode) | reverse complement strand
GTTCGATGTGCGCGAGCCCGACCTTGTGCAATACGGGTCCGATGACACCAAGACGCACCGCAAGATCAAGCATATCCTCGGCCAGAAGCAGCATGACAGGGTGGGGCGCCTGCTTGTCTCCGAGCTGTTCACGGTCGGCGCCGGTGGCTGGTCCGGTTTTCCCAGTCACAAGCATGACACCAACCGGCTGCCGGATGAAACCCGCCATGACGAAACCTATAATTTCCGCTTCAAGCCGAACTGGGGGTCGGGGCTGCAGATGTTGCAGCGCGAGGATGGCGCGCCGGGCGATGCCTATCACATCGTCGACGGGTCGACCATCTGCATCGATAATGGCTATCACCCCTGCTGTGTGTTGCCGGGATACGAGATGTATTATTTCACCATCCTTGGCGGGCTGTCGCAGCGCTCGCTGGTGCAGTATTTCCAGCCGAGCCATGCCTATCAGATCGAGACGATCCCCGGCATCAAGGACATGATCGCCAAGTTCAAGTAAGGGGGCCGCATGCCCGTCGCCAGCCTCACAGACATTCTGGCCCCGGCGCGTGCCGAAGGCCGCGCGGTGATGGGCGCCGTCGTGCTGGGCTGGGAGGATGCCGAGGCCTATGTCGCCGCCGCCGAGGAGGTTGGCTGCCCGGTCATTCTTCAGGCTGGCCCGAAATTCCGGGAGACATTGCCGGTGGCGATTTCAGGCCTGATGTTCCGCACCCTTGGCGCGGCGGCGTCGGTGCCGGTGGTGGCGCATATCGACCACGCCAAATCCATCGATGAATGCCGCGCCGGCATCGATGCCGGTTTCACTTCAGTGATGTATGACGGCTCGGCACTGCCCGTCGCGGATAATATCGCCGCCAGCCGTGCGGTTGTCGAGATGGCGCGCCGGCATGGCGTGTCGGTTGAGGCCGAGATCGGCTTTGTCGGCTATCACAGCGGCGCGGGATCGCAGATGACGGACGCTGGCGAGGCGGGCCGCCTTGCCGCCGAGAGCGGGTGCGACGCGCTGGCCATTTCCGTCGGCAATGTGCATCTGCAGACCGAGGCGATGGCAAAGATCGACCTTGATCGCCTCGCCGAGATCGAGGCCGTCACCGACTGCCCGCTGGTCATCCACGGCGCGTCCGGTGTGCCGGCGGTTATGCGGCGGCATCTGGCGCTGAATACGGCGGTCTGCAAGTTCAATGTCGGCACCGAGCTGCGACAGACATTCGGGGCCACGCTGCGCCGGACGCTGGCCGACGACCCGGACATGTTCGATCGCGGGCAGATGCTGCGCGCGACGAAACCTGCCCTGACCGCCATGGCCGCCGAAGTCATGCGGAATTTCATCTGACGTCTGGCGTGGGTAACGGCCAGCCCGTCAAATTGACAGCTGTTAGTTGGTTGTTTGGGATTCCGCTGCCGGCTGGATCAGGTCCTTCATCATTGGCTGGCCGGCAATGCCCTGACAGGCGATCGGATCGCCATAGCGTTGCCACCCCCTGTCTTCATAGAAGGTGATCGCGGTGCGGGTGCTGACAAGCCTTGCCGTGGTGATGCCAAGCGCCGCAAGGGATGATTCCAGATGGGCCAGCATCCGGTCGCTCAGACCCTGGAAGCGGTAGAAGGGCGACACATAATTCGTCAGGATGACACCGTCTTCACGGTGACACCCTGCCGCCGCCAGTCCGGTGCTGCAGCCGATCACGAAGACCGACAGATCGGGCGCCGCGATCCAGGCCGCGATTTCGTCTTCGGTCTTGTTGGCAAGCCAGTGTTCGATCAGCGAATCATCATCGTCATGATCATCGAGACACAGCTCGGAAATGGAGCCGCGAACAAGATTTGCGATTGCCTTGGCCTCATCGGGCCTTGCCGGTCTGATGGATCTGTCATGCATGATGGTCACCTCTCATCGAGGGTCGCATGATAGCCGCATAAGGTTAGCAATCGGTTAGCGTTATCCGATCATTTCGTCGCTTCGGTCATCGGTCTCGCCAAACCGTTTCAGCACCGCCGGGCGGGTGCCTTCATAGACTTTTTCCAGATTGGCCGCGATCTTCGCGTTCTCGCGCTCGAACAGGCAGTTGCCGGCAAGGTCGGAGGCGACGATGAACGGGCCCATCCGGTTTGCCCTGATCACCCACATCGCCTGCGCGATGCCAAGCTCCTCATGCCAGTGCACCGCCTCGACGTTTTCGACCCCGCGCCCCAGCAGCG
>CBFHRT010000255.1:0-2240 GCA_965658285.1 Puniceispirillaceae bacterium (SeqCode) | reverse complement strand
TTTTCCAGCGCCGCCTCGATCAGCACCACCTCGATATCGCGCAGGTGGCGACGAAGGTCGATATTGTCGAAATAGCTGAACCAGTCGGCGTAATGCGCCGGATGCGGCAGCGGCGGCTCACCGGCTCCCTGCGCCAGATCAATCCCGCTGAGCCCCTGTGAGGCTTCCCACAGCGCGTCCATCTCCTCGGCCCGGTCCGGGGCTTTCATGCGAAGCAGGTTCTCACGCACCTGGGTTGCGTTCACCGCCTGTTTCGGAAACATCACCATGGCGCGCTCCAGAACATTGCGGAGCTCGCGCACATTGCCTGGCCAGGGATAGCGGGCCAGTTCCGTCATCGCGCTCTCATCCATCGCCGGTGCCGCATCCTCACGCTTGTCGGTAAGCTGTGTCATGATCGCGCTTGCGATCAGCGGAATATCGACCTGTCGTTCGGCAAGGCTCGGTACCTGAATCGGAAACACATTGATCCGGTAATAGAGATCGGCGCGGAAGACCCCTTCATCGACGCGCGCCTGGATATCCTGATGCGTGGCGCAGACAAGGCGGAAATCAACCTCGATCTCGTCATTGCCACCGACTCGCTGGACGGTGCGATTTTCTAGCACCCGCAACAGCTTCGATTGCAGCGGTAACGGCATATCGCCGATCTCGTCAAGGAACAGGGTGCCGCCGCGGGCGAGCTCGACTCGGCCCTCGCGCGGTTTGTCAGCGCCGGTGAAGGCGCCTTTCTCATGGCCGAAGATCTCGGATTCCAAAAGTTCCGAGGGAATTGCCGCGCAATTCACGGATACCAGCCTGCCGCGTCGCCCGGAGGCAGTATGGAGCGCGCGCGCAACCAGCTCCTTGCCGGTTCCGGTCTCACCAAGCACCAGAACGCTTGTCGGTGCCTCGGCAACGACTTCAATCAGCTTTTTCAGTTCCTTGGCCGGTGCGGACTGGCCAATGATGATCTCGTCTATCGGGTTGTTCGACACAATACCCACCCACAAAAACAGCGAAACAAAAGATAGGCGTCAATATTTTGGAAAACTCTAGCGAGGTTCAGACCGGAATGTCAAAATTTTGATATCGGCCAGCGGCGCATGCCGTGCCGGTTGCCAGAATGTTGACGATACAGGCGGTCCGCTGCCCAGAGCCAATCAACAAAAAACAGAAGTTTCAAAAAATTAATTAAAAATTAATTAAATTAATACAACACCTTAGATGTTAATCTCCTGATCTTTTCCTCGTTGGCATGCTGGAGTGGCAGGCTTCTTGCCTTTGCTTTGGCAGGGAAAACTCCGCTTGAGGCAAACGAGATGAGCAGTATACGCCTTGAACATGACAAATTCACCGCCGCGCCGATGCTGGCTGAGCTTCTGCAGGACCGGCTGTTGTCGGTCAGTGAAGCTGGAAGCGAGGCTGCCGGTGAGATGAAGTCGACCACCTATGTCTGTAGCGCCGCCTTTGAAGCGTCGGTTGGCGGTGAAGATGCTGCTGTCGCACGTGGGCGTGCCGCAAGGGCCGGCCGGATGATGATCATCGAGGAAGATGCAGCCGCATTTGCGGTAAACGAGGCGCTTGGCGGAAAGCTCGTCCGTCTTGCTATTCCGGCTGTTCCGGCCTGCGCCACCGCCGATCATTATGGTCTGCAGCTTGCCGCCACCCTTCTGTCGGACGAGCGCACCGTTGCCTGTGGTGACCAGGTGAGCCGCGACCTTCTGGGGCTGGCACGCCGCGTTGCCAAGACGGATGTCACCGTCTTCATCAACGGACCGACCGGTACCGGCAAGGAAGTCCTTGCCAAATTCATCCATAACCATTCCGAGCGTGCCGAGGCACCCTTTGTCGCGGTGAATTGTGCGGCGATCCCGGACAACATGCTCGAGGCTATTCTGTTTGGTCACGAGAAGGGCGCCTTCACCGGTGCCTCCACCGCCAACAAGGGCATTTTCCGCGCGGCCGATGGTGGCACGCTGCTTCTTGACGAAATCTCGGAGATGCCAATGGCGCTCCAGGCCAAGCTTCTTCGCGCCCTTCAGGAAAAGGCTGTGACTCCGATCGGATCGCAGACTGACATCCCAGTTGATGTGCGTGTTGTGGCGACCACCAACCGCAACATGGCCGAGGAAATCCGCGCCGGCAATTTCCGTGAGGATCTGTATTACCGCCTCAACGTGTTCCCGCTGAACACTGTGGCGCTTGCCGCCCGGATCGATGACATCGTGCCGGTGGCAACCTTCCTTCTGGAACGTCAT
>CBFHRT010000254.1:0-2244 GCA_965658285.1 Puniceispirillaceae bacterium (SeqCode) | reverse complement strand
GGCCGGCGACAATACACGCATGACCGGCACCGTTCTGGAAGAAGGGTTGCGCGGGGCCGGCGGTATCCTGCTGAACGGGGCCGGCGAGCGGTTCATGTTCGGCTATGATGAGCGCGGCGAGCGCGCCACCCGCGATATCGTCAGCCGCGCCATCTATGATGAAATGCGCAAGGGCAATGTGACGCCGCAGGGCGGGGTGCATATCGAGATGGCGCATCTCGGCCCCGAGACTGTCAGCCGCAAATTCGCCGGCATGGTCAAACGCTGCGCCGATTGCGGCTTCGACCTTGCCGCCGGCCGCGTCGAGGTGGTGCCGACAGCGCATTACTTCATGGGCGGCGTTGTTGTCGATACTGATACAAGGACCGCCCTTCCCGGCCTCTATGTGGCTGGCGAGGATGCCGGCGGCGCGCATGGCGCGAACAGGCTTGGCGGCAATGGCGTTGCCAATTCGACGGTCTATGGCGGCATTGCCGGTGATGTGATGGGGCGCGATATCGCCGGTCAAACTTCGCTCCGCGATCCCGACGAAGGGGCGCTGTCGGCTGAAATCGACCGCGCGATGTTCCCGGTCGGCCGCAGCGGCGGCAATATTCATGAATTGCGGCGCGCGCTGCAGGATGCGATGTGGGATGATGTCGGGGTGATCCGCACCGCCGCCGGCATGACGCACGCGCTGGACCGGCTTGACGAGATTGATACGGCGCTGATGGAGACAGGTGTCGCGGCTGGCAATCTGGCCTTCAACCTGACCTGGCATGACTGGCTGAACATGCGATCACTGATCGATATCTCGAAGGTCATCACCCATGCCGGGCTGGCCCGCGAGAATTCGCGCGGTGCGCATTATCGCGAGGATTTCCCCGAGGTTGGTGAGCTTGAAAGTTCCTACTTCACGCAGGCTGTGGCGGATGGCGATGATGTGAAGGTGACGCGCGCGCCGGTTGCCTTTACCATTGTGACACCGGGCGAGACGATCCTGCCCGACGGTGAGCCGGACACGCTGGTTGCGGCAGCTGAATAAATGGCAGAAAGCGGGGGCATGACGATGATCCCGATCGACATCATCGAATCGACGGCGAATGATCTGATGGCGAAGGCCGCCATCGAGATTCCTGACGACTATCTGACCGGCCTGAAGGCCGCCGCCGACAGCGAGGATGGCGATCTGTCATCCTTTGTCCTTCACGCCATGCTGGAGAATTACGACGCCGCGAAAGAGGATGGCCGTGCCATGTGCGGCGATACCGGCACGCCGCGCTGGTATGTGAAGATGGGCAATGAGGCGCAGATCGAAGGCGGGCCGGTGGCGCTGGAAGCCGCGCTGCGCCGCGCCACCGCCGATGCAACGGCCGCCGTGCCGCTGCGCCCGAACCGGGTGCATCCGCTGTGGCGGACCGACCACAACAACAATGTCGGCATCGGCGCGCCGGAAATCGAATATGCGTTCGAGCCGGAGGGTGAATGGATTGATCTGATCACCGTTCATAAGGGCGGGCTGTTCGGCACCGATTACCGGATGCTGTTCCCGTCCGACGGCATCGAGGGGATCAAGCGGTTCTATCTCGACAGTCTGGTGGCCTTCGGCAAGCGGGGCCTTGCCTGCCAGCCGGCGATCATCGGGATCGGGCTTGGCGGCACCAAGGATGCCTGCATGGTGCTTGGCAAGCGGGCGGCCTGTCTTCGCACCGTCGGTGACCGCAACAGCGATCCGCGCATTGCCGAGATCGAGGATGAATTCAAGGAGCTTGGCAATTCCATCGGTATGGGGGCGATGGGATTTGTCGGCAAGCATATGGTGATCGACTGCAATATCGAGGTTGGCTACTGCCATACTGGTGGCATGCAGATGTCGGTCCATGCCTTCTGCCTGTCATCGCGCCGTGCGGTGGCGCGCATCCATGCCGATGGCCGGGTCGACTATCGCACCGACCCGGACTGGTTCACCCCCTATCAGCGACGGGAGACGGTCGAATGGGAACTTCCCGCAAACCACGCGAAGTCCGCCTGAGCACGACGCCGACCGCCGAGGCGATTGCCGAATTGCGGCTTGGCGATATCGTCTATCTTGACGGGCTGATCTATACCGCGCGCGAAGGTGTCTACATGAGGGCGCTGGAGGATCAGGCCAATATTCCGATGGATCTGCCGATGCAGAGCGCGGCGAATTTCCACTGCTCGCCGGCGGCCAATATCCGCGCTGATGGCAGCTTCGATCTTGGTGCGGTCACCGCCACGGCCTCG
>CBFHRT010000253.1:0-2255 GCA_965658285.1 Puniceispirillaceae bacterium (SeqCode) | reverse complement strand
CATCGATATGTGAATGCCGATGGCCAGAGTGATGACTCGCCGGTCATTCAGGCTGTTGTCAAACGCGTCGAGGTGATGTCGAGCGGCATCTCGAAATATGTCTTTGCGGCGCTGAATGGGGCGCCGCTGCCGGAATGGCGTGCCGGTGCGCATATCGACGTGCTGGTCGCACCTGGAATGATGCGGCAATATTCGATGTCCGGCGATCCGGCCAACCGCGATGTCTATGAAGTGGCGGTGCTTCGTGAGGATGAGGGGCGCGGCGGCTCGTTGCTGATGCACCGCATTTTCACCGAAGGGCGGAAGGTGTTCATCTCACGTCCCATCAACCATTTCCATCTGCAGAACAACAGCGGCCGCAGCTTCCTGATGGGCGGCGGCATCGGGGTAACGCCGATGGTCGCCTTCGGGCATACGCTGCATGCTCAGGGGCGTGATTTTGCGCTCCATTATTCGGTATCAAAGCCTGAGGATCTTGCCTTTGCGGGCGATCTGAAGTCTTTCGCCTGGTCTGACAGGGTGGCAGAGCATGTGTCTTCGCAAGGCGGGCGGGCCGACCTTGCCGCCATCTTTGCCGGCGCCGGTTCCGATGACCATGTCTATGTCTGCGGGCCTGACGGATATATGGATTCGGTTCTGGCGGCGGCGGCGGCGGCCGGCATTTCCGATGAAAATCTGCATCGCGAATATTTCTCGGTCCCGGAACAGCCCGACTTTGAGAATTTCGCGTTTGAGATGGTGCTGAAGCGATCCGGCAGGCGGTTGCGTGTCGAGGCGGCGGAGACCGCGTCCGATGTACTTGTGGCCGAGGGTTACGCCGTCGATGTGAAATGTTCGGACGGGCTGTGCGGTGTCTGCCAATGCGGCCTTCTTGCCGGTGAGGTGGAACACCGGGACTTTGTTCTGTCCGCGCGTCAGCGTGCCGATACCATCATTCTATGCCAGTCGCGCGCCGCCGCGGAGAATGGCGTGATCGAGATCGACCTCTAGCTTTTTGGCAATTCCCGGGCTGGCCTGTTCAGGTCACCGGATCGCCGCTGACCGCCTTTTCCGCAAGTTGGGCATTGGCCGGGCTATGTGCCCGGTCGTTTCTTGTGAAGCTGGTATCGTCACGGCGCCAGTCGACGACCGGCACGCCGCGGAGCGAGCGCGCCACCATCTCGAACTTATGGGCATGTGGCAGAATTTGCGCCGCGATGACCTTCTGGCATTCCTTGAATGCCTGCGGCGTGCTGTACTCCCACAGGATTCCGAGCTTGTACTGGTCCTTGTGGTTCCAGATCCGCGTGATGGATTTTCGCTCGAGGCCAAGCGCCGACAGCTGTTTCATCACATCCTCGTTCCAGATGGATTCGATGCCGTCGAGATAGCGGTTCATCGCTGCCTCGTTGGTAAACCGCAACTCGGTGAAATTTACACAGGTCGATTTCATTCCGGATACTCAATTCTGCCACCGCGGCCATTGACACGGTCACGCAGCCACGCTGCCAGCTATTAGCGCAGATTGCGCCGTCATTCCAAATGGAAAATCATTTGTCAGGGCAATCTTGACAGTCTTGCGGTGATCAGATCGAAAAAGGCATCGGCATCAAGGTCCCCGACAACAAAGGCGTTGTGGTCGCGCCCGGATACTTGCCACCAGTCGATCACCGTCATGCCCATCGTCAGCGCGCTGGCCGTCTCGATCTCGACATTGCAGTGCCGGCCGGTGAAAATCTCCGGTGCCAGCATCCATGCGATGGTGCAGGGGTCGTGAAGCGGCCCGCCATCGCTGCCATATTTGGCCTCGTCGAACCTCTCAAAAAAACCCAGCATTTCGGCAACCGCGACGCCGGTTCTGTTGCCAAGGGCGCGCAACGCCTCGGTGCGGCTGGTGGTTGTCAGTGCCTTGTGCGTGACATCCAGCGGCATCATGGTGATCGGAATGCCGGCGGCAAAGACCACTGAAGCCGCATGCGGGTCGACATAGATGTTGAACTCGGCCGCCGGGGTGATATTGCCGCCCTCGAAGCAGCCACCGCCCATCAGTACGATCTGCCGGATGCGGGCGGCGATATCGGGCGCGCGCTGTAACGCCATGGCGATATTTGACAACGGCCCGATGGGCGCGATGGTGACGCTGCCTTCCGGCTCGGCACGGATTGTATCTATAAGGAAATCAACGGCATGCTGTTCCTGCAGGGGTGTTTCCGGAGGCGGCAGATCGGGGCCGTCGAGACCGGTGCGGCCATGCACATGTTCGGCTGTCACCAGCT
>CBFHRT010000252.1:0-2257 GCA_965658285.1 Puniceispirillaceae bacterium (SeqCode) | reverse complement strand
TTGCCGACGGGCTGGCATCCATTGAGCTGGTGAGCGCCATATATCATTCGGACCGTTCCGGTGCGCGTGTGTCCCTGCCGGTTGACCGGTCGCTTCCCATCGCGGCATCGCTACGCCCCCGAGGACACATATGAGGACGGCCATGACCATGACCAGAAACGTTCACGAGGCGGCACATGCTTGAACGATCAGACCTTGCGGGCAACGCGCTTTCGGCGCTTCACGATGAAGATTATGACCGCCCCTATAATCTGCAGAATCTGAATGCCGAGACACTGATCTTTACCGGCGGACGCGCTGGCCTGTCGCTCAATGGCGACTGGAACTTCTGTGTCGATCTGCTTGATACAGGGCTTCGCCAGAAATGGTTCGCCTTGCCGCCCGTGGCATCATCCGAACGCACGGAACCCTGGGACTATGACCCGTTCGACGGGGAGGCCGTGCCGGTGCCCTCCTGTTGGCAAATGCTGAATGAGCGGTGGTATTTCTTTGAAGGATCGGCCTGGTATACGCGGTCATTCTCCCATGATCTGCCGCCGGAGAAACGGCTGTTCCTGCGCATCGGGGCGGCGCAATATGACTGCAAGGTCTTTCTCAACGGTCAGTTTCTCGGCAACCATTATGGGGGCTCGACACCCTTTTGCGTCGAACTGACAGGCGCCGTGGGGTCCGGTGAAAACTGGCTGATGCTGTGCGTCAACAACCGGCGGACACGGGACCGGTTGCCGATGCAGAACACCGACTGGTTCAACTATGGCGGCGTCTATCGCGAGGTTGAACTGTTTGAAACGCCGCAAACGGTCATCCGGGATCTGTTTCTGTATCTGGATGAAGACGGCATCCATGTCGAGGCCACGATTGACGGCCCCGCAACACAGGCACAGCTGACCATCCCCGCCCTCGGTCTGGCGACAACCCTGACCCTGACCGATGGCCGCACCAGAGCAGTCCTGCAGGCGCAGCCCGATCTGTGGTCACCCGAGAGCCCAGTGCTTTACGATGTGACGCTGAGCGCCGGCGGTGACAGCGTCAGCGACCGCGTCGGGTTCCGCCGGATCGAGCGCCGGGGCACCGACATCCTGCTAAACGGACAGCCGGTATTCCTGCGCGGCATCAGCGTTCATGAAGATGATGAAATGCAGGGCAAGCTGACAAGCGAGGACGATATCCGCCGCCGCTTTGCCCATGCCCGCGAGCTTGGCTGCAACTTTCTGCGCCTGGCGCATTATCCGCATCACGAAATGGCGGCGCGGATTGCCGATGAAATGGGGCTGATGCTGTGGGAGGAGATCCCCGTTTACTGGGCCATCGACTTTGCCAACCCGGCCACACGGCATGACGCGGAGAACCAGCTGTGCGAGCTTATCCGCCGTGACCGCAACCGCGCCAGTGTGATCATCTGGTCGGTCGGCAATGAAAACCCGGACACCGATGCGCGGCTTGATTTCATGAAGGGGTTGGCCGACCGGGCGCGGGCGGAAGACCCGAGCCGGCTGACCTCGGCCGCCTGTCTGATCAATCATCATGATCTGGTTATCGAAGACCGTCTGGCGGCGCATATCGATATCATCGGGATCAATGAATATTATGGCTGGTATGAAGAGAATTTCAGCGATCTAGAAGCCGTGGGTGCCAACTCCCACCCTGATCGTCCGGTGGTGATCTCCGAGACCGGCGCCGATGCCGATCATGTTGCCGGGCCTGAAACAGGGCTGTTCAGCCTTGCCTATCAGGCCGAATATTACCGGCGCCAGATCGAAATTCTGCGAAAGCTGGATTATGTGAAGGGTATGACACCGTGGATTCTCTATGATTTCAGGGTGGAACGGCGGCAGGGCATCTATCAGCGTGGCTTCAACCGCAAGGGCCTGATTGCCGCCGACAAGGTCACCAGAAAGCCGGCGTTTGATATCCTCGCCGCCTATTATGCCGAACGCGCCGAGACGCCCTGAGCCGCGTCGCGGCGGTGCCAACGGCATCAGCGTCCTGTGACCATGTCAGATGTCCCGGAAAGCCAGATGACCCAAGGACTCCCCGAACGGCATCACGGAAACGGCATGGCGAGGCCGACCTGCGCTTATACCGACTTCCTGACAAAAGCCGAGACAGCGAGGGCGATTGCCCCCCCGACCAGCATCATCACCAGGATCGCATCATCAATCCCCATGATGTCACCAAGATATCCGTTGGACGAGGGCGTGGAATGGACCGGCTAAGCCGCATCCTGCGGGCGCCGAAATGAGTCTTGAAGGTTTGA
>CBFHRT010000251.1:0-2342 GCA_965658285.1 Puniceispirillaceae bacterium (SeqCode) | reverse complement strand
CTGGCCGCCACAGGCTCGGCCGGCACGGTGTCCGTTACCGGCGCCGCCTGCACAGTCTCGACTTCGGCATTGACGGGCGCTGTAGCAGCGGCAGCGGCCTCACTTGTTGGTGTCTGCGGCATCGCGTCAGCACTGTCCCCCTCCTCCAGCAGCATGGCGATCGGCGCGTTGACCTTCACACCCTCGCTGCCAGCCGGCACCAGAATCTTGCCAATGGTGCCATCATCGAGGGCCTCGACCTCCATCGTCGCCTTGTCGGTTTCGATCTCGGCGATCACATCACCGCTTCGCACGGCCGTGCCTTCGTCAACAAGCCACTTGGCGAGCGTTCCCTCTTCCATCGTCGGCGACAGCGCCGGCATCAAGATTTCAATCGCCATCGATCAGACCTCCGGCTGGCTGTCGCGGCCGCCGGCCGGCAACAGGATATCGGTAAAGAGCTCCGACGGGTCCGGCTCGGGACTTGTCTGTGCGAACTCGGTGGCCCGAAGAACAATGGCTTTCACATCAGAGTCGATGGACTTCATTTCATCCTCAGTCACATCCTGCTTGGTCAGAACATCGCGAAGCTGGTCGATCGGGTCATGCTGCTTGCGCATCGCGTCGACCTCCTCGCGGGTGCGATATTTCGCCGGGTCGGACATCGAATGACCGCGATAGCGATAGGTCTTCATTTCCAGCACATACGGCCCCTTGCCCGACCGGCAATGTTCCAGCGCCTCGGCACCGGCGGCCCGCACAGCCAGAACATCCATGCCATCAACCTGCATACCCGGGATGCCATAGGCGGCCCCGCGATCAGCAAGCGACCTGCCGGCCGCCGCGCGGGTAACGGCCGTGCCCATGCCATACTGATTGTTTTCGATCACGAACAGGCAGGGCAGATCCCACAGCGCCGCCATGTTGAAGCTTTCATAGACCTGGCCCTGATTGACCGCGCCGTCGCCAAGATAGGTCAGGCAGACATTCGCCTCGTCCCGGTATTTGTGGGAAAAGGCAAGCCCGCAGCCGATCGGCACCTGCGCCCCGACAATGCCGTGGCCGCCGAAGAAATTCTTCTCACGGCTGAACATGTGCATCGACCCGCCCTTGCCGCGCGAATAGCCACCCTCGCGCCCGGTCAGTTCGGCCATCACGCCGTCAGCATCCATACCGCAGGCCAGCATATGACCATGATCGCGATAGGAGGTCACGACAGTATCACCAGGCTTGCTGACAGACTGCAGCCCGACGACCACCGCCTCCTGGCCGATATAGAGGTGACAGAAACCGCCAATCTGGCCCATGCCATAGAGCTGCCCCGCCTTTTCCTCAAAGCGGCGGATCAGCAGCATGTCGCGATACATGTCGACAAGTTCCTCGCGCGGCGGCAGATCATTCATCGCCGTGGCGCCGGATGCCGCCTTTGGCGGGCGTCCCGGCTTGCGCTTGCGTTGGGCCTTTGCCGTCTCAGCCATCAGTCCCTCCCCGAACCTGCAGAAACCTTTCAGATGTGGAAATGCCGGGCCAAACGACCAGACCACCACGTCACAGGCTGAGAGTTTACTGAAAAGATAATTTTTTCAATAATTTTATTATGCTGTATTTATTGAATATTTTTTGAATAAACTAAAATTCAGTTTATTTCAGTTTCCGTCGTTATGTCTGAAAATTTCAATTTCGAGAGATCAATTGAAATTATGACATCATTCGGCGAATAGAGACCAAGTTCCGCCCGCGCCGTTTCCGCCAGCATGTCAGCATCGAGCGAGTCAGCCTGTAGCAGGTGAATGCGGCGGGACATGAAGTCATGATGCTTTTGCAGAAGCGCCAGCTTCTCTTCGGCAAGCATGATCCTGCGGTCAAGTTCGGGGCGGGCGAGAACGCCGCGGTCACCGGCCAGGATGTGGAACCCGAAAAACATCACCACAGAGGATAAAAGCAGGGAACTGCTGATCAGAACGGCAAAGCGACGGCGTGCTGCATACATGTCTGGTCCTTTTTTGATGTGTGGTTGACCCACATTTCAGGGGACAGTGAATCAAAGCCGATTCGGCCCGTCAAGGAAAAAGCGAATCGGCAGATTCCTTGACGTTTTTATGATTTCGCAACATCAGTCAAGCTGTCAGGCGCGCAGGATGGCACCACCGGCATAGAGACCCGAGGCATCAAGCTCTTCATTGATCCGTAGCAGCTGGTTGTATTTCGCCAGCCGGTCGGAGCGCGAGAGCGACCCGGTCTTGATCTGGCCGGCATTCGTCGCCACCGCAAGGTCGGCGATGAAACTGTCCTCGGTCTCACCGCTGCGGTGCGATATGACGACGCCGAAGCCGGCCTTCTGCGCCATCTCGACAGCCTGCAGC
>CBFHRT010000250.1:0-2347 GCA_965658285.1 Puniceispirillaceae bacterium (SeqCode) | reverse complement strand
ATAGGCAAGCACTACCGCCACCGCATTATACAGCCCTTCGGCGATTTCGCCGCCAATTTCACTCGTGAAATAGAGCGCCCGCGCCAGTATCGGGATTTGCAGCGTGCGAACACGCGATTCCTTCGCGCGCTCGATGATCTGCAACGCCATCTGGCCGCGTCCCATGGCGAGGACGACCGGCGCACCGGCCTGGCCGGCGGTATATTTCAGGGCCACGGCGAAATGCGTCGGGTTGGTGATGACCGTCGTGGCCTCGTCGACATTTCCGAGGGCCTCGCGCTGGCGCGATGATTCCTGCGCCTGCTGATACTGCATTCGGCGGATCTTGGCACGGACCTCAGGCGAACCTTCGGTCTGTTTCGATTCATCCTTCACTTCCTTCAGCGTCATGCGGAGCGACTGTGTATGGCTGTATTTCTGCCACGCATAGTCGATGGCGGCGATCACCAGCAGGGCGATCAGCAAGCCGCCGATAAGATAGGGGAAGGCTTCTGCCGCCCGGCCGACACCTTGACCAAGCGAGCTTGCCGACAGGAACACAAGATGCGGCAGCTGCTGGTAGATGACCAGCGCGCCGATCCCGAACAGCATCACGACCTTCAGGACCGACTTGCCAAGCTCGACAAGGCCTTTCACCGAAAAAATACGCTTCAGGCCGGCGATCGGGTTGATCCGGTTACCCTTGAAATTCATCGCCTGGGCGGCGAAATTCAGCCCGCCCACCGCGGCCTGCGTAAAGATGATGACGATAATCATCGGCACGCCGATGATGAGCGTCGCGAGGATCACCAACCAGAAGGCATAGCGCACCTTCGCAAGGCCAAGCGTGTCGAGGTTCAAGCCGGAATCGATCCTGAAGAGCGACCCCCAGGCATCGAGGCCGCTGCCGACAAACGGCACCAGCCCCATGAACAGGACCAGCCCCATGAACAGCGTGGTGAAGACCATCACCTCCTTCGAGGTGAGGACCCGGCCCTCCTCGGCGGCTTTCTGTAGCCGCCGCTGGGTGGGTTCTTCGGTTTTTTCCTGACCGTCCTGATTTTCCTCAGCCACTGGCAAGCCCCCCTATCATCTCCTGGAGACTCGTCAGCGCGCTTTCAACAAGGCTTTGCGAGCTTGTACCGAACGCCCCGGCCGAGAAGAACATCAGCAGGAACACCGCCAGAAGCGAAATCGGAAAACCGAAGGAAAACAGGTTCAGCTGTGGTGCCGAACGGGTGATGATCCCAATGGCGACATTGATCATCAACAGCACCGTCGTGATCGGCAGCATGATGATGGTCGCCGCCAGGAACATCGACCCGGCGGCGGCGATTCCCGACGCGATCAGCGCCTCCGGCGCTATCGACGCGCCGACCGGCAGGATACGATAGCTTTCCAGCATCGTGCCAATAGCCAGAAGATGTCCATCGACCGACAGGAAAATCACCAGCAGGAACAGGTACAGTATTTGGCTGACAACCGGCGTCTGGCCACCTGTCGCCGGATCGACCTGCGCGGCATAGCCGAGGCCGGCCGTGGAGGCGATCTTCTCACCCGCGAGAAGCATGGCGGAAAACCAGATCGTCAATGTCAGCCCGGCTGTCAGCCCGACAGCAATTTCGATGAACATTATCGAGATCCCGACCGAGGAGGTCAGGAGATCGGCGCCAGCATCCGGCACATCGCTGACGACAGCGGCGGCAAGGGTGAAGGCCATGATGATTCGCACCTGAAGCGGCAACCAGCGCGCGCCGAAAATCGGCGCCGACAGAAGAAATGCGCCAATCCGCAGGCTGCCCAGGAAATATTGCAGAAGCATCCCGGTCACGAACTGCAGATCGATCCCGGGCATCTTCATCAATTCCGTTGTGGCCATACCAAGCATTGGCGTCTCAGCTGATCTGCGTGATCTGGTCGAAAATGAAATGGAAGTAATCGGAGAGCTGCGCCAGCATGAAGCTCGACATCAGCCCGAAGGTCAGAATGACCACGACAAGTTTCGGCACAAAGCTGAGGGTCATCTCGTTGATCGAGGTGGCGGCCTGGATGATACCGATCAGCAGACCGATCGCCAGCGCCACCGCCAGCAATGGCCCCGCCGCCATGATGATCTGCCAGAAGGCGATCCTCAGAAGTTCGACATTCGTATCAAAATCCATCATCCGATCCTTTCAGGGAACAGTGTCATGTCACCGAATAGGTGGCGACAAGCGAGCCGACGGTCATCGCCCAGCCATCGACAAGAACAAACAGCAGCAGCTTGAACGGCAGCGCCACCAGCATCGGGCTCAGCATCATCATGCCAAGCGACATCAGGATCGAGGCAATCACCATGTCGATCACGAGGAAGGGCAGAAACAACAGG
>CBFHRT010000249.1:0-2351 GCA_965658285.1 Puniceispirillaceae bacterium (SeqCode) | reverse complement strand
TTGCCTCGATTGTCGGCCGGCGTCTTGAGCCGACGCGCGAACTTGCCGCCGCCTATGGCGCCGCGCACGCCTCGACCGATCTTGCCGAGGCGCTGGCGATGCCAGATATCGACGCTGTTATTCTGGCCACCCCCACCGGCATGCATGCCGAACAGGGTCTTGCCGCGATGGAGGCTGGCAAGCATGTGCTGATCGAGATTCCGATGGCCGACAGTCTCGCCGATTCCGAGGCGCTTGTCGCGAAACAGAAGGAGACCGGCCTCGTCGCGATGGCGGGCCATGTCCGACGTTTCAACCCCTCGCACCAATATGTCCACAATCTGATCACAGCCGGCGAGCTGTCGGTCCAGCAGATGGATGTCCAGACCTATTTCTTCCGCCGCAAGAATATCAGCGCCGATGGCAGCCCGCGCAGCTGGACCGACCATCTTCTGTGGCACCATGCCTGCCACACCATCGATCTGTTCATGTATCAGACCGGCGAGATGGTGACCGAGGTTCACGGCGTTCAGGGACCACAGCACCCCGATCTCGGCATCGCGATGGATATGGCCATCATCATGAAGACGGCCAGCGGCAAGCTGTGTACGCTGTCGCTGTCCTTCAACAATAACGGGCCACTGGGAACCTATTTCCGCTATATCTGCGACAACAACACCTATATCGCCCGCTATGACGATCTGTATGACGGCCATGAAAACCAGATTGATGTCAGCAAGGTCGATGTCTCGACAAACGGCATCGAACTGATCGACCGCGAGTTCATTGCCGCCATTCGCGAGGGCCGCGAGCCGAATTCCAGTCTGGCGCAATGCCTGCCAGCAATGCAGGTGATGGACATCATCGAGCGACAATTCAACGCCTGACCGCCACCTGAAGACCTCATACTGAAGACCTGTTTCCGGGAGACAACGCCATGATCATCGATTGCCACGGCCATTACACCACCACACCCCCCGGCGTTGCCGACTGGCGCGATGCGCAGAAAGCCGCCATTGCCGCCGATCCGGACCATATCAGCGACAAGGGCGTGATGACGGTCACCGATGATGAAATCCGCGAAAGCATCGAGACGAACCAGCTTCGCGTGCAGCAGGAACGCGGCACCGACGTGACGGTATTCTCGCCGCGTGCCAGCTGGATGGGGCATCATGTCGGCAACGCCTCGACCTCGCAGGCATGGACCGAGCATTGCAACGATTTGATCCGGCGTGTCTGCAACCTGTTTCCACAGAATTTCGTGCCTGTATGCCAGCTGCCGCAGAGCCCGCAGACACCGATCGATACCAGCATTGCCGAGCTGCGACGCTGCGTCGAGGAGATGGGATTCATTGGCTGCAACCTGAACCCGGACCCGTCAGGCGGTTACTGGAAGGATGTGCCGCTTGGCGACAGATACTGGTACCCGCTCTATGAGGTGATGTGCGAATTGGACGTGCCGGCGATGATCCATGTCAGCGGCGCCTGCCATCCGGCCATGCATACGACAAGCTCATACTATCTTGGGGCCGATACCACCGCCTTCGTGCATTTCATGATGTCGGATGTCTTTACCGACTTCCCGCAGATCAAGTTCATCATCCCGCATGGTGGTGGTGCGGTTCCCTATCACTGGGGCCGGTTCCGCGGCATGGCGCAGGATATGGGGCTTGGCGACCTGAACGAACGCGTTCTCGGCAACATCTTCTTTGATACCTGTGTCTATCATCAGGACGGAATCGACCTTCTTGTCGATGTCATCCCGACAGAGAATATCCTGTTCGCCTCGGAAATGATCGGCGCGGTGCGCGGTATCGACCCGCGAAGCGGCCATTACTATGACGACACCAAACGTTACATCGATGGCAGCACGCGCCTGACCGACGCGCAGCGACAGATGATCTTCGAGGATAATGCAAGGCGGGTCTTCTCGCGCTTCAGCCTGTAGCCCGGTCATCCTGCTGGCGCTGGGGGCCGGCAAACACGACACCGACACCGGCCAGCATGATCAGCCCGACGCCGAGAAGCTGTGCGGCATCAAGCCTTTCTCCAAGGAACAGCGCGGCGGTTGTGGCGGCGACCAGCACTTCGGACAACATCAGGATGCCGACCAGCCCGGGTGACAGATACTGGCTGACCCGAAAGACCATCATCAGGGCTGGCAGGAACACCAGTCCCCCGAAGATAAACGCCCAGGGAATCGCCGTGGCAAGCGCCGCCGGTGCCGGCACGGGCGCATCCAGAATCAGGATGATGAGGCCGGCCAACACAACGCCGATGATGTATTGAACAAGCGATATATTGCGGAAATCGGCATCGGGAAAACGCCGCAGGATGACGGTGCCGGCACCCCATAACAGGCCCGAGAACAG
>CBFHRT010000248.1:0-2356 GCA_965658285.1 Puniceispirillaceae bacterium (SeqCode) | reverse complement strand
ATATAGTCGTCCATCTCGGTTCTGACGATCGGAGCGAGGAAATACAGCCCCAGAATGTTCGGCACGCAGATCAGGAAGACAAAGGCATCCGAGATGTCGAGGAGCGGCCCGAGCTGCACCATACATCCCAGCGCGACAAAGGCGCAGAAGATCACCTTGTAGGCGGTCTGCATCTGCGGGCTCTCACCGAACAGATAGCTCCACCCCTTCATCCCGTAATAGGACCAGGCGATCATCGTCGAGAAGGCGAACAGCACCGCCGCCAACGCGAGCGGATACGGGAACCAGGAGAATTGCCGCTCGAACGCCAGCGAGGTCATCGCCACGCCCGTCGCATCGCCGGCAAAGCCGGGCTGCGCAACCTGCGAGGTGCCAATCACCAGCGCGGTGATCGTACAGATCACGATGGTGTCGATGAACGGCTCCAGAAGCGAGACATAACCTTCGGTCACCGGCTCGTCGGTCCGCACGGCCGAGTGCGCGATCGAGGCGGAACCAATGCCGGCCTCGTTCGAGAAGACGGCACGCTGGAAGCCGATGATCATTGCGCCAAGCGCGCCGCCTGCCACACCCTCGCCGGTAAAGGCACCTTCGAAGATGTTGCCGATGGCGGCCGGGATCGAGGCGTAGTTCAGCATGATGACGATGATGGCGAAGACGCAGTAGAACACCGCCATGAAGGGCACCACTTTTTCGGTGACCTTGGCGATCGACTTGATGCCGCCGACAATGACCGAGAACACAACCCCGGCCAGGATCAGCCCGACAAGCCAGCCAAGCCCGTCAAGCGCGCCGCCAGCAACATGGTTCAGCTGCACATAGGCCTGGTTCGACTGGAACATGTTGCCGATGCCAAGCGCGCCGATAAAGATACCGATGGCGTAGAAGCCGCCGATATATTTGCCGAACTGCGCCATGCCGCGCTCCTCGAACCCCTTGCGAAGATAGTACATCGGCCCGCCGGACACCGACCCGTCGGGGTTCTCGTTCCGGTATTTCACGCCAAGCGTACATTCGACGAACTTTGTCGACATGCCGAGGAACCCGGCCAGGATCAGCCAGAAGGTCGCCCCCGGGCCACCAATCGTTACGGCGACGGCGACGCCGCCGATATTACCGATGCCGACGGTGCCGGACACGGCGGTGGCAAGCGCCTGGAAGTGCGACACCTCACCGGCGCTGTTCGGGTCGGCATAGTCGCCCCGCACCAGTGAAATGGCATGGCCGAAGCCGCGCAGATTCACAAACCGCATATACCAGGTGAAATAGACCGCACCGGCGATCAGCCAGAGAACGACAAGCGGCAGATTCGCGCCGAAGATCGGGATCTTGAAGAACACGACCTTGCCGAACCATACCGCCGCCGGGGCGGTGATGCTGTTGATGGTCGCGTCGATGCCGGCGGCCTGCGCCGGCAGCGTCAGCAACACTGACAGGGCGGTGGCCAGCGCGGCGGTGGTGGCATTACGGGCGCCAGCGGCGCGGCGCAATGCCTGATGGGTGAATAATTTCATCGGGTTTCCTCCTCTACGGCACCACGGTGACGGGGATGTCGGATGTCTGCATCAGTGATCCGGCGACGCTGCCGAACAGCAGCGATTTGATTCCCGACTGGCCACGGCGACCAATGGTGATCTCGGCGACCTTGTATTCATGCGCCAGATTGATCAGCGTTTCGGCCGGCGGACCATGCCGCACCACCGCGCTGACGGTGAAGCCCTTGGCCTCAAGCTCGGCCTTGGCAGGTGCCACAACGCCGGCCTTGGCGCGCGAGATCTCGCTTTCACGGCGTTTGTGCCGTTCGGCATTCTCTTCGGGCGTGTTGAAGGTGTAGGGCGACCATTCAATGACATAGGCAAGAACGATCTTGACCGTTTCGGCGTCGATGGTGTCCAGAACATGCCGCAATGCCTTGCCGCCGCCCGAACTGCCATCTACCGCCAGAAGGATGGATTTCTTCATTCCGTGTCTCCTGCAGGGGGCCTCCGCCAGCCGGATGATTCCGGAGACGACATAGAACAGGACGACTTCAACCAAGCCGAACGCGCGCTGGAGAAGCGGCTGCGAGATACGGAAACCAACCCTTGGCGGCGCTGAGACGCACCACCATCATGGCGTCGCAGCCACCCTGAAACGCGCCAGGACAGGACCCGCCATTACCGAGCATCTAAAGGGGCCAGAGACAGAACGGCAATTCACAAAGGCGCGAGCGGGAGGGTTCGGAAGGGTGATCCCATAGGCAGCAAGGGTTTAACACTGTATCATTTACCCGTCTGATAGCCGCCTCAGGGCCACAGGCGATTGCCGCATCACGTCGCTGTATCACGGCGCCTCATCGCCCGGCGTATTTTCAGCG
>CBFHRT010000247.1:0-2357 GCA_965658285.1 Puniceispirillaceae bacterium (SeqCode) | reverse complement strand
TCTATTCCCAATGCCAATGTCATTCCCAATGCCATTCCCAACGCGCTGTCGATTGCCGGTTCCGACCCCTCTGGCGGCGCCGGCATTCAAGCCGACCTGAAATCCTTCTCGGCCAACCGGGTCTTCGGCATGGCGGTGATCACCGCGCTGACGGCACAGAATACGCGCGGTGTCAGCGACGTTCATCTGCCTCCAGCATCTTTCATTGCCTCGCAGATCGACGCCATTTTCGAAGATGTGAGGGTTGACGCCATCAAAATCGGCATGGTGGCCACCGCCGAGATCACCATGACGGTAATGAAAGCCATACGCGATCGGCCCTGCAATCACATCGTGCTGGATCCGGTCATGGTGGCAAAGGGCGGGGCGTCACTTCTAGATGCCAATGCGGTTGCTTCGGTGCGACGTGATCTGCTGCCACTGGCAAGTGTTCTGACGCCAAACCTTCCCGAGGCCGGCGTTCTTCTTGGACAGGCTCCTGCCACCTCGCGCGCCGAAATGTCGTCCCAGGCCCACACGCTGCTGGAACATGGGCCGCAGGCGGTGCTGATGAAGGGCGGCCATTTTGACGGGATGCAGAGCCCGGACCTGTTGGTCAGTGCCGAAGGTGAGCAGTGGTTTGAAGCCGAGCGCATCGACAGCGCGAACACGCATGGCACAGGATGCAGCCTGTCCTCGGCATTGGCGGCCAATCTTGCTCGCGGGATGAGCGTTGCCGCCGCGACTGCCGAGGCGAAGTCATTCATCACCAATGCCATCCGTTTCGCGGATCAACTTGATGTTGGTTCCGGACATGGCCCCACCCATCATTTCCATGCGCTGTGGAAGGATGGGTAAGACTATGCCGATAAAATTCCTGAAAGGACGTTCCATGCGAAACCGTTTTCTTCCTGCTGTCATGCTTCTTGCCGCGGTCATTTCCGGGCAGGCCAATGCCGCCGACAAAATCACTGTCCTTCTCGACTGGTTCGTCAATCCGGATCATGGCCCGCTGATCATCGCCGATGAAAACGGATATTTCGATGATGTCGGGCTCGATGTCGAACTTGTGGCGCCGGCCGACCCGTCGGCACCACCCAAGCTGGTGGCCGCCGGTCAGGCGGAACTCGCCATCAGCTATCAGCCGCAACTTCACCTGCAGATTGCCGAGGGCCTGCCGCTGGTGCGTGTCGGAACGCTTGTTGCGACGCCGCTCAACTGCCTTCTTGTCCTTGAGGACGGGCCAATCAAGACCCCGGCCGACCTGAAGGGGAAGAAGATCGGATTTTCGGTGGCTGGCGTGGAAGAGGCGCTGCTGGTCACAATTTTGTCCCGGCATGGTGTGTCCCTCGACGATGTTGAACTGATCAATGTGAATTTTTCACTCTCGCCGGCCTTGATGTCGAAGCAGGTGGATGCGGTGATCGGCGCGTTCCGGAATTTTGAACTGAATCAGATGGATATAGAGAATGTTCCCGGAAAGTGCTTCTACATCGAAGAGCAGGGCGTGCCGGCCTATGATGAGTTGATCTATGTGGCGAACCCTGACCGCATGGACAGGGAAACCATGGTGCGCTTCATGCAGGCGACTGAGCTGGCGACCCAATTCATCATCAACAATCCCGATGAAAGCTGGGAAATCTTTGCCGCCACGGCGAAGGAGTTGCAGAACGAGCTGAACAAGCGTGCGTGGCGCGACACGATCCCGCGCTTTGCGTTGCGCCCGGCTGCGTTTGATGCCGGGCGTTATCTGGCGTTTCAGGATTTTCTGTTGGAGGCTGGCCTGATCAAGGAGGCGGTGCCCATCTCGCGGATCGCCACAGATGTGTCGGCCCCATGACCGGTGATTACGGACGGGTGTTTTCGCAGTGGCGGGAGGGGTGTCCGGAAATCTGGTCTGCCTATACCCGCCACGCTTTTGTCGCCGGGCTTGGTGATGGCTCGCTGCCGCGCGATGCGTTCCTCAGATATCTTCGCCAGGATTATGTGTTTCTTGTGCATTTTTCGCGTGCCTGGGCGCTTGCCATCGTGAAATCAGACAATCTCGAGGAAATGAAGATGGCCTCGAATTTGGTCCATGCCCTGATCCACGAGGAAATGAAGCTCCATATCAAGGTTTGCGCCGCCGAGGGCATCAGTGCCGAGGAATTGGAACGAACAACGGAATTGCCGCAGAACACTGCCTATACGCGTTATGTTCTCGATGCCGGCTTCTCCGGCGATTTCCTTGATCTGATGGCGGCCCTGGCACCATGCGTTATTGGCTATGGTGAAATCGGCGCGCGTTTGCACACCGAACACACCAGTCATGTCTACAAGGACTGGATCGATACCTACGCCCATTCGGACTACCAGCAGTTATGTGTCGATGTTGGGGC
>CBFHRT010000246.1:0-2364 GCA_965658285.1 Puniceispirillaceae bacterium (SeqCode) | reverse complement strand
GCCCGGCCCTGAGCGCCATCGCCAGCCCGTCCATCGTCTTGTCGCCGGATGGCGTGTGATAGCGATACATGGTTGGCCCACCGCCGGTCGCCATCAGCACCGCCTTGGCGCGGACCAGCCGGAAGACGCCGCGCCGCATGTCGATCATCAGCACGCCCGACAGACCGTCACCCTCACGCCCCGGGATCAGCGCGATGGCGCGATGTTCCTGCAGCTTTTCAACCGGGCGGCGAAGCACCTGTTCCATCAGCCTGTTGATGATCTCGATGCCTGTCAGGTCACCCTTATGAACGGTGCGGTCGGCGGTCTGGCCGGCAAAGGCCTTTTGATGAAGCGTGCCGTCTAGATTGCGATCGAAGAAACAGCCAACCTCGTTTTCCAGCTCGTGGATTCGTTCCACAGCGGTGCTGCACAGCCGCCAGGCCATGTCCTGATCCGGTAGCCATTTGCCGCCATTGATCGTGTCCATGAAGTGCCGCTCGACCGTATCACCGCCGCCAAGCGCCACATTATAGCCGCCCTGCACCATGCGGGTGCAGCCGCATTTGCCGATCAACCCCTTGACCGCCAGCGTGATCTTCGTGCCTTCCGGCGCGCTCTGCTGGGCGTGCAGCGCGGCGAACAGGCCGGCTCCGCCCGATCCCAGGATCAGGATGTCCGTGTCATGCCTCTCAAGGGTGGTTGTCATGATCAATCCTCTCCGTTGCGCCTAGATGGCCTGCAGGAAAAACACGCCGGACACAAAGGCCGAGACGGCCAGAGTGCCGGCGGCCAATGTCTTGTGCGGTGCGCGCCATGGCAGCCATTCCAGCGCCATCAGCCGCAGTCCGCCAAACAGATGAACGGCCAGCAGGAACACAAGGCCGAATTCCGCGACTTTGACAAAGGGCAGTTCGGTGAAGGCCAGAAATCTGTCGAGCCGCGCCGCATCATTCAGTGCCAGCGAAAGCACCCAGAAATGCAGCGGCAGGAACAGCGCCAGCGCGATCCCCGAGATACGGTGGATCAGATGCGCATACCATAATGCATGGCCGCGCACCGGTCGGCGGTTGTTGTTACTCATGTCATCGTTACGGCCAGAACGGCGCGTCCCCCCATGATCAGAAGAACGGCGAAAATCGCCACTGCCAGGCCGTTCAGCATGCCGCCGCGAAGTCGTGTCCATTCCGAGATGATGGTCCGAAGCCCGATTGCGGCATGCACCGAAACGGCAACGACAAACCCGCCATAGAACAGCGCCCAGAACAGGCTGCCCTGCGTTCGTCCCAGAATTTCACCGGCGTTGAGTCCGCCCTGGACGGCATAGATCATCACCGCCAGATGGCCGATCACAAGCGGTGCCATGATCAGGGCGGACAGACGCTGTGCCATATAGAGTCGGAAATCGAGCATTAGCCGCGCCCCCGCCCGAAGAACCGCTTTGCGGTGGCGCGTTTCAGCCCGGCGATCGCCCCCATCGGGTCAAGATCGTTCGGGCAGTAATGCGTGCAGCTTCCCATTGAATGACAGCTGTGACATCCGCCCTGCGCCGACACGGCATCAAGGATGGCATCGCCGGCATCATCGCGGGCATCATTATACAGCGTCCAGGCGCGTTGCAGCGCCGCCGGCCCCAGATAGTCCGGGTTGCCCGCCACCGTGTCACAGGCCGCATAGCAAACCGCGCAGTTGATACATTCGATGCCGGCGCTGGCCTCGATGCGCTGTTCGTCATCCGGCAGCACGGCGGCAAAATCATCATGCCGGTCGGCCGAGGCGTGATGCGTTGCCTCGGCTTTCACCCATTTGTCGAAGAACGGGTCCATGTCGGTGGCAAGATCCTTGATCACCGGCAGGTTGCGAAGCGGGGCGATGGTGATAGCACCGTCCTTCACGACACGTTCGACATGCGTGCGGCAGGTCCAGCGCGGCTCATCATTCACCATCATCGCGCAGGACCCGCACATGCCGACGCGGCAGGCAAACCGGTAGGTGAGGCTCGGGTCGGCCTCCTGCTGGATCCAGGTGACGATGTCCAGCACCGTCTGGCTCGGTTGCCGTGGCACCGAGAAGCTCTCCCAACCGCCACCATTTGCATCGCCGCGCCAGACCGAGACCGCAATGGCGTCGGGTGCGGGGTGCGTATCCGTCATGGGGGCGTTATCGAGCAAGGGCTGTTCCTTCGCAACGGGATGTTGTCTTCACCTCACAATAGCCAGTGATGCGATAAGGCGAAACGACGAAAATCGCCGCGCCGCGATTTCACGGCATGACATTTGAATATCGGCGTGAAATAGGCTAGCACGGGACCCCGTTCCGTGAATGACATCCATCAGAAACAGCGTGAGACACATGAACCCGACAATTGATCTTCTGAACAGCCAT
>CBFHRT010000245.1:0-2399 GCA_965658285.1 Puniceispirillaceae bacterium (SeqCode) | reverse complement strand
CAGCATACGCAACTGAAGGTACATTGTGAGTGGAAACGTAATTTCGGTCCGAATCGATCTTCACGGCGTTTATCGATCTGCCATGAAAAAGGCCCCGCACCGGAGTGCGAGGCCAGTCTGCAGGTCGCTCTGCAGGGAGAGATCAGCTGCAGCCTGTGGTGCCGCCACAGGTGTTGCATTTCAGGCAGGTGCCGTTGCGAACAAGCGTGAAGTTCTGGCATTCGGGGCAGGCTTCGCCCTCATAGCCCTGCATCCGTGCCTGCTGGACCCGCTCGGCGACAAGCGACTCACCGGCATCGACGGCTGTTGTCGCGACCTCGGTTGTCTGCGGTGCCGGTGTGGCGGCGCGCATCGTAACGACCGGCTCTTCGACAGTCGCGGGGGCGGTTGCCTGTGCGGCGGCGGTGCCGGCGTTGGAATAGACGACCAGACCCTGCTTGCGGATGAAGCCGCGGCTGGTGACCTTGTTCACCAGATCCGACTGCGCCTCGCCGGTGCCGGTCGTGGTGACATCGAGATCCTCACGATCAACATGCCCAAGGTCATGCCGGTCGAGATAGGAGATCGCCAGCTCGCGGAAGGTGTAGTCGAGAATCGAGGTCGACATCTTGATGGCGTCATTGCCGGTGACGATGCCCTGCGGCTCGAACCTTGTGAAGGTGAAGGCCTCGACAAACTCTTCCAGCGGCACGCCATATTGCAGGCCGATCGACACGGCGATGGCGAAGTTGTTCATCAGCGAGCGGAAGGCGGCGCCTTCCTTGTGCATGTCGATGAAGACTTCGCCGATACGGCCATCCTCATACTCGCCGGTGCGAAGATAGACCTTGTGGCCGCCAACTGTCGCCTTCTGGGTGTAGCCCTTGCGGCGGTGTGGCAGCTTCTCGCGCTCGGCCGTGTGGACGATACGCTCGACAATCTTCTCGATCACCTGCGGCGCCGCGGCGGCCACCGGTGTGTCGAGTGCCGCGGCTGTCTCTTCCTCTTCCTCGAGGTCATCGACAAGACCGGAGGACAGCGGCTGGCTGAGCTTCGAGCCGTCCCGATAGAGGGCGTTGGCCTTCAGCCCGAGACGCCAGGACAGCATGTAGGCTTCGCCGCATTCCTCGACGGTGGCGCTGTTCGGCATATTGATGGTCTTCGAGATCGCGCCCGAGATGAAGGGCTGGGCCGCCGCCATCATGGTGATGTGGCTGTCGACCGACAGGAACCTCTTGCCGATACGACCACAGACATTCGCGCAATCGAATACCGGAAGATGCTCGTCCTTCAGATGCGGTGCGCCTTCCAGCGTCATCGACCCGCAGACATGCATGTTCGCCGCATCGATGGCGTCTTTCTCAAAACCAAGCGCCTCGAGCATGTTGAAATTGAAATCGTTCAACTGCTCATCGCTGAAGCCAAGCGTCTCCTTGCAGAAATCATCGCCAAGCGTGTACCGGTTGAAGGCGAACTTCACATCGAAGGCGCTTTCCATCGCGCCCTCGACCTTGTCGATCTCGGCATCGCCGAAGCCCTTGTCACGAAGCGCATTCATCGAGATTGCCTGGCAGTTCTTCAGGCTGCCGGCACCAACCGCATAGTTGATGATGTCGTCAATCTGTTCCTGCGCATAGCCAAGATTGGCCAGTGCCTCGGGCACAACACGGTTGATGATCTTGAAGTAACCGCCGCCGGCAAGCTTCTTGAACTTCACGATGGCGAAGTCGGGCTCGATGCCGGTGGTGTCACAATCCATGACCAGCCCGATCGTGCCTGTCGGCGCGATGACGGTGGCCTGTGCGTTGCGATAGCCATGCTCCGTGCCAAGCTCGACAGCTTTGTCCCAGGCTGCCCTGGCGGCGTCGATCAGGCTTTTATCCGGGCAGGAGGGGGCGTCGAGCGGCACCGGCAGGATGCTGAGGCCGCGATATCCCTTGTCCTTGCCATGCGCGGCCAGCCGGTGATTCTTCATCACCCGCAGCATGTGCTTGGCGTTCTTCTTATATTGCGGGAAAGTGCCGACCTCGCTGGCGATCTCGGCCGAAGTGGCATAGGAGATGCCGGTCATGATGGCCGAGATGGCGCCGCAGATGGCACGGCCCTCGTCGCTGTCATAGGAATGGCCCTGTGCCATCAGCAGACCGCCGATATTGGCGAAGCCGAGGCCGAGTGTCCGGTACTCATAAGACAGCTGGGCGATCTCACGTGACGGGAACTGGGCCATCAGCACCGAGATTTCCAGTGTCAGGGTCCAGAACCGGCAGGCATGTTCATAGGCCGGGATGTCGAAGGAGCCGTCTTCCTTGCGGAACTGCATCAGGTTCAGTGACGCCAGGTTGCAGGCCGTGTCGTCAAGGAACATGTATTCCGAGCAGGGATTGGAGGCGTTGATCCGGCCGCCTTCGGGACAGGTGTGC
>CBFHRT010000244.1:0-2425 GCA_965658285.1 Puniceispirillaceae bacterium (SeqCode) | reverse complement strand
CGCGCTGCGACGCACGCTCGGGACTGAGGTCGCAGACAATTTCAAGACGTGGCCTGAGGCCGGTCCCGAAAACCGAGGCTGATGCGCTGTAGGCAATGGAATGCGCCTTGCCCATGAAGCCTGTGCCGATGACGCCGATGCCGATTTCCTTCATCAATATCTCCAAATCTGTGGCCGATGATGACAGCCGATGGTGCGCGTGACATTAAACGAAAGATGTGGTCGCGCATGCGGCGTGTTGACGCAAGATTAAAAATCGCGAAATCGGGATTTTGAAATATTTTTTCCAAAATTGCTCTTTACAAGTCGACGTGCCCATCTAGAGTTACGTGCGGGGGCTAATCAAATCACACATTCAGAATTGTCCCCGATAAACCTTTGGAGGACACAATGAAGAAGTTGCTTCTTGCGCTGTCTGCTGCTGTGCTGTTTTCAGGCGCCGCCCAGGCAGAACGCTATGTGATGGTTACACATGGTGAGGGTAAAGATCCTTTCTGGCCTGTCGTGCAGAAGGGTGGTGAAGACGCCGCCCGTGCGATCGGCGCTGATTTCGAATATATCTTCACTCCGTCTGGCGATATGAGCGACATGGCAAAGTCGATTGCCGCTGCCGCTGCAACCCAGCCTGATGGCATGGTTGTCTCGCTGCCGGATCCGGATGCGCTTGGTCAGGCCATCAAGGACGCCGTTGCTGCCGGCATTCCGGTCATCACGATGAATTCGGGCCTTGAGTCGTCGAAAGACGTTGGTGCCCTGATGCATGTTGGTCAGCCGGAATTCCTGGCCGGTCAGGCCGCTGGTGCCCGCGCCAAGTCCGAGGGCGCGACAAACGCCCTCTGCTTCATTCAGGAAGCCTACAACACCGCGCTGAACGACCGTTGTAACGGTTACGGCGAGTCGGTTCCGACAAAGCTGGCTGACAGCTCGAACGACCCGGCCACCATTCCGACCCGTGCGGCGGCGGCTCTGCAAGCCAACCCTGACATCGACGCCGTCCTGTCTGTTGGCCCGCATGTCTGCGTTGGTGTTCAGCAGGCCATCGACGAGCTTGGCATGTCGGTTCACCATTCCTGCTTCGACCTCAGCCCGCCGGTCATGGACATGATCAATGCTGGCAAGGTTCAGTACACGATCGACCAGCAGCAGCGTCTGCAGGGCTATATGCCTGTGGTCGTTCTGCACCTGTACAACAACGGCGCTGGCCTGCTTCCGGGTGCGAACATCCCGTCGGGCCCTGGCTTTGTTGACAAGTCGAACGCCTCGTCGGTCGCTTCGCTGGCTGGCGTTGACCGGTAATCACGTAAAACATCGAAGTGGGTAGCGTTTTGCTACCCACTTTTTTTGGATTTAGACATGAACCAGACCGCAAGCACCAGGCAGGAATCCGATCGTCTCGCAAACAAGGGATGGCTGAAGTCTCTGTTGGGACGGCCGGAAATCGGCCCGATCGGGGTGATGCTGCTGCTGTTCGGCATGCTGGGATATTTCTCCATTCCGGCCGGCGAATTCTCGCTCAATCCCTTTGCCGGGGAAGGTTTCAACGCGCTTGGCATCCGCAATAATTTGCGGGTCATCGCGCAGTTGGGAATCATCGCCCTTGGCGCCGGTCTTCTGATCATCGCCGGCGAATTCGATTTGTCGATCGGCTCGATGATCGGCTTTGCGGGCGCCTGCATGGCGATGGTGCTTCGATGGGGATTTGCCATCGTCATTCCGTACATTTCGTTCGAGGGCGGGGCGCATATTGAATTCTTCACACTGATCTATATCGAGAATGTATCGCCAATCGGCGCCATCATGATCACCTTGTGTTTCACCCTGTTCTTTGGCTGGCTGCAGGGCTACATCGTCGTGCGGTCGGGTCTGCCGTCATTTATTGTGACGCTTGGCGGCCTGTTCTTCCTGCGCGGTCTGACCGAGGTATCGCTTCGTGCCTTCAACCACCGTCCCGACCAGACCAAGGGCGCAACGACGGTGACCGAATTGCCCGACATCAAGAACATCATCGATGTGCCGGGCCATGGCGAGATGGAACGCGACGCGGCAAAGGCGCTTCCCGAGGCGGACCTGATGGCACTTCTGAAAGACGTGCCCGCCGATACCGTCGCCAGCATTACCGAGCGGCTGACATACACCGCGCAGCGTGTCGCCGATGCAAAAACCCAGATCATGGCGACCAAGGGCGTCAAACCGCTGGAGCGGGCGCTGGAGAACGCCATCGAGTCGGGCAACGAGACGATGGTGACAACGATCCGTAACAAGATCGACACCTTCACCGTCACACCTGTGACTCCCAAGACCGTGACCGACATTGATGTTGCGCGGGCCTATATCGACACGATTGGCTCGGCGCGTCCGATCGCCAATTTCTTCGGCGGCGATATTCTGCAGCCGATCTTCGACTTCCTGTACTTCCCGGTTGACT
>CBFHRT010000243.1:0-2434 GCA_965658285.1 Puniceispirillaceae bacterium (SeqCode) | reverse complement strand
TGCCGCCGATCGCCGCCTGCAATGCCACCTTGAACATCTGGCGTGGCACCAGATCCTTCAACCGCACGCAGATGGCGCGGCCACGCGTTTCGGCCTGTTCGCGATGCACGATCATCGACAGCGCGTCGACCGGATCGCCATTCACCATGATCGACACTTTCACCAGCTCGCCCGGCCGGTAATCATCGATGGCGTAGTCAAAGCTGGCATAGCCGCGAGTCACCGATTTCAGCCGGTCATAGAAATCGAACACCACCTCGTTCAGCGGCAGCCGATACACCGCCATCGCCCGGTTGCCGGCATAGGTCAGGTCGAGCTGCTCGCCGCGCCGTTCGGTACACAGCGTCAGCACCGATCCCAGATATTCATCCGGCGTCATGATGGTGGCCTTGATCCAGGGCTCCTCGATGGCAGCGATCTTCGTCACCTCCGGCATGTCGGCCGGGTTGTGGAGGTTGAAGGACGACCCGTCGGTCATCGTCATCTGATAGACAACCGACGGCGCGGTCGAGATCAGGTCGAGATTGAATTCACGTTCCAGCCGGTCACGGATCACCTCCATATGCAGCAGGCCGAGGAAGCCGCAGCGGAACCCGAAGCCGAGCGCCGCCGAAGTTTCCGCCTCGAAGGAGAAGGACGCGTCATTCAGCGACAGCTTTTCCAGCGCCTCGCGAAGGCCGGAGAAATCATTCGTGTCGACCGGGAACAGCCCGCAGAACACCACCGGCACCGACGGTTTGAACCCCGGCAGCGGCGCGTCGCAGGGCCGGCGCTCCTCGGTGATGGTATCACCCACACGCGCGTCCGACACGGTCTTCACGCCGGCATTGATGAAGCCGATCTCACCGGGCCCAAGCTCGTCAACAGGCGTCGGCTTCGGTGAAAACACCCCGACACGTTCGACAACATGCGTCGCGCCGGTGTCCATCATGCGGATCTTCATGCCCTTGCGGATGCGGCCATGCCGCACGCGGACAAGTGTCATCACGCCGAGATAGGCGTCATACCAGCTATCGACCAGCAGCGCCGTCAGCGGCGCCTCGACATCGCCGACGGGGGGCGGCATGCGGGTGACGACAGCCTCGAGAATATCGCCGATACCGGCGCCGGTCTTGGCGCTTGCCGGGATGGCGTCATCGGCGGGAAGGCCGATCACCTCCTCGATCTGCGCCTGCACGCGCTCCGGCTCGGCCGCCGGCAAATCGATCTTGTTCAGCACCGGCACGATTTCATGATCGGCCTCGACCGCCTGATAGACATTGGCCAGCGTCTGTGCCTCGACCCCCTGGCTGGCATCAACCACCAGCAGCGATCCTTCACAGGCCGACAGCGAGCGCGACACCTCATAACCGAAATCGACATGCCCCGGCGTGTCCATCAGATTGAGGACATAATCCTCGCCATTCGCCGCGGTGTAGTTCAGCCGCACCGTCTGCGCCTTGATGGTGATCCCGCGCTCGCGCTCGATATCCATATTATCGAGCACCTGTTCGGTCATCTCGCGCGCGGTCAGCCCACCGCACACCTGAATCAGCCGGTCGGCGATGGTCGATTTGCCATGGTCGATATGCGCGATAATCGAGAAATTACGGATGTGGCTTGGCGCGGTCATCGCTGGTCCTGAAGGTTGCTCGCAACGGGCGGCGTCACGGCGTTATCTATAGCGCGGTCCCGCCCCCGGCATGAAGCGTTGTTTTGCCGGTCTTTTGTCGCAGCGGCAAGGATTTTCCGCTTTCACCGCGACATGCCGGACCCGGCCACCGGGATACAACATAATGCTGTTTTCACCCAGATTGTTGAAGTATAGTCAGGCACATCCGGGAAAGGCCCGAAGCGGCCATATCCGGAGACAAACCGATGATCAGACCAAACATCAACGCGAAGAGGACTCGAAACCGATGACAAGCCCGGATCATGCCACCTCGACGACCGCTGCCAGCGGCGTTGGCGGGCATGAAAAATACCGTCACTTTGTCGGCCCCGATCTGCCCGATCGGACCTGGCCCGGCAACCGTATCGAAACAGCGCCCGTCTGGTGCTCTGTTGACCTACGCGACGGCAACCAGGCACTCATCGAGCCGATGGACGCCGAGCGCAAGATGCGCATGTTCAAGCTTCTCGTCGCGATGGGGTTCAAGGAAATCGAGGTGGGATTCCCCTCGGCCTCGGAGACCGACTATAATTTCCTGCGCGAGCTGATCGAGGGCGGCCATGTGCCGGATGATGTCACCATCCAGGTGCTGACCCAGGCGCGCGAGCATCTGATCGACCGCACGATCGAGAGCCTCGACGGTGCGCCGAACGCCATTCTGCATCTCTATAACTCGACCTCGACGCTGCAACGCCGGGTTGTGTTCAAGTCGGACCGTGACGGCGTCAAGCAGATCGCCGTCGATGGCGCGAAGATGGTGGCCGACCGCATCTCGAAATGCGG
>CBFHRT010000242.1:0-2469 GCA_965658285.1 Puniceispirillaceae bacterium (SeqCode) | reverse complement strand
GGCGGGATGACAAACTTGTCGGCGGGCTCTATGGCGTTGCGCTTCGCGCCGCTTTTTTCGGCGAATCCATGTTCTCGCGGCAGACCGACGCCTCGAAGGTGGCACTTGTTCATCTGGTGGCGCGGCTTCGTGCCGGCGGGTTCCACCTCCTTGATGCGCAGTTCACGAATGATCATCTGCGCCAGTTCGGCATCCACGAAATCAGCCGCGACCAGTTCCAGCAGAAACTGCAACGGGCGCTTGGCGCCGCGGCGGATTTGAAGCTGGAGCTGCCGAGCGACGAGCTTGTCGCCCTGATGCTGGGAGTGGCGGAAGCCGGCTAGGCGGCGCTATTGATCAGCTTTACAGCTGAGAAGGGTCAGATCATAGACCGGGTGTTCCATCGCCGACACGGCGGGGCTGGAGGCAAACATCCAGCCTGTGAAGACCGGGCGTGGCGGCCTGCTGCGGTCATGGCCATTATCCACAACTTCCAGAAAGGCCACATCTTCCGGCGTCTCTTCCGGCGGATGGTAGGCGCAGCGGCGCACAGTGACGCTCAACGTGCCAAAATCAACAGGTTCGTTAAGGGCAACACGGAGCGTAGAAATCCGTGCGGTAATCTTGTCGAGGGCCTGGATCGTTGCCGTGCGGCCCTCTATCCAGCTGGCCTCGGCACCCCCGGACAGGCCAAGCAGCAACGCCGCAAACACAAGAATGCGACGGTCAGGACGGATCATTGCCCCCCGCAAACACGGCCTTGCCAAGAAGATCGGTCAGACTGACCGGATCGCGTGTGTCATAGATGATCTCGCCAGGCTGCAGCATGTCCTCGTCGGCACCGGGCATCAGTTCCAGATAATTCCCACCCAGAAGCGAGGCGGCGGTGATTCGCGCGCTGCTGTCAGCCGGGATCTGGACCCGCTTGTCGAGCGACATGACGATGCGCGCGGCATAGGTGATCGGGTCAAGCTCCTGGCGCGTGATCCGCCCGACCTTGATGCCGGAAATCCGGACGTCATCGCCAACGGCGAGGCCACCGGTGGCACCGAACTCGGCCTGAATTTCATAGCCATTGCCACCCTTGATATCGGCAGCCTCATAGGCCACCGACATGAAGGCCACGGCCGTCAGCAGGACGACCGCACCCATGATGATCTCAAGCGTGTTTCTTTGCATCCTGGCCTCCTGTCAGCTGCTCACGGCCGGGGACATCGCCCCATCCCTCAGACCGGCCTCCACGGTTCGTAGTCACCGGTCGCCGGCGCGCGCTTGCCACCCTTCAACACATGCCCGGCCGGGCGATGGGCGAATGTGGTGCCGGTCGTGTTCGGCTGATGGTCCTGCTGCCAGTCATGGCGGCGATACCCGCCTTCGGGCGGCGGATTGTCCTCGGTATGGTGCAGCCATCCATGCCAGTCGGCGGGGACCTTGGACGCCTCGGCCATGCCGTTATACCGGACATAGCGGCGCGGCGGCTTGCCGGGGCGCGCCTTGCGTTCCTCGTGATAGCGATTGCCGAACTCGTCGGCCCCGATGAACCGCGTCTTGAAATGGAGATGTAGTCTTGTGACGATATCCATGTGGAAACTTTCCCGTGTGGCACCCGGATGACACAAGCCATCATGCCCCTGTCATTCTCGGTCAGGGCTGTGATCGCAATGTCCGTGGCGGTAATATAGGCCCGCGCCATGCCCGTCGTCCAGTGGCAGCGAAACAGAATCCGGCCAACCATGCGGCGTGTGGTCACAGACGGGGCGCGAAACACCCCCGATTCATAATCTCCGGATTATGGCAAGGCAATTTTTAGCCGAAATTGCAAATTTGTGACTTGTTCCTGTGCTTCAACATCATGTAGTTTTTGGGAGTCGGCACCACAAAATCTTGTAAATTTACGTGTCGGCGTTTAGAAAAACCGCCCGAAATCAACCACTAACCATCACCCCCCTAAGATGGTTCGAAAAAGAGATTCTAGAGGTTACATAAATGCAGTTCAAAAGACGCTTCACAACTTCCGGAGCCGAGCCCTTTGCCGCCCTTGAGTTCCGTTTTGCCTCGAGCGAAATTCGCAACCCTGATGGCACCGTCGTTTTCCAGGCGGAGAATGTCGAAGTGCCGGTGCAGTTCTCGCAGGTCGCGACGGACATCATGGCGCAGAAATATTTTCGCAAGGCCGGAATCCCCGCGAAGCTGAAACGCGTCGAGGAAAGTTCGGTGCCGTCCTGGCTGTGGCGGTCGGTGCCTGATGATGCGGCGCTTGCCAAGCTGCCGGAAGATGCGCGCTTCGTCGGCGAGACCTCGACCAAACAGGTCTTCAACCGGCTTGCCGGCACCTGGACCTATTGGGGCTGGAAGGGTGGTTATTTCACCACCGAGGATGATGCCCGCACCTATTATGACGAGATGTGCCACATGCTGGCCGCCCAGATGGCCGCACCGAACTCGCCGCAATGGTTCAACACAGGGCTGCATTGGGCCTATGGCATCGAT
>CBFHRT010000241.1:0-2487 GCA_965658285.1 Puniceispirillaceae bacterium (SeqCode) | reverse complement strand
GCAGCGCGGCCTCAGCCCGAAAAGCAAACTGATCGATGCCATCGAGGATCTGTGCGCTCATCCCATGTGCGCCGAATTCGTTTCGACAAAGCTTGTTCGCCATTTCGTGGGTGACGATGTCACGCCTGAAATGGCGGCACCGGTGATCAAGGCCTGGCAGGAAACGGACGGCCATCTTCCGGCTGTCTACAAAGCGCTGATCCGGGTGGTCTATGAGCATACCGGAACGCACAGAAAATTCCTCAATCCGGAAGTCTGGTTTCTGCAGAGCGTCAAGCTTGGCAATGCCGCCTGGCCACCGAAGCCCGAAGAGATGGCCTATGATTTCAAAAGCAAACCACGCGGCATTGTGAACAGGCCGCGATCGCTGATGTGGGAAATGGGGCATCATCCCTATCGGCCATCGCAGCCCAATGGCTGGCCCGACACCGAGGCTGAGTGGCTGTCGCCTGAATTGCTGATCCGGCGGTTGGCGGTGGCCAAACGTATAGCGGAAAAGACAAGATCACGCCCGGCGTTTGAAAAATCGATTGCGAACAATTTCGACAATGCCGGCGACGTCCTTGACTATATGAACGCGTGCAAGGGTCGTGGGTCAGCAGACTATAGCGCCGCCCGCACCGATGGCATTTATCTGTTTCCCTGCGAATGGATGTTGAAGGTATGAGAGTGAACAGACGAGAATTCATCGCCGCCTGCGGGTCTCTCACACTGTTGGGATCGCCGCTGTTCAACGCCCGCGCCGCCGGACTGACAAAGCGTAACCTCGTCATCATCATGCTTCGCGGCGGTATGGATGGCCTGACCGCGGTGCAGCCCCGTGACAATCAGATGAGCAAGGCCCGGCCCGACATCATCGTCGAGGGTACGAGGAAGCTGACTTCGGATTTCAACCTTCACCCGCGTCTAGAGGCCTTTCATGAATGCTGGAAGGAAGGGACGGCGGCGGTCTTTCACGCCACGTCCATCCCCTATACGGGACGGTCGCATTTCGACGGCCAGAATCTGATGGAGACAGGCGCGCATATTGCCTATGCCGAAAAGACAGGCTGGCTTGGCCGCGGGATGGATGCCGCCGAGCTTGATGGGCTGGCGGTGTCGCTTCCGATGCCGCTGCTGCTGCGGGGCAGCACCGGCCTCGACAATTATTTCCCGACCTATATGCGCATGCCCTCGAACACCGCGCTTGAAAAAATACAGGCCTCCTACACGCCGGGGTCTGATCTGGCGCAGACATTGGACAGGATCAGGCACCGCCCCGCCGCGATGATGGTCCAGCATGGTGATAATGAAGCCCATGAACTGGCCAGGGTGGCGGCAGACGAGCTGGCGCGCGCGGACGGGCCGCGGATCGCCGTGTTCGATCTTGACGGCTTCGACACCCATGCGGCGCAGGGCGGCCGCGACGGCGAGCATGGCGAACAGCTGAACAATTACGACAGGGTTCTGTCGGTGCTGAAGGACAATCTTGGTGATGCCTATGACAATACGCTGATCCTGACCCTGACCGAGTTCGGCCGGAAGGTTGAACAGAATGGTGGCTACGGCACCGAACATGGTTACGGGACGGCCATTCTGATGGCCGGCGGGCTGGTCAGAAAGGCCGAGATCCATGCCGACTGGCCGGGCCTGAAGTCGAAGGATCTTTTCGAGGGTCAGGATCTGAACGCCACGGTGGATGCGCGGTCGATCTATTGCGCCGCGATGGCCGCCTGTTTTGATGTCGATTTCAACTATATGAAGAAACACGCCTTCTGGGATGAAGACCTGACCGACGTCACGGAGACACTTTTCCGCGTCTGATGGCCCAACCGGGTTGCTGTCAGATGATGTGCCGGACGGCATCTTTGACGCGGCTTTCGAAATGGCATGGATGTTGCTCATCCAGCGCATGCCCGACGACAGATCAAACCGCGTGACATATCACCCCCCGGCACTTGCCGGCAGCCTTGTGGTGTTGCTGCTTGTGTCATCGGCGGCATGGGGCCAGACAGGTTTTTCAACAACGCGGCTGGCGACCCACCATGACGGGTTCACCGGGCTGCAGGCAAAGCCCGAGCATCTGTCACATCTTGATGGCCAGCCCGAACTCGAAAAACATCTCGCCCGGATAAATCAGTTCCGCAGCATGTTCCATGAAGGCGACAAGCACGCGGATCATGGGGACACCCCGCTTTCGCCAACCCCGCTTTCGCCAACCAGGCCGGCAAGCGCAACGGTGGTGCCGCGTGCGGGCCCCGCCCCGGAAACAGATGTCGCCGATCTGGCGATCCTGGAGTTGGAAGACTCGATGTCGTCCCGAGAATACCCGTCGGCATTCTATCCCGGGGTCGGCCTTGTCTTTGCCCTGAAGACGATCAGCAGATGGTCGGAGGAAAGCATGATCCGCGCGCTCAAGACCGGTGCTGTGCCGATCTACAACCAGTCCGGTGACGTTATCGGGGTCGAGGATTCCACGACCGGTCTGTTGCTTGGTGGCCGGCGGAG
>CBFHRT010000240.1:0-2501 GCA_965658285.1 Puniceispirillaceae bacterium (SeqCode) | reverse complement strand
CAAGGGCCAGCGTGGCCTGATCGTGGCACCGCCGCGCACCGGCAAGACGATGATGCTGCAGAGCATCGCCCACGCGATCTCGGAAAACCACCCGGAAGTCTATCTGATCGTTCTGCTGATTGATGAACGTCCGGAGGAAGTGACTGACATGCAGCGCTCCGTGCGCGGTGAGGTGATTTCCTCGACTTTTGACGAACCGGCGGCCCGTCACGTCCAAGTCACTGAAATGGTTATAGAAAAAGCCAAAAGACTCGTAGAGCACAAGCGCGATGTCGTGATCCTGCTGGATTCCATCACGCGGCTGGCGCGGGCCTACAACACCGTTGTGCCATCATCTGGCAAGGTGCTGACAGGCGGTGTTGATGCCAACGCCCTGCAACGGCCGAAGCGGTTCTTTGGCGCGGCGCGGAATATCGAGGAGGGCGGATCGCTGACCATCATCGCGACGGCACTGATCGAGACGGGCTCGCGGATGGACGAGGTGATCTTCGAGGAATTCAAGGGCACCGGCAACAGCGAGGTCATTCTGGATCGCAAGCTGTCCGACAAGCGCACCTTCCCGGCGATCGACATCACGCGGTCCGGCACCCGCAAGGAAGAGCTTCTGGTCGATAAGGGAACGCTCGCCAAGATGTGGGTCCTTCGCCGTATCCTGATGCAGATGGGTCCGGTCGATGCGATGGAATTCCTGGTCGACAAGTTGAAGCATTCGAAGACAAATGACGATTTCTTCGAACAGATGAACAGCTAGGCGTAGCGCCTTTCAAGATCAATCAATGCCTGCTTGCGGCCCAGATTATCGGGATGCCGCGGCGACAGGCTGCTGCCACCGCCATAATTCCCCAGTGTCCCGCTCCGCTGCACAACGCGGTGACAGGGATAGATAATCGGTATCGGGTTTGTCGAACAGGCGGTGCCCGCGGCACGCGGGGCCTGCGGTTTGCCGGCAAGGGCCGCGAACTCGCCATAACTCATCGTTGTCCCATAGGGGATCCGCGCCATCACGGTCAGCCAGAACCGCCCGGTTTCGGACTTTTCCGCCGCCAGCAATGGCAGATCGAACGCGCGTCGCTCGCCGGCAAGATAGGCGGCAAGCTGGCGGCATGTTTCACGTGAAACATCATCCGGATTGTCAGGCGCGGTGAATTTGTCCTGATCCCAGTCGAGCCGGATCACATGCTGGCCATCGCTGACAGCGCGCATATGGCCGAACCTGCTGTGAAATGTTGTGTGGAACAGCCCTGACGCCGGGTCTTGCATGGTCATCTCCTTCATCTCCCATATGCTGGCCCTATTTGCCCGTGCCCTTAGGGGAGTCGCCACGGCATGGTATGAAAACTTGATGAAGACGTTCGCCCCTGATCAGGCTATATCAGCTTCGAAAGGAAGGCATCATAATCATGCGCGACGACAGCGAAACCATCTTTGCGCAGGCGACACCGCCCGGGCGGGCTGCCATCGCGGTGATCCGGATCAGCGGGTCCCGCGCCTTTGCAGCACCTGCATTTTTCGGCTGTGAAGTGCCGATGCCGGGGCGGTTCCGTGTGGCGCGGCTTGTTGATTCCGATGGCAGCACGCTTGATGAGGCGCTGATCCTTGCCATGAAGGGCCCGAAATCGAGCACCGGTGAGGATATTGTCGAAATTCATGCGCACGGGTCGATGGCGGTGACAGCGGCGATACTGCGCCGGCTTGGCCAGGCGGAAGGCTTCCGGCCGGCCGGACCCGGTGAATTCACCCACCGCATGTTCGCCAATGGCAAGATTGACCTTCTTGGCGCCGAGGCGCTTGCCGACCTGATTGACGCCGAGACCGACCGGCAGCGGCTACAGGCCTGGCGCCAGCGTGATGGCGTTCTGCATCGTCCTGTTGATGGCTGGCGTGAAGCGCTGGTGCGGCTGGCGGCACAGCTCGAGGCGGCGATCGACTTTGCCGATGAGGAATTGCCAGCTGATATCGAAGCGCGGATTCATGCCGACACGCGGGCGCTTGCCACGGCAATGGAGTCGATCCTGGATGATGACAGGGAAGGAGAGCGTGTGCGCGCCGGCGTGACGGTCAGCCTTGTCGGGCCGGTAAATGCCGGTAAATCGACCCTGCTGAACCGCCTTGCTGGCCGTGATGTGGCGATCGTGTCATCTCAGGCCGGGACCACCCGTGATATCGTCAGTGTGCGGATCGACCTTGATGGTGTGCCGGTGACGCTGCTTGATACCGCCGGGCTCCGCGACACGGATGATGTGATCGAGGCAGAGGGGGTGCGACGGGCCAGAAACGCCGCGCGTGAGGCCGATGCGGTGCTTCTTGTCATTGATTCATCGATTCCCGGCTGGCGGGAAGAGCTTGTGCAATTGCGGGATCTCGCCGGACCAAACCAGGCTGTGCTGCTGACGAAACGCGATCGCCTGAGCTCTGGAGCGGTTGCCAGTGTCATATCGGAGCTGACCGGGATCACGGACGCCGCGCATCTTGTATCATTGGAAAGCGATGAACATGCCGGT
>CBFHRT010000239.1:0-2505 GCA_965658285.1 Puniceispirillaceae bacterium (SeqCode) | reverse complement strand
CGACCCAGAGCAACGAGAATGGCAGGAAGATTTTCCAGCCAAGCCGCATCAACTGGTCATAGCGATAGCGCGGGGTCGTGGCCCGCACCCACAGGAACACGAACAGTAGCAGCATCACCTTCAGGATGAACCAAATCGGCCCCGGCACCAGATTCAGCGGCCAGATGTCGAAAGGTGGCAGCCAGCCGCCCAGGAACAGCACCGTTGTCATGCCGCTCATCAGGATCATGTTGGCGTATTCACCAAGGAAGAACAGCGCAAAGCTCATCGACGAATATTCGACGAAATAACCGGCGACAAGCTCGGATTCGCCTTCCGGAAGGTCGAACGGCGCACGATTGGTTTCGGCAAGCGTCGAAATGAAGAAGACAATGAACATCGGCAACAGCGGCAGTGCGAACCACATCCCGCGCTGTGCCTCGACAATGGCCGTCAGATTCAGCGAGCCGACACAGATCAGCACATTGATGATGACCAGCCCCATCGACACTTCATAGGACACCATCTGCGCGGCGGACCGAAGCGCGCCAAGAAACGCGTATTTCGAATTACTGGCCCAACCGGCCATGATCACGCCATAGACACCAAGCGAGGAAATCGCGAACAGATACAGGATGCCGACATTGATATCGGCAATCACCAGCCCCTCGCCGAACGGGATCACCGCCCAGGCCACCAGCGCCAGGATGAAGGTCAGCATTGGTGCGAACATGAAGACGACCTTGTTGGCCCCGGCCGGCAGGATCGTCTCCTTCGCCATCAGCTTCAACGCATCGGCGAATGGCTGGAACATGCCGAACGGACCGACAACATTCGGCCCCTTGCGAAGCTGCATGAAGCCGATCACCCGCCGCTCGGCAAGCGTCAGATAGGCCACCGCGATCAGCAGCGGGCCGATGACAAGCATGATCTTGCCGACGATCCAGGCCAGTTCGATGACATAGCTGTTCATAATCAGGTCCATCTCGTCACTCCGCCGCGTCCTGCGCCCCGTCTTCCTGCGCCCCGTCAGCCTGTAAGGCCATCAGACACTGCCCCATCGTTTCCGAGGCGCGGCTGACAGCACAGGTCATGTAGAACCCATCAAGCGCAGTTGTCACGGGTGCCGAGGTGATCTTGCCGCGGCCACCGAACTTCGCCCAGCGAGCCGGTTTGATGTCATCCTGATCGGCAAAATGCGGTGCAGCTTCAAAGATTTCCTCACGAAGTTCAGCAAGACTGTCAAACCCGAGATTGACCCCCATACGGCCAGCAAGCGCACGGATAATTGTCCAGTCCTCGCGCGCTTCGCCCGGCGGGAAGGTGGCCCGCCCGGCATATTGCACCCGGCCCTCGGTATTGACGTAGATGCCGTCCTTCTCGGTATAGGCCGCGCCGGGAAGAATGACATCGGCGACATGCGCACCACGATCACCATGATGCCCCTGATAGATGACGAAGGCATCCTTCAGCCTGTCAGCGTCGATTTCGTCAGCAGCCTGCAACCAGACAACATCAAGCTTGCCGCCCTCGGCGGCCTTGTAGATGCCGGCAACATCCAGCCCGCCGCGCCCCGGCGTCAGGCCGAGATCGAGGCCGGCGACACGCGCCGCCGCCGTATGCAGGACGTTGAAGCCGTTCCAGTCACCCGCAACAACGCCATAAGTGTCGGCAATATCATGCGCCGTGCCGAGAATGGCCGCCCCGTCGGGACGTGCCAGCGCCCCCATGCCGATGATGATCATCGGCCTTTTGGCCTTTTTCAGCTTGCCGGCAAATTTCGCCTTGCCGGACAGGATGTCGGCAAGGATCGCGGGATCCTCGCCAAGATGTTCGGCGTCATAGGTCAAATCCATCTGCGGACCGACAACACCAACGGGAAGACGCGTCGCCAGCCAGTTGCGGCGGATGCGGGCATTCAGGACGGCCGCTTCGATCCGCGGGTTACTGCCGATGATCAGAAGCGCATCCGCATCATCGATCCCGGCGATGGTCGAGTTGAACAGATAGCCCGCGCGCGCGCCGCCGATGGCCGCGCCATCCTGCCGGCAGTCGATATTGGCGCTGCCAAGCTTGTCGAAAAGCCGCTTCAGCGCAAACATCGCTTCGGCATCGCACTGATCACCGGTGATGGCCGCCATCGCCGCCGGCTTCGCCTTTTTCAGCCTTGTCGCCACCGTGGCAAGCGCGTCATCCCAGCTTGCCGGGGCCAGCTTGCCGTCACGGCCGCGGATATAGGGCCTGTCGAGACGCTGCCGGCGCAGGCCGTCAATGGCGTAGCGCGTCTTGTCGGAAATCCATTCCTCATTGATGTCCTCATTCAGGCGCGGCAGCACGCGAAGTACCTGCGCGCCGCGCGAATCCACCCGGATGTTGCTGCCAACCGCATCCATCACATCGATCGATTCGGTCTTGCTCAACTCCCACGGGCGGGCGGCAAAGGCATAAGGCTTGGAGGTCAGCGCGCCAACCGGGCACAGATCAATGACATTCGCCGACAGCTCGGAGGCGAGTGTCTTTTCAAGA
>CBFHRT010000238.1:0-2602 GCA_965658285.1 Puniceispirillaceae bacterium (SeqCode) | reverse complement strand
CCGCCGAGAGTCTGATCAGCCGCCTGTATCCGCGGGCGCGGTTGCTGGTCATTGCGCAGGATGGCACAAGCCCGGCACGGCTGGCTGAATTGCTGGCGAATCATGGCTATGGGGATGCGACGCTGCATGTTCTGGCGCATCTTGGCGGGGCGTCGGAACAGCGGCTTGATGGCCGGGCCGAAAGCTGGACACATGACCAAGTGCCGAATTTTCATATCATTGGCATTGCCTGCCCGGATGCGGTTGCGGTGGGGGCCGGTCTTGCCGCGCCCGATGCGAGTTTCGAGACCGATGGCAAGCTGACGAAGCGAGACGCGCGGGCCAGCGCGCTTGCCAAGCTGGCCCCCTTTCCGGGCGCGGTTCTGTGGGATATCGGCACCGGGTCGGGCGCCATCGCGATTGATTTTCTGCGCCATGCCAGATATGGGCGCGCCTTTGCCATCGACCGCAGCGAGGCACAGCTCACCCGCGCCGCCGGCAATGCCGCACGGCATGGCGTCACCGGGCTGGAGCCGGTGGCGGGTGATGCCGGTGATGCCGGTGATGTCCTTGGCAATCTGCCGCGCCCGGATGCCGTCTTCATTGGCGGCGGCCTTTCGCCGGCTGTAATTGCGGCGGCGCAAGCAGCCCTGCGACCGGGTGGTGTTCTGGTGGCGCATGCCGTGACGATCGAAAGCGAGACAGTCCTCATTGCGGCCTGGCAGCACTCCGGTGGCGATCTGACAAGGCTGTCGGTTCAGCATGCCGACCCGGTTGGCGGGTTTCATGGCTGGCGGCCATTGATGCCGGTTACGCAATGGAGCTGGCACAAACAGGTGGACGCGGTATGAGCGGTGGATGTCTGATCGGCGTCGGTACCGGCCCCGGCGACCCACAACTGGTCACGCGCCGGGCCTGGACGCTGGTGGAAAATGCCAGGGTGATTGCCTATCCGGCACCGGATTCGGGAACGTCTTTCGCGCGCTCGATCGTGGCCGAGGCGATATCCGAAGATGCCATCGAGATTCCGATGATCGTGCCGATGCGCCCCGGACGGGCGCCTGCACAGTCGATCTATGATGATGCCGCGGCGGTGATTGGCGAACATCTGGCGGCGGGGCGCGACGTCGTCGTGCTGTGCGAGGGGGATCCGCTGTTCTATGGATCCTTCATGTATCTTCTTGTCAGGCTGCAGGGATCCCATCCTGTCGAGATCGTCCCCGGGGTGACCAGCCTGTCCGCCTGCGCCGCCGCGCAAGCGCGCCCGCTTGTCGCCCGTAGCGACGTGTTGAGCGTGTTGCCGGGAACGATGGATGATGATGCGCTGGCAGCGGCGATTGCGGCTGCCGATGCGGTGGCGATCATGAAGGTCGGGCGGCATATGCCACGCTTGCGGGCGCTTCTTCACCGCATCGGCCTTGCGGACAAGGCACTTTATACAAGCCATGCGTCACTGCCGCATGAAAGGGCGTTGCCGCTTGCCGAAGCGCCTGATGAGGCACCCTATTTCTCGATGATTCTGATCTATAAGGGGGATGATCCATGGATCAGGTGAACGCACCCGCCACAGCGCGGCCGGTCATTCTGTGCCTGTCAAAGGCCGGGCTCGAACTCGCCGAAAGGCTGGCACACGCGCTTGATGCCGATATTCACGGTCATGCGGTGCGCTGTCCGGAGGCGCCGCATCATTTCGGCAAGGCGCGGGCGCATATCGCCGATCTGTTCTGCAGTGGCAGGCCGATCATCGGCGTGTGCGCGGCCGGCATCCTGATCCGGGCGGTGGCCCCGCATCTGAAGCATAAAAGCACCGATGCGCCGGTGATCTCGGTGGCGGAGACGGGCCGGTTTGTCGTTCCCCTTATTGGCGGACATCACGGTGCCATCACGCTGGCGCGGCAGGTTTCGGACCAGCTTGACGCTGATCTGGCGCTGACAACGGCCGGTGATGGACGGTGGCAATTGTCACTTGATGAACCGCCGCAGGGCTGGCGGCTGGCGAATATTGGCGCGGCGCAGCGTGTGATGCCGCAATTGCTGGCAGGAGACGGGGCGTTTATCGACGGTGACTGCCTTGACGGGCTCAAGGAATGGTTCGGTCATGTGCCGCGCGGCAGTGCCGTGTCGCTGACAGTGACCCGCCGCCAGCAGACACCGGCGGAGAACGAACTTGTCTACTGCCCGCAGGATGTGATGCTGGGCGTCGGCTGCGCGCGCGGCTGCCCGGCGGACGAGGTGATCGAACTGGTGATGCAGGAGCTGGCGAGGGCCGACATCAACGCCGCTGCCATCGCCGGTGTTTTCAGCGTTGATCTGAAGGCTGACGAGCCGGCCCTGCATGCGCTGGCGGAAATGCTGGCGGTGCCGCTACGGGTGTTTGACCGCGAGGTACTGGCGGCGCAGGCACCGCGTCTGCACAATCCCTCCGAGGCGGTTCAGGACGAGATCGGCATTCCCGGGGTGGCCGAGGCGGCGGCGCTCGCCGCGGCCGGTGATGAAGGTGCGCTGATCCATCCTAAGGCCAAATCCGGACAGGCCACGATGGCGCTGGCGCTGGCGCCGGCGCCCTGCAACCCGACACAACTCCCCGGACGCAAGCCCGGCCGGGTGATGCTTGTCGGCATCG
>CBFHRT010000237.1:0-2679 GCA_965658285.1 Puniceispirillaceae bacterium (SeqCode) | reverse complement strand
AAGATGAACAGATAGAGGCAGGCGGCAACGCCAATGATGGCCAGCCCCCAGCCGGTAAGCCTGTCCAGAAGCGGATGCACCGACCGGACGGCCGGATAGAGCGACAACGCAAGGCCAAGGCCGAAGGCAAGGTGGATCTGCCGCGCCTCCTGATTGTTGAAGACCAGCTTCAGGCCGGTGACCGCGCTCAGATAGAACGGAAAGTCGGACGCCACCCAGAGCTGAAACAGCGACCAGAGAATGCAGACGGCAGCCGCCAGCCAGCCGGCCCGCTGTGCGCCGCCCTCGAAATCTTCAGCTGAGATGCCGGCGCTGTCGGCCGGTCCGGTCGTGCCCATGATCAATAACCGCCAGGTTTCGTGCCCCTTGCCGGGTCACACAACACGGCCGGATCACACAACACGGCCGGGTCACAAAAGGCGAAACGCGCAACCCGAAGGCTGCGCGCTGCGAGCGGTGCTACATCCAGCCACGCTCTTTGTAATATTTCGCCGCCCCGGGATGAATCGGTGCCGAAAGGCCGTCGGAGATCATCTCCTCTTCCTTCAGATTCCGGAAGGCGGGGTGCAGCTTCTTGAAGTCGGCGAAATTGTCGAACACCGCCTTGACGACGGTATAGACAACCTTCTCCGGCACATCGGCCGAGGTGATCACCGTCGCCCCCACACCGAAGGTGGTGGTGTCGTTCGGCGAGCCGGCATACATGCCGCCCGGCACGGTGGCCACGCGGTAGAAGGAATTGTCAGCGACAAGCTTGTCGATCGGCGCACCACTGACCGAGACCAGTTCAACATCACAGCTTGTGGCGGCTTCAGTGACCGCAGCGGCCGGGTGTCCGACCGTGTAGATCATCGCATCAATCTTGCCGTCACAAACCGCCTGCGCCATTTCCGAGCCCTTCAGCTCGGCCGCAAGCGAGAAGTCACTCATCATCATGCCGAAGGCATCCATGACGACTTCCATCGTCGCGCGCTGGCCCGACCCCGGATTGCCGACATTCACCTTCTTGCCCTTGAGATCCTCGAACGAGGCCACACCGGACCCCTTGCGCGCGATCAGCGTGAACGGCTCGGGATGCACGGAAAAGACCGCGCGAAGATCCCCGAACTTGCCCTTGTCGGCGAATTTCGAGGTGCCGCGATAGGCATGGTGCTGCCAGTCGGACTGCGCGACGCCGAATTCCAGCTCGCCGGCGCGCACCGTGTTGATGTTATAGACCGAGCCGCCGGTGGATTCAGCGGAACAGCGGATGCCGTGGGACTTGCGGTCCTTGTTCACCAGACGACAGATGGCACCGCCGGTCGGGTAATACACCCCGGTGACCCCACCTGTTCCGATGGAAACGAATTGCTCGGCACCGGCCTGGGCGGCGCCAAAGGCCGCCATCGAGGCGATGATCCCGCCATAGATAGCCCCACGATAATTAACCCCAAGATAGTTAACCCAACGATAGGTAACCCAACGATAGATATACTGTTTGAATTGCATAGCTCTCTCCCCCTCTTTCGAGGTGTATTCTGTTCAGGATGGAATGGAAAAAGCACACGGGCCGATCGATGATCGGTGCATAACAACATCAGTATGAACCCATGTTGGCAGGCGATCAAGACCGACAGCGCGGCAAACCAGATTGCGTGCCGCGCACGGGTCAGTTCGACAGGGGCGCTCCATCCAATTCGGTTTGGTTCAACCAAATCTTCCGTTATCCTGTATGCCTAACTGTATGCGCGAAGGCACCTCGACAGCCTTCGATGGCCATGGTGTGGAGGGACGTCTCACATGTTTTCTGACCCGTATGTCTTTTGACTCCCATGTCTTTTAACTTGCCCGGCACATTGTCGTCCTGCCTGTCTCTCCATCATGCTGCGGTGCGCGGATGCTTATCGAGATCATAGACCTGACGCTTCTCATCGGCATCCTGCTGGCGCTGGGGGCCGCCACCATGACCGCCTATGCCGGATTTGGCGGGGCATTGGTTATGGTGCCGCTGTTCACCTTCCTGGTGGGCCCGGTGCAGGCCGTTGCCCTGATGAGCATCTGCAGCGTGGTGGCGCTGCTGCATGTCGTGCCGGGCCTGATAAAGATCATCAAATGGTCCGAGGTGGTGCCAATCTTCCTCGGCATTCTTGTGTCGGCCTCGATCGGGTCGCATTTTCTGGTGGTGGCGGATGCCGGCACGATCCGCCTCGGCATGGGCATTTTCATCCTCATATCCGCCGCCGTGCTGATTCTGGATTTCAGATATTCCGGGCCGCGCGGCACCCTGCCAAGCATGGGTGTCGGCGCGGTAACAGGCGGTATCCTGGGCGGGTTTGGCGTTCCGGCCGGCCCGGTGATGGTTGTCTATTATCTCGCCGCGCCTGAACCGGCGCAGGTCCAACGTGCCAACATCATGTTCAGCGTCTGGCTGTTGCTGTTGGTCATGCTTGGCAATCTGCTGGCACGTGACGCCATCGAGACCGCGACATTCCTGCGGTCCATATTCATTACCCCGGCATCCATTCTTGGCGCCATGCTTGGCCAGTATCTGTTCAGGCGGGCGCCGGTCACCTGGTTCAAGAGTTTCGCGCATTGGCTGCTGATCGCCATCGGTGCGTCATTGCTGGTGGCGGCGCTTTACTGATCCGAAATCACAAGGGGGTCTGTGACCAATACGATGCGGCGCATCCGCAGGGGGGC
>CBFHRT010000236.1:0-2690 GCA_965658285.1 Puniceispirillaceae bacterium (SeqCode) | reverse complement strand
CCTGCGGCGGCATGGCTTGTTCCGGTGCCGAATTGTCCGTCGCGGAATCATCCTGTGCAAGGGTTGCCGGGGCTGTGTCCTTCGGTTCGGGTGAGGGTACCGCAATTTCAGGCTGCGCCAGAGCAGGCGGCTTCGGTGCGGCAGCAGGCATTGATGCCGACGGGGACAACAGGTTGCCATCGTCGTCACAGGTAATGCCGCGCCTTATGGCCTCCGTCCGCCAGGCCGGTAGCACGGTGGAAAATTTACACACGGCCGCATCAGATTTTGAAGCTGGATTTATCAGGCTGGAGTCCGACCCTGACAAGGAATTCGCACCAGCCTGCCAGCCCATGGCGATGAGCAGACCAACCGTTGACAGTGTCAGAAGAAATACCCACATGCCCGGCATGGGGGATCCGACAATTTTTTTCGATGGTAAAGTCACACGGAGAACACTCATGAGATGGGATATTAGGGTTTTATTGGTCAAACTTCCAGTGCTGGTGGCGGTTTTGTTGCTGCCATTCACTCCGGCAGCTGCGGTCGAGGATGGGGCCTATGCCGGGTTCTATCAGGTGACCTTTGCGGTTCCCGAGACAGGTGAGCGGAAAGGCAACACCGGTGAGCTGGTACTGGTCATCGAGGAAAATGAAATCATCGATATCCAGTATGAAGAGGATGATTTCGTCAAGGGCAAGGTCAAATACAAGCTGAAGATCGACGAGAAGAGCGGCAAGCTGAAGGGATATTTCTCCGAAAGTGGCCGTCAGCAGGGTGGCGATGTGATAAATCTGCGCTGGTCCATGAAGGGTGTCTTTGTTGACAATTATTTTGCCGGTAAGGCTGATATCTACGTCACGCAATGGAACGGTCAGACGCCGGACGGCGGCATGTTGAAAGTGGCATCATACGTCTTCGAAAGCCCCTGATCATAAAACATTACCGTGGCCTCGGCCTGTCGCGGAGACCATGCCAGGGTGGCGTGAACAACGCAGCCCTCTGGCACGCGGATCGTAATGCCGGATAGCAAGGTTGGCGATAAGCTTCACGGCCCAGGCCGGTAACGCATGGATGCGCCCGCCACATGCCCTTGCCGGCCGGATGACAACAGAAATGGGCGTGCCCGGTGCGGTCACCGATGTCAGGTCATCTGTGCCAGGTCATCAGTGCCAGGTCATCAGTGCCAATGGTCTCGACCAGACAGCCTCATAGATTGCATGGGTGGCTGGGGGGAGCGGTGAGCGGTGTGGGTTAAGCTGCCTGTTCAGAGCGCTGAAGCGTCCAGAGATCCAGATAACGCCCGTTTCGCTTTAGCAATTCGGCATGCGTGCCGGTTTCAACCACAGCACCATTTTCCAGAACGACAATCCGATCGGCGTTCAGCACGGTGGACAGACGATGGGCAATGGTGATGACGGTTCGGCCACGACCTGCGCGCTCAAGCGCCTCCTGAATTTCGTGCTCTGTCTCGCTGTCGAGCGCGCTTGTGGCTTCATCCAGAAGCAGGATGGGAGGGTCCTTCAGGAGCGTGCGAGCGATCCCGACCCGCTGCTTTTCGCCGCCGGACAGCTTCAATCCACGCTCACCGACAAGCGTGTCATATTGGTCGGGCAACGACATGATGAAATCATGGATCTGCGCATCTCTGGCCGCGCTGATGATCTCGTCATGCGTGGCATTCTCGCGCCCATAGGCAATGTTGTAATAGACCGTATCGTTGAACAGCACTGTATCCTGCGGCACAACACCGATGGCCTGGTGCAGGCTATGCTGGGTCACATCACGCACATCCTGCCCGTCGATGGAAACCGCACCGCCGGTCACGTCATAGAACCTGAACAGCAGCCGGCCGATGGTTGATTTTCCGGATCCCGACGGGCCGACAATGGCGATGGTTTGTCCGGCCGGGATATCAAGACTGACATCCCGCAGGATCTGTCGCTCCGGGTCATAGGCGAAACTGACCGCCTCAAAACTGACATGACCGCTGGTGATGGCGAGCGCCGCCGCCCCCGGTCTGTCCCGCACCTCCGGCGGCTCGTCAAGCAGATCGAACATCTGACGCATGTCGACGAGGGCCTGCCTGATTTCCCGATACACCGTGCCAAGGAAGTTCAGCGGCATGGTGATCTGGATCATGTAGGCGTTGACGAGTACAAAATCGCCAACGGTCAGATCGCCGGCCTGCACACCCACGGCGGCCAGCAGCATGACGGCGACAAGGCCAACGGTGATCAGAACCGCCTGACCAAAATTCAGAAAGGCCAGGGAATAGCTTGTCTTGAGTGCGGCGGCTTCATAGCCGGCCATCGCCATGTCATAGCGCGCGGCCTCGCGTTTCGCGGCGCCGAAATATTTCACCGTCTCGTAATTCAGCAGGCTGTCGATCGCCTTTTGATTGGCGTCTGTATCCTGTTCATTCATCTTGCGCCGCAGCTTCACCCGCCACTCGGTCACCGCGAAGGTGAACCAGACATAGACCGCGATCGTGGCAAGGATGATGCCGACATAGCGCCAGTCCTGCAGTTTCCAGAAAATGGCCGCGCCAATGAAGACCAGCTCAAGGACCAGCGGTCCGGTCGAGAACACCAGATAGCGTAACAGGAACTCGACGCCCTTGACGCCGCGTTCGATGATCCGGCTCAGGCCACCCGTCTTGCGGGTGATGTGATACCGCATCGACAGCCTGTGGATATGTTCAAAGGTGT
>CBFHRT010000235.1:0-2691 GCA_965658285.1 Puniceispirillaceae bacterium (SeqCode) | reverse complement strand
TGATGTCGGTGGCGCGGCAGCGGCGGATGATCCGCACGCCCTTCGCCCGCGCCCCTACCGCCAGCGCCTGGGTCACGCCGGACGGGTCGGCATGGCCATCCTCTGGCGTGTAAAGCGCGCCAAGAACCCCCTCAAGATTATAGAACGGGTGATGGCGACGGATGTCATCCGGTCCGACAAGATAAATCGGAAAGCCCAGGGCGCGGCCGACACTCATCGTGTGCCGCAGCCAGTCCATCTCGTCCTCGGTATAGGCAAGCCGGAATGACCCGCAGCCATGCCAGGTCACCGAGACACCGGTTTCCGCCTCGAGGCCGCCGCTATAGAGCCCGATGTTGTAATCGACGCATTTGCCAAGGCCGTAGCTCGAGGTGGAATGGGTGATCTGGCCGGCGGCATGCCAGGTCGATCCCGACGTCAGCTCGGCCTTTTCCAGCAGCACGGTGTCGCCCCAGCCTTCATGGCCAAGATGATAGGCAAGGCCGCACCCCATGACGCCGCCGCCGACGATCACCACCCGTGCGGTGGCGGGAAAGCTTGACTCAGACATCTAAGAACGACCCCGCTTCATCTACCCGGTCGGCCAGCCGTCCGGTATTAATCAAATGGTTGGTCTGGACACCGTAATGGTACATATGTACGATCGTCAATGCGTTTCCCGTCTGCCGGGTCATTTCCGGCGTGACGGTTTGGGATGTGCGACGCGGGATGTGCCACGCGGGATTGGCCACGCGGGATTGGTCACGCGGGATTGGTCACGCGGGTGGCGGCGAGCAGAGGTGGATGAGACATATGCAGGCAACCGGGTCACAACTGTCTCCCGACAGGCTGGCGATTCTCGACAGGCTGGCGGCTGATCTGTTCGCGCTGCCTGGCGAGTTGCGCAAGGTGGCGCGCTACATTCTGGACAATCCGAACGAGGTCGCGGTGGCCTCGGCGCGTGGTCTGGCGCGGGCCGCCGGCACCAAGCCGAACAGTGTGGTGCGCCTCGCCCGGCGTCTCGGCTTTGCCGGCCATGACGCGCTACGCGAGGTCTTCCAGGATGAAATACGGCAGGGCACGACCAGCTTTCCGGACCGCGCCAGATGGCTTCAATCCATGGCCGATGAAGGCCAGCTTGGCGGGCTGTTCGCCAGCATGGCCGAAAGCGCCATCGCCAATGTCGAGGGAACCTTCGCCCGAACGGATACCGAGAGCATGCAGGCCGCCGCCCGCACCATCTGTGCGGCGCGCGAGGTCTATGTCCTCGGTGTCGGCATCAACCACACCATTGCCCGCAATTTCACCTATCTTGCCGACATGGCGGTCGACATGATGCGCACCGTGCCGCGCGACGGGACGCTGGCGGTTGAAGAGGTGGCGCGCGCCGGGCCGGGTGATGTGCTGGTGGCGATGACCTTCCACCCCTACCGCATCGAGGTGGTCGAGGCGGTGACGCTGGCGCGCCGCCAGGGTGTGACGGTGATCGGCATTTCGGACAGCGCGGCATCGCCCGTGGTGATCGGCAGCGATCATGCCTTTGTCATTCCCACCGAGAGCCCGCAATTTTTCACTTCGACCTTCGGGTTGCTTGCGTTAATGGAGACATTGATGGCGTTTGTTGTTGCCGAGGCCGGCACCGACGCCGTCGCCAACATACGCAATTTTCATCAGCGCCGGCTGGAGCTGGGGCTGTATGTAGAGGGCTGAAGACATGCCGCAGGACACCGCCCCGATCCTCTCGCTGGAGGCCAGCTACTACACCGATCCCGAAATCTTCGCGATCGAGACACAAGGCCTGTTCGCCTCTTGCTGGCAGTTTGCCGGCCACGCTTCGCAACTGCAGGCGCCAGGCGACTATTTCACCTTCGATCTTGCCGGTGAATCGCTGTTCTGTGTGATGGGCCGTGATGGCGAAATCAGCACCTTCTACAATGTCTGCCAGCATCGTGCGCATCAGCTTGTCAGCGGTAGCGGCAATGCACGGATGATCACCTGCCCTTACCATGCCTGGACCTACGAGCTGGACGGCCGGTTGCGCGGCGCCCCGAACATGAAAATGGTGCAGGGGTTCTCCCGCGACGATATCTGCCTGACAAGGGTGCCGACCGAGAATTTCTGCGGATTCCTGTTCGTCAATCTCGACCCGGATGCAAAACCGATGGATGAATGGTTTCCCGGCGTGCGCGCCGAACTGGCCGCGCATGTGCCGCAGATCGACCGGTTGCGCCCGCTGGAATGGGTGGAAATCCCCGAGGCGTGCAACTGGAAGGTGTCGGTCGAGAACTACTCAGAGTGCTATCATTGCACGCTGAACCACCGGACATTCGCCACCGGCATCATCAAGCCGGAAACCTACGACATCCAGCCGCAGGGATATTGCCTTCGCCATACCACCGAATGCCAGAATCTCGATGCGATGAGCTACCCGATAGATTTGGAAGCCAACGCTTATGCCGGTGTCTATTCCTCATGGTTCCTGTGGCCGATGTTCTCGTTCCAGGTTTATCCCGGTAATGTGCTGAACAGTTATCACTGGCGTGCCATCGATGCCGATCATGTGGTTGTCTGGCGAGGCTGGTACAGCATTGATGGTGCGGAGTCCGATGTTGTACGGCAGCTCGCGCAGCAGGACCGCGATACCACGGTGGCCGAGGATATCGGACTGGTTGAATCGGTGCAGCGTGGCCTTGGCAGTCGTGGCTACCGCCC
>CBFHRT010000234.1:0-2710 GCA_965658285.1 Puniceispirillaceae bacterium (SeqCode) | reverse complement strand
TTCGCAGGCGATGACAGATGCTGCCGCCGGTAGCTCAGGCAAGACGATCATCGGGTATAACTATACCAAGAACCCGGCCGTAACCCACGCCCGCCGCCTGATCGAAAGCGGCGCCATCGGGCGTGTCGCGGCTTTCTTCTGCCGCTATGATGTCGATAATGAGGCTGACGAGACCCGTCCCTGGTCCTGGCGCATGTCGCGCGACCAGTCGGGGACCGGCGCCAATGGGGATGTGCTGAGCCATGTCATCAGCGTCGCGCATTACCTGACCGGCTCCACCATCAAACGCGTCGTCGGGGATATCGCGATTGTCCATACCGAACGCGACGACCCGAAACAGGCCGGCAGCCAGAAGCAGGTCGATAATGACGATATGGTCGCCGCCCTTGTCCAGTTCGAGAATGGCGTGCACGGCCATATCGGCGCCAGCCGCGTCACATGGGGCTATAAATGCGGCCTTCGCTGGGAGGTACATGGCACGAAAGGCACCATCATCTTCGAACAGGAACGACTGAACGAATTACGGCTGTTCACACCGCAGGATGATCCGGCGACTGACGGGTTCCGCACCATCCTGACCGGCCCGCAGCACCCGCCCTATGCCGCCTTCCTGCCAAATGGCGGGCACAGCCTCGGCTATATGGATGTGAAAATCTGCGAGCTTCACGAGCTGCTGCATGCCATCGACAGCAATGCGGCCGTCTGGCCATCCTTCGCCGACGGGCTGGTGATCGAGAAGGTCATGGACGCGGTGGATCGATCTTCACTCAGCGGCAGCTGGGAAGACGTGTAATCAATCTTTACAAGGAGACCTGTGATGGTCGATAACAGCACTTCCAGCGTCATCATCTCAGGCGGCACGCAGGGCCTTGGCATGGCCGTCGCCGAAACGCTGATCGCACAGGGCTGCACCCGCCTGACGATCACCGGCCGCGATGCGGACAAAGGGAAAGCGGCGGCAGAGCAGCTGAGCCGTGACGGCGTTGACTGCCTGTTTGTCGCCTGTGACGTTGCCAGCATCGCCGACTGTGAGGCCGTCGTTGCAAAGGCGCTGGCGCATCACGGTTTCGTCAACGGCCTTGTCAATTGCGCCGCCGACACCTCGCGCGGCAGCCTCGTGGACACCACGCCGGAGCTGTGGGCGCGCCATATGGACATCAATCTGCGCGGGCCGTTCCTGTTGATGCAGGGCGTCGTGCGGCATCTTCTGGAAACCGGCAAGCCGGGATCGATGGTGAACATCCTGTCGACCTCGGCGCATGTCGGGCAGAGTTTCCTGACCGCCTATGCCGCCTCCAAGGGCGGGCTGCAGACACTGACCCTGAACGCCGCCAACGCCTATCGGTCGAACCTGATCCGCTGCAACGCGGTGGCGCCCGGATGGATGGACACGCCGGGCGAGGATGTGGTGCAGAAAAAATTCCACGACGCGCCGGATGACTGGCTGGAGAAGGCCGAGGCAGGCCTGCCGATGGGTCAGCTTGTCAAACCTGATCAGATCGCGCCGCTGATTGCCTATCTTGTCAGCCCGGATTCCGGCATCATCACCGGCGCGGTGATCAATTACGACCAGCAGATCATCGGCGCGGTGCCCGAATAGGATGCGGTGTCCATGATCTGGGCCTGACAAATCTGGGTCTGACAAATCTGGGCCTGAAACATCCGGTCCTGGCAAATCTGGATTTGAAGAGGCGGCCGGCGCAACCCTGACGGAGGACGGACCAATGACAGATTCCTATTTCAAGCTTGAAACCCCGATCACCTTCAAAGGCGCGGATGGCGATGGCATCCTGTCCTATCGGCATTACGACCCGGATGAGATGGTGATGGGCAAGCGGATGGAGGATCATCTTCGCTTCGCCGTCTGCTACTGGCACAATTTCGTCTGGCCGGGGACCGACCCGTTCGGCGGCCAGACATTCGAGCGCCCCTGGTTCGGCGATGATATGGCAGCCGCGCGCCACAAGGCTGATGTCGCCTTCGAGATGTTCAGCGCGCTTGGCACCCCCTATTTCTGCTTCCATGATTTTGACGCCCGTCCCGAAGGCGCGAGCTTTGCCGAAAGCCGCCGCAACCTGGAAGAGATCACCGACTATTTCCTCGAGAAGATGGCGGCCACCGGCGTCAAGCTTCTGTGGGGCACGGCCAACCTGTTCAGCCATCGCCGCTTCATGGCCGGCGCAGCCACCAACCCGGACCCGGACGTGGTTGCCTATGCCGCCGCGACAGTGAAAGACTGCATCGACGCAACGCATCGACTTGGCGGCGAGAATTATGTGTTGTGGGGCGGCCGCGAGGGGTATGAGACGCTGCTGAATACCCGTATCGGCCAGGAGCTGGACCAGCTTGGCAGGTTCCTGAACATGGTTGTCGAATACAAGCACAGGATCGGTTTCACCGGCACGATCCTGATCGAACCGAAGCCACAGGAACCAACAAAGCATCAATATGACTATGATGTCGCCACCGTATACGGCTTCCTGAAACGCTATGGTCTGGAGGATGAGGTCCGGGTCAATATCGAGCAGGGCCACGCCATTCTGGCCGGCCATTCCTTTGAACATGAGCTGGCGCTGGCGAGCGACCTCGGCATTTTCGGCTCAATCGACATGAACCGGAATGACTATCAGTCGGGATGGGACACCGACCAGTTCCCGAACAATGTCGCCGAGGTGGCATTGGCCTATTACCAGATTCTGAAGGGTGGCGG
>CBFHRT010000233.1:0-2719 GCA_965658285.1 Puniceispirillaceae bacterium (SeqCode) | reverse complement strand
GACGGCGACAGGGTTGAATTCAAGGTTGATCTCGGTCCACAGGATGAAAGCGACCGGATGATCGGCGATGCGGGGTTGCTGCGTCAGGCGCTGACCAACATCATCCAGAACGCGTTGGACAGTCTGGCCGAACACAAGATCGCCGCGCCATGCGTGTCTCTGGCGCTGGCCTTCAGGGACGGGTTCCTGATGTTGAGCGTGACCGATAACGGCCCCGGCTTTCCGGATATTGACAGGGCCCGCCTGTTGGAGCCCTATGTGACGAAACGCGACAAGGGCACCGGGCTTGGCCTTGCCATTGTCAGCAAGATCATTCAGGACCATGGCGGCGAACTTGACCTTCTCGATGCCGAGCAGGGCGGGGCCGAGCAGGGCGGGGCCGAGCAGGGCGGGGCCGAGCAGGGCGGGGCGCGGGTTGTGATCACGCTGCCATGCCATGAAGAACCGGAGACGGGCGCATAATGGAGACGGGCGCATGATGACAACCGGCGATATTCTGATCGTCGATGATGAACGCGATATCCGGTCGCTGATCGGCGCGACCTTGCGCGATGAGGGCTATCCGACGGTTGAGGCGGCGACGGCAGGCGAGGCGCGCGATATTCTTGCCGCCAAGCCGCCCGGCCTCGCCATCCTCGATATCTGGATGCGCGATTCCGACATGGACGGGCTGGAGCTTCTTGAATGGGTGAAGGGTGTCTATCCCGAATTGCCTGTCCTGATGATTTCCGGGCATGGAACCATCGAGACCGCGGTGCAGGCAATTCGCAACGGTGCCTTCGACTTTATCGAAAAGCCCTTCAAGGAAGACAGGTTACTGCTGATGGTGCGGCGGGCGCTGGAGGTCAGCCGGCTGGAACGCGAGAATGCCGAATTGCGTGAAAGGGTCAGCGAGGATGCCGAGCCGACGCTGGTTGGGGTGTCGCCGGCGATGAAAGCCGTCCGGTCTGCCATCGAGCGGATTGCACCAACCGCCAGCCGGGTGCTGATCAGTGGCCCGAACGGTGCCGGCAAGGAACTGGCGGCCCGTCTCATTCATCACCATTCAGATCGGCGCGATGCCCGATTTATCGTGGCCAACTGCGCGCGGCTTGGGGCTGACAGTGCCGATGTCGAGTTGTTCGGCTCGGAAAATCTGGGCGCCAGCCGACGCATCGTCGGTCTGTTCGAGCAGGCGCACAAGGGAACGCTGTATTTCGACGAGATATGTGACCTGCCGCTGGAAACACAGGGCAAGATCGTGCGTGCGGTGGCTGAACAGCGCTTCCGCCGTGTTGGCGGCAACAAGGAAGTGTCCGTCGATGTCCGTGTCATTTCAGCATCCAGCCGCGATCTGGCAAATGAGATTGTTGCCGGAAATCTGCGCGACGATCTCTATTACCGGCTTGGCGTTGTGCCGCTGACAATGCCGGCGCTGGCCGAACGGCGCGAGGATATCCCGCCGCTGGCGCGGCATTTTGTCGATATCGTGTCGCGGCGGACCGGTCTTGCCAGGATCAAATTCAGCGATGAGGTGCTGGCCGCGATGCAGGGCTATCACTGGCCCGGCAATATCCGGCAGATGCTGAACACCATCGAAAACATGATCATCATGGCCCCGTCTGACAGATCGGAACCCCTTGGCCTTGAGGCCCTGCCGCCACAAATCCAAGACATCTCGCCTGAAGGCGGCAATTCTGATATGGATGCGCTGGTGGCGTTGCCGCTTCGTGAGGCCCGCGAGGCCTTCGAGACACAATATATGGGCGCCCAGTTGCGGCGCTTTGACGGCAATGTGTCCAGAATGGCCGGCTTCGTTGGCATGGAACGTTCCGCGCTGCATCGGAAACTGCGCTCGCTTGGTGTGTCGACAGACAGGAAGTTGTCCTCCGAAGAAGGTGGAGAGGGATGAAAATCGTTATTTGCGGTGCCGGCCTTGTTGGTGCCGGGATCGCCACATACCTCGCCGAGGAACATAACGACGTCACGGTCATCGATGCGTCGGCGGAGAAAATCCAGCGCGTGACCGACCAGGTCGACGTCCACGGCGTTGTTGGCACCGCCTCCTATCCCGACATTCTGTCCGAGGCTGGCGCGCGTGATGCCGAACTGCTGATCGCGGTGACCGAGTCTGACGAGGTCAACATGGTTGCCTGTCAGGTGGCGCACACGATTTTCAACACCCCCGTGAAGATCGCACGGATCCGCCACCAGCCCTATCTGGACCCGATTTATGGCGATCTTTATTCACCGGACCAGCTGCCGATTGACCATATCATCTCGCCCGAGGCCGAGGTGTCCGCTGCCGTCGGCAACCAGATCCGTGTGCCGGGCGCGTTCGATGTCAAGGATATGTGCGGCGGCAGGATGAATCTGGTCGGCGTGCAATGTACCGATGAATGCCCGATCCTCGATACGCCGATCCGGCATCTGACCAACCTGTTCCCCGATCTGGCGATGACGATTCTTGCCATCATCCGCGATGGCAAATTGACCCTGCCGCGTGACGGTGCCGAAATGATGGCAGCCGGTGACCGTGTTTATTTCGTCTGTGATTCGGCGCATCTGAGCCGTGCCATGGCGACCTTTGCGCATGAGGAACCCGAAGCGCGATCGGTCGTCATCGCCGGCGGTGGGGCAATTGGCCAGATGCTGGCCACAAGGATCGAGGCCCATTTCGAGAATACGAAGGTCCAGATCATCGAGAAAGATCAGGCGCGCGCCCGCAGCCTTGCCGAGC
>CBFHRT010000232.1:0-2729 GCA_965658285.1 Puniceispirillaceae bacterium (SeqCode) | reverse complement strand
CCGGACACGATGTCGAATTCCTCGTCATTCGCGACCGGCATGTCGACCTCGCGCGCCATTGCCGACAGCACACGCCGCGCCTCGTCGGGACTTGCCCAGGCCTGGGGCCGGTAATCAAAATCGAGGACAACCGGACAATCGGCGGCACGCGCGCGTTCCAGCAGACGGGCGCAGGCGGATCGTGACGGTTCGCGCGACAGCGCGGTGCCGGTGATGATGATAACCCCTACAGCGTCCATATCCACCGCATCGGCATGTGCCGGAGTGATCGTCAGATCGGCCGCATCATTGCGGTAGATCACTACATCCGGGGCATCTGTCGTGCTTTCGGCAAGCGCCAGCGAGGTGCGTTCCAGGCCGGTGGTCACATGGCAATGGCGCGTATCGACGCCGTAATCGGTCAGCGAGCGGATCACGAACCGGCCGACCCCGTCATCCGAGACCGGCGCCATCAGCATCACCCGGCATCGCTGCTTGGCGATGGTGACGGCAATATTGCCTGAAGACCCGCCAACATCGGTGACAAGGCTTTCGGCATCCTCGATCCGCGTGCCGTCGGGCACCGGATAGATATCCATGCCGGCCCGTCCGACGACGAGCGCGGCGCGTCCGGCAAGCCTGTCAGAGATTCGCTGTGCGACGGTCATTCAGATTCCACGTTCAGGCAAGGCTGTAGCCAACATCATGAAGCGCCTGATGAAGCTTGTTATAGCCCATCTTCGCATATTCCAGCGGGTTGGCCTTGGCCGGGTCCTGCTCGGCCTCGATGATGACCCAGCCTTCATAACCGGCATCATAAAGCCGCTTCATGATGTCGTCATAATCGATCATGCCGTCGCCGGGAACGGTAAAGACCCCCTTGAGGACGCAATCGAGGAAGGACTCGGCATTCCGGTCAACGCCGGCAAGAATATCGGCGCGGATATCCTTGGTGTGAAAATGGTTGATCCGCTTGCCATGCTTGGCAATCACCGCCGCATTGTCACCGCCGGCAAAGACAAGATGGCCTGTATCAAGCAACAGGCCGACCGCCTCACCGGTGGCGTTCATCAGCGCATCAAGCTCGGCCTCGGTCTCGACCGCCGTTCCCATATGGTGATGGAAGGTCAGTGGCACGCCCTCGCCCGCGCAATGTTCGGCCAGCGCGGTGAGACGCCTGCCATAGGCGGCGACGTCGAATTCATCCAGCTTCGGGCGGCTCGACAGCGGCTTTTCCTGCCGGTTCTGCACGGTGTTGAAGGTCTCGCCATAAACGATGACCGACGCGCCAACCGCCTTGAACAGCGCCAGCTGCTCGGCGATCCGCTCAAGCTCTGAGTCCAGATCATTATTGATCAGCGTGCCGCTATACCATCCCGAGACAAGCGCCAGATCATGATCTTTCAGCACGGCGGACAGCGCGCCGGCCTCCTTGGGGAACTTACCGCCGGTTTCGGTGCCGACAAAGCCGGCCTCGCGGGTTTCCGACAGGCAGACTTCCAATGGCGTGTCGCCGCCAAGCTGCGGCAGGTCATCATTCGACCAGGAAATCGGGGACATCCCGAGACGAAGTTTCATAATCATGTCCTTTTGGTGAAAACGCAAAACTCGCGATCAGGCTGAGCGGCCCTCGGCATTGCCGGCGTCGGCATCTTCAAGCAGTTCGGGATAGCGAAGGTCAATCCCCAGAAGCTGACGCAATTCCGGTGTTGCCGCATCACGCACGGCCGGGGCGACCGATTGATCAAGCGCCTCCATCGGTTTGACGAATTTCGGCAGATACTGGCCAAGGATCGAGGTCCGCTCGCCCTGGCTGTTATTCGGCATCGAACAATGCCAGGCCATCCCGACAAACAGCAGCAGACTGCCCGGCGGGCATGGCAGCTGGATATGCTCATCGGCAAATTGCGCGGCTGTCGGATAGACGGCGCGGGTCTGCGATCCCGGCACAACCGCGGTGGCGCCATTCTCGGCGGTGAATTCATGAAGGCTGATCAGCGACTGGCAATTCATGTGGAATTGCGAATTGATACCGGTCGGAAATTCATCCGGATCATGCATGTCCCAATAGGGGTAATCGACATGCGGTTCCTGCCCCGGCGCACCGGGAAGAAGGCGGTTCGCGGCGTAGGAGCCAAGGATGAATTTCTTGCCAAGAATCTTGCCGAACACCTTCATCACCAGCGGGTGCTGGACCATATCGACAAACACCTCGCCCTTGTTCAGAAGGTTCCAGACGCGGCGCTGGAGGTGAATCTTGTCCTCATGCCCGCCATGGAAATGTGTTGCCGTCTGCGCCGTATCGGAATGCGCATTGATAATGCGGTTCGCCTCGGCAACCTGATCTTCCGAGAAAACGCTTTCGACAAGGTAATAGCCAGGGCCAGTCAACAGCGCCTCGATGGCGGCTTCGGCATGCTGGTCCCAATTCTGTGCGGTCTGTGTCATGTCAGCATCCATTCATGCGCCGGATCGTTTTTGAATTTCCACACCCGCTTCGGCCCGGCCATGACATTGAGATAGTAGCTCTCATAGCCATGTGGCGCGCCGACCGGGTGATAGCCGCGCGGCACCATCACCACCGTCCGGTCCTCGGCGGCCATGGTTTCGTCCAGTTCGCGGCTGTCGTCATAAACCCGATGCAGGACATAGCCCTGCGGCGGGTTCACACGGTGATAATAGGTCTCCTCAAGATAGGATTCCTCGGGAAGATTGTCGGTGTCATGCTTGTGCGGCGGATAGGATGACCA
>CBFHRT010000231.1:0-2734 GCA_965658285.1 Puniceispirillaceae bacterium (SeqCode) | reverse complement strand
CTTTGCCTATTACCGTGATTATTGGCTGACTTTGTCCGAAGTCACACTGTTCCTCGTCTTTGCCGTGGCTGGATGGGTGTTGCTGGCACCGGTGCTTGGCGACATGTCCGTTCTGTCATTTGGCTGGGTGTCGTTTGTTCTGGTGCTGAATTATGCGTTGGTGATGCTTGTTGCCGGTGGCTTTCACCTGTTCTTCTACACGCTGCGGCGGCAGGGGGATGACCGCAAATATGTCGCGCCGTTTGGTCATCGCGGCGGCGCGCGATTCACCTTCGGCAAGCAGGTTCATGACAATATGTTCTGGTCGCTGGCCAGCGGCGTGCCCATCTGGACGGGCTATGAGGTGTTGCTTCTCTGGGCCCATGCGAATGGATGGAGTCCGGATTTGTCCTTCGGCGCCAGTCCGGTCATTTTCCTGCTGCTGGTCCTCATCACCGGCCCCTGGGTGGCATTCCATTTCTATTGGGGGCATCGCCTGCTTCACACAGGTCCGCTCTACCGTCATGTGCATTCGCTCCACCACCGGAATGTGAATATCGGGCCGTGGTCGGGAATCTCCATGCACCCGGTTGAACATATCATATATTTCAGCTCGTTATTGATTCATCTTATAGTGCCATCTCATCCTGTTCTGGTGATGTTTCATGGTTATATGCTGGCCCTTTCGGCGATTTTCGGACATACCGGCTTTCATGAGCTGTTGCTTGGCAAGAGCCGCCGGATGATGGTTGGGCATTTTCACCATCAGCTTCACCACCGCTATTTCGAGTGCAATTATGGCAGCGTGGACTTCCCTCTAGATGCCTGGTTCGGCACGTTCCATGATGGCAGTGCGGCGGCGCGGCAGCGGCTGAAGGAAAGGCTCGGCCCCAGATGAGTGCCAAGCTGAATGAGGCCAAGATGAATGAGGGGAAGATGAGTGATACGGCAGAGAGACAGGGCGCGGCGGCTCAATCCCCGCAAACCGGGAAAGCGCCGCATCTGATGCCGCGCTGCCCGGCCTGCGGCCAGCCGGAACAGATTGTCTGGGTGCATGGGCATGGGCAATGCGCGCACTGCCATATGAATGTCATGCCATGCTGTGACGGTGCGGTCTGCGAGACCGATTGATGGCGACCGGCTGCCCCGCATAGCCGGTGCGCCGCTACTTGCGGCAACGTTCCACAGACGCGGGTCTCGATTTGATCTTGCATGACGAAATGGCCGGGGTATAACCCGACTGTCTACCAACCGGGGGATTACATCATGGATGCGAATATCGGACTTATACTGGTGATCGGCTTTCCGCTGGCGCTGTGCTTTGCGCTGTGGGTTTTCGGCAAGGTATCTGTCAGGCCAGACTGATGGATTGATTGACTGATTGATTGATTGACTGATTGATTGGTGGGGGTAACCCACTGACACACTGACCCTTTGGCAGCCTGTTAGCCAGCCCGGTTCACTCCGAATCCTGGACTTTGAGAGCTGTCGTGCCGGCCTCAAAGGCAAGCGACACGCATTTGTGTCTGTTGCGGATGGCGCGGACCGGCGCGAAGGCGGTCATGGCGTCGGGTATCTCGCGTTTATCATCGCTGGCGAGCCAGGCTGAAAGATCCTCACCAAGCGAGGTGAAGGCGTCAGTGCTGAGCCCCGGTGCCAGTTCATGCAGCAATCCGGCGCCGGCCTCGCAAAGGGCGCAGCCGCGCACCTGGGCCGACGCGGCGGTGATGACGCCTGACGACACGCGAAGCCTGATTTCCACACGGTCACCGCAGGTCGGGTTGGACACGGTCGCGCTATGCGTCGCGTCGGCAAGCGCCGGCGCCTGCCGGACGGCCTTGGCGAAGGCCAATATGCGGTCCTGATAAAGCTGATCCATGCCTCACGCCTAGCAGGCCGGCGCGGGCCGGGTCAATACGCTGAAATGTGCGTCTATAGCCGGATGTCAGCCGGCATTCACCAACAGCGCGGCCACGCCGGCAATCGCGGCGATATAGGTCACCAGAACCATCCAGTGAACACCTTTATAGACATTTTCCTCCGGAACATGATCCGGGCGCGGCTTGCTTCCAGCCATGACGATTACCCCCTGAGTGACACCTGCAGCCGGTATACGGCGCATGCCCCATGTAATAGCGTCAATGGCGACGATATTCAACCGCGCGAAACACCGGAAATTGACCCGTTTTCGGATTGATGTGGCGTGCGCTGCCCACTAATATCATGCCAGTTGGGGAGACATTCGTGGGCCGTCCTGTTCGTAATCTTGTGCTGTTTGTGGTGCTGATGGCCGCCTGGCTTCTTATGTCGGGCCATTATACACCGCTTTTGATCGGTCTTGGCGTCGCCAGCTGTGCGCTCGTTACATGGCTGGCCGACCGAATCGGTGGCACCGACGAGGAAGGCCTTCCGCTTCATATCATGGCGCGTCTACCGGCTTATCTTGCCTGGCTGATCAAGGAAATTGTCACTTCGAACATCGCGACCGGTCGCCTGATCCTGGCCGGGCGGGCGCAGCCGGTAATGTTCACGACGCCGGCAACACAGGCGTCCGCCGGCGGGCTGGTGACCTATGCCAATTCGATCACCCTGACGCCGGGAACCGTCACCATCGAGGTGGAGGACGCCGATGGGGACAATCCGCATTTTCTTGTTCATGCGCTTGATGCGTCATTCGCTGCGGATGTCGAAAGCGGTGAGATGGATCGCCGCGTGACGGCGCTTGAAGGCGGGGGCGGCGCATGATGTTTGCTGT
>CBFHRT010000230.1:0-2736 GCA_965658285.1 Puniceispirillaceae bacterium (SeqCode) | reverse complement strand
GCGTTAACGATATCAGAAAGGCCTTCCTCGACTATTTCGCCAGCAATGGCCATGAGGTCGTCGATTCCAGCCCGCTGGTGCCGCAGAACGACCCGACCCTGATGTTCACCAACGCCGGTATGGTCCAGTTCAAGAATCTGTTCACGGGTGTCGAGACACGCGGCTATAACCGGGCGGCAACCTCGCAGAAATGCGTGCGCGCCGGTGGCAAGCACAATGATCTGGAAAATGTCGGTTATACGGCACGCCACCACACTTTTTTCGAAATGCTCGGCAACTTCTCCTTTGGTGACTATTTCAAGGAACACGCCATCGAGCTTGCCTGGAACCTGATAACGAAGGAATATGGCCTCGACAGCAGCAAGCTGCTTGTCACCGTCTATCACGAGGATGATGAGGCGGCGGCGTACTGGAAGAAGATCGCCGGCCTTGGTGATGATCGCATCATCCGCATCGCCACCTCTGACAATTTCTGGGCGATGGGCGATACCGGTCCCTGTGGCCCCTGTTCTGAAATCTTCTATGATCATGGCGATCATATCCCGGGCGGCCCGCCAGGCTCGCCGGATGAGGATGGCGACAGGTTTATCGAGATCTGGAACCTTGTCTTCATGCAGTTCGAACAGCTTCCGGGTGAGCGCATATCGCTTCCCAAACCGTCGATCGAGACCGGTATGGGGCTGGAGCGTATCGCCGCCGTCCTGCAGGGCAAGCATGACAATTATGATATCGACATGATGCGCGCGCTGATCGAGGCCTCGGCCGACGCCTCGAACACCGATCCCGATGGCGAGAAGAATGTCTCGCACCGCGTTGTCGCCGACCATTTGCGGGCAAGCTCCTTCCTGATTGCCGATGGCGTGCTGCCATCGAATGAGGGCCGCGGCTATGTGCTGCGCCGGATCATGCGCCGCGCCATGCGCCATCTGCATCAGCTTGGCTGCGAGGAACCGGTGATGTACCGGCTGGTGCCGGCGCTGGTCACCGAGATGGGCGCGCAATATCCCGAGCTTGGCCGGGCACAGTCGCTGATCGGCGAGACGCTGAAGCTTGAGGAGACACGCTTCAAGGAAACCCTTGGCCGTGGGCTGCGGCTGTTGAACGAGGAAATCGAAGGCAAACAGAAAGGCGGCGTTCTCGATGGCCAGACAGCCTTCAAGCTATATGACACGTTCGGCTTTCCGCTCGACCTGACGCAGGATTTTATGCGCGGCTATGGCTGGAGCGTCGATACTGACGGGTTTGATTCCGCGATGGCGCAGCAGAAGGCGGCGGCGCGGCGGGCCTGGAGCGGGTCCGGTGATGCCGCCACTGAAACCATCTGGCTCGATCTTGGTGAACGGCTGGGGGCGAGTGAATTCCTCGGCTACACATCGGACAGCGCCGAGGGGCAGGTTACCGCCCTTGTTGTCGATGGCGCCGAGGTCGAGACCGCGACCGGCACTGTGTCGGTGATCACCAACCAGACACCATTCTATGCCGAATCGGGCGGCCAGCAGGGTGACCGGGGGGCGGTGTCCTGGGAAGGCGGGACCGCGCGTGTCACCGACACCGTCAAGACGCCGGCCGGCATGTTTATCCACAAGGCCGAGGTGACCGAGGGAACGCTTGCCGTCGGTGAGGCGCTCCGCATGGAGATTGATGCCGACCGCCGCCGCCAGCTTCGCGCCAACCATTCGGCGACGCACCTTCTTCACGAGGCGCTTCGCCATGTCCTTGGCGATCATGTGGCGCAGAAAGGCTCGCTTGTCGCGCCGGACAGGCTGCGCTTCGATTTCTCGCATCCGCGCGCGGTGTCGGGCGATGAGCTGGCGCGTGTCGAGGCCATCGTCAATGAGCGCATCCGCATGAACAGCGAGGTGTCGACCCGCATCATGACCCCGGATGCCGCGATCGAACTTGGCGCGCTGGCGCTGTTCGGCGAGAAATATGGTGATGAGGTGCGCGTCGTGCAGATGGGTGGCACGACCGATATCGAGGGGCGCGGCGCCTGGTCGGTCGAGCTGTGCGGTGGCACACATGTCGGGCGTACCGGTGATATCAGCCTGCTTCGCATCGTGTCGGAATCCGCCGTTGCCGGCGGTGTGCGGCGGATCGAGGCGGTGACCGAATCCGGGGCGCTTGAATGGCTGGACAGCCGCGAGAAGGCCCTGCTTCAGGCGGCGGAGATGCTGAAGGTGGCGCCTGAGCAGCTTGCCGATCGTGTGGCGCGTCTTGTCGAGGACAACCGCAAGGCTGAACGCGATATCACCAATCTGCGCCGCAAGCTGGCGGCGGGCGGCGGTGCCGGTGAGGCGCCGACGATGGTGAATGGCATCAATTTCGTCGGCCGTCTTCTCGAGGACACCCCGGCGCGGGAGCTGAAATCAATGGCCGATGAAATCAAGGCCAACCTGTCAAACGCCGTGATCTGCCTTGTCGCGACCGATTCCGGCAAGGCGTCGATCGTTGTCGCGGTGACGGATGATCTGACCGAGAGCCGCAACGCCGTCGAGCTGGTGAAGGTCGGGTCTGGTGCGCTTGGCGGCGGCGGTGGTGGCGGCCGTCCCGACATGGCACAGGCCGGCGGCCCGAACGCCGATGCCGCTGCGGCAGCGATCGAGGCAGTGTCAGCCGCGCTCTAAGCCGGAAATTCTGGATAATTCGGTGGGCAATTCCCGAATCAAGAAAGGCACATCGCGGGTCGCAATGTGCCTTTTGATGTCGTCAGCCCGGTGCGGGAATTTGAAGGTGGTC
>CBFHRT010000229.1:0-2773 GCA_965658285.1 Puniceispirillaceae bacterium (SeqCode) | reverse complement strand
TCGGCAGTGGCCCAGTCGCCGACAACGCACAGATCACCCTCATTTTCCCGGTCTTCATCATCGACGAGAATGAACAATTTACCGGCGCGGGCGTCAGCGATCACATCTTGGATCGGGGACAGGGCCGCCGCGCCGTCACGAGAACTAGTTGTCATTGTTTTCACTTTCGGCAAGCCTGGCGACATATCGCGCCAGCATATCAATTTCCATGTTGAGGGATTGTCCTGTCCGCAGCGCGCCAAGCGTTGTTACAGCCCAAGTGTGGTCGATCACATTGATGTTGAAATCACGTCCCTCGACCTCATTCACCGTCAGTGAAACCCCGTCAAGGGCCACCGACCCCTTGGCGGCAACAAACCGCGCCAGCTGTTCCGGCGCGCGAAGCCATACGCGGTGACTGTCACCCACAGCCTCGATCGACAGAATCTCGGCCAGACCGTCAACATGCCCCGACACGATATGGCCGCCAAGCTCGTCCCCGACGCGCAGCGAGCGTTCAAGGTTGACCCGGCTACCCTCCTGCCAGTCACCGAGGGTGGTAACCCGCATGGTTTCCGCCGAGGCCGCCACCTCATATTCATGCGTTGATGTCGACAGCACGGTCAGGCAGATCCCCGAATGCGCGATCGACGCGCCAATGGCCAGAGACGCGCAGTCCCAATCGGCGCCCACACGCAGAATTCTGTCCCCCTTGTCGGTTATGGACACAATGGTGCCCATGGCCGTGACGATACCTGTAAACATGATAGGAAGCTGATCCCGTGACCGTGTCACGCCTTTCTAGTCAATCTCTTGCGGCCGTTCCAGCATTAAGAAGCGATCCGGGCCGAAACCACCCTCTGCGATCACGTCAAAGGACGCCTGCGGTGGCAATTCCTGCGTCGCGAGAGGTGATATTGACGGGATTCCGTCGGCGCCGATGAGATGCTGGCTGCTCGTCCATAAAATGCGATCTACCAGGTCCTCTCGCAAGAGGCTTGCGGCCAATTGCCCGCCTGCCTCGATCATCAGACTGCCGATCCCCGCCTCGGCAATCGACCGCAGGACTGCCGCAAGTGATAATTTTCCACGTCCGTCAACCGCAACCGGCCTTACCTCGGCCCCGGCAGCCTGAACGGCGGCCATTGCGTCAGCGTCGATATTCTCCCGGCAGAAGAATGTCAGGCCGGCCTCACCGACCGACGCAAACAGACGTGCCGTCAGAGGTGTGCGCAATGACCCATCGAGGATGAAGCGATGCGGGCTGTCTGCGCGCAACCCCGGCAGCCTGCAGGTGAATTCGGGATCGTCGGCAAGCACGGTACCGACCGCCGACAGCAGCCCGTCCGACCGACTCCGCTGAAGATGCACGTAATTGCGCATCCGCGGGCCGGTAATCCACCGCTTGGCACCGTCAGCCAACGCAATCATCCCGTCCAGCGAGGTGGCTGTCTTCAGCGTGACAAAGGGGCGCGAGCGCGTTGTTCTGCTAAGGAACCCTGCCATGACGCGGCGTGCCGCCTCCGCCTCGACGCCAATACGCAAGGCAATGCCATTCTCGGCAAGCCGGTCGATGCCACGACCATTCACCCGTTCATCGGGATCGCGCAGGGCAACGACAACGCGGGCAATCCCAGCCTCGGCAAGAGCATCCGCGCAAGGCCCCGTCTGGCCATGATGCGCGCAGGGCTCAAGCGTTACATAGGCGGTTGCGCCGCGCGCTGCCGCACCGGCCATGGCCAGCGCCTGTATCTCGGCATGCGGCCGCCCGCCGATGGCGGTGTGACCGCTGGCGAGAAGCCGTCCATCGGCCGAGATGATGACACAGCCAACCGGCGGGTTCGGGGCCGTCCGCCCTTCAGCGCGGCGCGCCTCGGCAATGGCAACACGCATCCATCTTCGATCATCGGCTGGCGATGGCCTTGAGGTCGTGTCAGTCACCGAGTTCCTTTTCCACGAACTCCTCGAAATCAGTGGCTTCGTCGAAGTTCCTGTAGACCGAGGCGTAGCGGACATAGGCGACCTGATCCAACTCTGCCAGTGCCTGCATCACCAGCTCGCCAACAAGATGCGACGGCACGTCGCCATCCGCATGGCCTTCCAGCGTGCGGACAATGTCATTGATCGCCCGGGCCACCTCGTCCTTGTCGACATCACGCTTGCGAAGCGCAATCTCGAATGACCGCTCGAGCTTGTCACGGTCAAACACGGATTTACGCCCGCTACGCTTGACGATATTGATTTCCCGAAGCTGCACGCGCTCGAATGTTGTGAAACGTGCCTCGCACACCCCGCAAAGGCGCCGCCGTCTGATGGCGGCGCCGTCCTCGGCGGGCCGAGAGTCCTTTACCTGGGTGTCTTCGCTACCACAAAACGGACAAAGCATGTTTTCCCGCCACGCTAGATATTGATGCAGGCGGGAGTGTACACACTATTGATAGATTGGGAAAGCCCGGCAAAGTTCCCGCACTTCATCGCGCACACGTGCCTCCACCGCGGCATTATCGTCCGGGTTGGCGGCAAGACCATCAAGCACATCACCGATCAAATGACCAATCTGTGCGAATTCGGTGGTGCCGAAGCCGCGGGTCGTGCCAGCAGGTGATCCAAGACGAACCCCCGACGTCACCATCGGCGGCTGCGGATCGAAGGGCACGCCGTTCTTGTTACAGGTGACACCGGCATTTTCCAGCGACACCTCGGAAATATTGCCGGTCAGCCCCTTTGGCCGCAGATCAACCAGCACAAGATGCGTGTCGGTGCCGCCAGAGACAATATCGAGGCCACGCTCGAT
>CBFHRT010000228.1:0-2809 GCA_965658285.1 Puniceispirillaceae bacterium (SeqCode) | reverse complement strand
TTTGTCAGGCGCCGCCATGCGCGTGACGCGAATCGGCCGGATGCACCGCGCCAGGGGACGACCTGATTTGGCGCGCGCCCCTTCACAATCGGCACTGATACACCTACCTGCTTGGTCAAGGTCACGATTCTTGGATGACCGGCATAAGGGGCGTGGCCATGTCGCATTATTTTATCACCGGGGCCAGTTCGGGCATCGGGGCCGCGCTTGCCACAAAATGTCTTGCCGCCGGCCACAGCGTCACCGCCGTGGCGCGCCGAGCCGACAGGCTGGCCGCCCTTGGCGACGGGCATGACAGTTTTCATGCCGCCGCATGTGATGTGACCGACGCCGCGGCGCTTGCCGCCAGCATCGCCGAGTCGATGGCAAAGCTTGGTCCGGTGGATTGTGCGATTCTCAATGCCGGCATGTATGTGCCGCAGGATACCACCACCATCGACCCGGCCGTCTATGCCCGACATATGGATGTCAACTATATGGGCGTGGTCAATGCGTTGCCGGGCCTTGTGGAGGCCATGCTGGGTCGTGGCCGGGGGCAGATCGCGATTGTCTCGTCAGTTGCCGGGTGGCGCGGCCTGCCACGTGCGGCTGCATACGGGCCCACCAAGGCGGCGTTGATCTCGCTTGCCGAGTCGATGACCTTCGATCTGGCCCCGCGCGGCCTTGATATCAAAATCATCTGCCCGGGGTTCGTCGATACCGAATCAACGGCGGTGAACGATTATGACATGCCGGGTCTGATCAGCGCAGACACCGCCGCTGACGAGATTCTGGCCGGACTGCAAACCAACCGCTTCATGATCAAATTTCCGCGTAAGTTCGCCCGCCAGATGAACATGCTGCGCTGGCTACCCGACCGGACCTATTTCCGGCTGGTCGGCGCGCGCACCGGCTTCCCGCAGCGATAGCACGGGGACAGGCATGGTCGGAACAGACGACATCATCGAGCGTTACGCCGCCGCCTTCGCCAGCCTGACGCCGGAGACGATTGACGATCTCATGGCCACCGTCTCGCCGCAGGTTCACTTCAGCGACCCGTTCAACGATGTGACAGGCCATGCGGGTTTTCGCGCGATTTTCGTCCATATGTTCGCGACATGTGAGGCCCCGCGATTTCACGTTCTGGATATCGCCCGCGGCTCGCAGGATGGTGGCCGGCATGCCTATTTGCGATGGCGCATGAGCGGACGCCTGAAAAGCTGGCCGCATAGCAGCCTCGATTTCGAGGGTATGAGCGAGGTTCATATCGGCAGCGACGGGTTGATTGCAGCGCATATAGACCATTGGGACAGTGCCAGCCAGTTGCTGGCGCGCCTGCCGGTCATCGGTATGCTGCTGCGCCCGGTACTGCGGCTTTTCCGGGTCAGGACGGGCGAAAACTGAGCAGAACCTCACCAAGGCGCAGCCCGGCCTTCGACACGGTGGCCCGGTTGACGAGGATGTCGCCTGCCTGCAGCACCATCACATCGTCGAAGCCGACAGTGACTTTGCGGCCATACATGGCCAGCCGGAATTTGTAGCGCCAGCTCAGCATATTGGCCGTGCAGACGCCGCGCGCGACACCGACGACATCGGCGCATCGCCCCTCATACCGGCCATCTCCAAGCGCCGTGACCTCCCAGCGCCGGTCTTCGGTCTCGCCATCATCATAGATAAATGACTCATCCAGCACGAAGCCGGCATCCGTCCGCTGCCCGATCACCGTCACCTCGAACTGGCGGCGGATGGTGCCGAAACGGTCGACAAAGACGCCATAGGCATCGAGGCGGCGCGCAAAATAGCGCTCCGGCTCAAGGCTCGGGATTGTGAGATTGGCCGGCATCACCGGCTCTGCCGATGCATGTAGACGAGATGCTTGACGTCGATCATGCCGGCGCGGAATCCGCCCTCGCAATAGGACAGATACAGCTCCCACATGCGCTTGAACCTTGTATCGAAGCGATCTTTGGCGAGCTGCGGCCATGCCTGCTGGAAACGTTCCCGCCATTCGGCCAGTGTGCGCGCGTAATCCAGTCCAAATCCCCGTTCATCAACAAGCTTCAGGCCAGCCTCTGCAACGGGCTGTTCCAGCTTCGGCATCGATGGCAACATGCCGCCCGGAAAAATGTAACGCTGAATGAAGTCGGGCTCGCGCCGGTATTCCTCGAACGCTTCATCCTCGATGGTGATGGCCTGAAGGGCCGCCCGCCCCCCTGATTTCAGCAGTGACGCCACCGCGTTGAAGTAAGTTTGCCAATAGGCCTGGCCAACGGCTTCAAACATCTCGATCGAGACAATCTTGTCGAATTTGCCGTCGAGGTCGCGATAGTCGATGAGCTTCACATCACCGCGCCCGGCAAGGCCAGCCTCGGCAAGCCGCTGCTTTGCAAAATCATGCTGTTCCCGCGATATCGTGATCCCGGTCACCCGTGCGCCGCGTTCCTCAATGGCGTATTTGGCGAACCCGCCCCACCCACAGCCGATTTCCAGCACATGGTCACCCGGCTGGATATCGGCAAGATCGGCAAGACGCCGGTACTTGTTGGTCTGCGCCGTCGCCAGATCGTCGCTCTCATTATCGAAGACGGCCGAGGAATAGGTCATCGTGCGGTCCAGCCAGGCCGCATAGAATTCGTTGCCAAGATCATAATGATAGGAGATGTTCTTCGCCGCACCGGATTTGCTGTTCCGCCGCATACCGTGATACAGCCGCAACCCGAAGCGGCGCCAGATGGTGGCCGTCATCTCTTTCGAGAGCATGGTGTCATGCAACACCGCCAGCTCTATCAGATTCGACATGCACGGGCTGTCGATCTCGCCTTCCATGACA
>CBFHRT010000227.1:0-2831 GCA_965658285.1 Puniceispirillaceae bacterium (SeqCode) | reverse complement strand
GGTTGACTGGAACACCAATAATTTCGGCAACCAGTTCGCTCCCGGATTGTATTCCTGCGTGATGATCTGGGTGATCCTGGCGTTGCTCTGCTATGTCGTGCTCAGCCGCACACAGGCCGGCAACTGGATCTATTCCACGGGCGGCAATCTGCAGGCGGCAAAGGCGAATGGTGTGCCGACCGACAGGGTGAAGATCTCGCTCTTTATCTTTTCGGCCTTCTGCGCCACGGTTTTTGCAGCCTGCCAGGTGTTCGAGGTGAACACAGCTGATGCGGCAAAGGGCAATCTGAAGGAACTTGAGGCCATCGCGGCGGCTGTTATCGGCGGCATCGTGATGACCGGCGGGTTTGGAACCGTCGTCGGGATCATCGTTGGCGCCTTTATCTTCGGCCTCGCCAAGGAAGCGTTCTTCTACATCCCGGGAATCGACGGGTCGTTCTACCGCGTCTTCCTCGGCCTCGTGATCATCGCTTCGGCGTTGCTCAATGAAAACATACGCAAGCGAATCATGGGTACGCTCTGACATGGCTGAGAACGCGAAAGAACCGCTTATCGAGACCACCGGTCTGGTCAAGAAGTTCGGCTCCTTCACGGCGCTGAACGGGGTCGATCTGAAGGTCTATCCGGGTGAGGTGCACGCCCTTCTCGGTGACAATGGTGCCGGCAAGTCGACGCTGATCAAGATTCTTTCCGGCGTTTTCAAGCCAACGGCGGGCGAGATCAAGGTCGAGGGCAGGCCTGTTACCTTCGCCTCGCCGCGTGATGCCACCGAGTCCGGGATCGGCACGGTCTATCAGGACCTTGCCCTGAATGCGCTGACCTCGGTGACCCGCAATTTCTTCCTCGGGCGCGAGATTACCCATTTCGCCAGCCCGTTCGGCCTGATGAAAATGCGCGAGATGGACGAGATTGCCACCCGCGAGATGGCGAAGATCGGGATCAATGTTGCCGACCCGAACCAGCCCGTTGGCACCATGTCGGGCGGCCAGCGCCAGACGCTTGCCATCGCCCGGGCCATTTATTTTGGCGCCAAGGTGCTGATCCTTGACGAGCCGACCTCGGCGCTGGGTCAGAAGCAGCAGATGGAAGTTCTGAAGACCATCCGCAAGGTTCAGAAGCTTGGCGACATTGCGATTATCCTGATCACCCATAACGAGATCCATGCGCGGCTGATCGCGGACCGCTTCACCTTCCTCAGTCTTGGCGAGGTGATCGGTCAGGGCATGTCAAAGGATCTCGAGGGTGACGACATCAAGCGTCTGATGGCTGGTGGCGCCGAGATCGGCGATCTGGCCAAGGAGCTTGCTGACTAGATCGCCGGAACGGATTGGACGTGGCTATGGACTCCGCTGAGGTTGGGACAAGACCGGAGACTCTCGACCAGCTTGTCGAGCGGATTGAGCAGCATCACGCTGATCTGCCGAAGCGGTTGCAGGAGATCGGCAATTTTGCGCTTGGTCACCCCGAAGCCATCGCCCTGTCGACGCTTGCCGAGCTTGCCGCTGAAACCGATATCGCGACATCCGCCTTTGTTCGCTTTGCCCAGACCCTCGGCTTTGACGGGTTCAGCCAGATGCAGACTGTGTTCCGCCAGCAGGTGCGCAATAGCTGGCCGCAATATGGCAGCCGGCTTTCCGAAATGGCCTCCGTCAATCCGGCTGACCATCTTGAGGCATTGTCCATTTCCGCCGTTGATTCGATCAAGCGCCTGTCCAATACGGTGTCGATCGACACCCTTGAAAAGGCCTCACAGAAATTGGCCGATGCCGATACGGTCTGGCTTGCCGCCGGGGGGCGGGCAAGGCCGGTCACGGTCTATCTTGGCTATCTGCTGACCCAGCTTCGAATCCGCTCGCAGGAATTTCGTGACGCCCCGGCCCAGGCGATCCGCGAGCTGAAGCTGATCGGCCCGCGCGATGTGCTGTTCGTCGTCAGTTTTTCTCCCTATGGCGAGGTGACGGCCAATCTGGCGCGACAGGCGCATGACATGGGTGTGTCCGTTGTCAGCATCACCGACACGACCGTGAGTCCGATTGCGCTCGACACCACATTGCTTGTTACCGAGGAACATCTGTTCGGGTTTCGCTCGCTCTGCGCGACGATGAACCTGACGCAATATCTGGCCATCGAGGCCGGGCTGAAACGCGAGAAAGGCCTTCAGGATGGCTGACCCGACGCTTGATGTGATCTGTATCGGCCGCTCATCGGTTGACCTTTATGGCGGTCAGGTCGGTGGCCGGCTGGAGGACATGTCCAGCTTCGCCAAATATATCGGCGGCAGCCCGACCAATATCAGCATCGGCTGTTCGCGGCTTGGTCTGAAATCTGCGGTCATTACCGGTGTTGGCGATGAACATATGGGGCGCTTCATTGTTGAACAGCTGGCCCGCGAAGGTGTTGATACCAGCCATGTGAAAACCGATCCGGACCGTCTGACGGCCCTGGTGATCCTCGGCATTCGTGACAAGGAACAGTTTCCGCTGATTTTCTATCGCGAGGATTGCGCCGACATGGCGATCGAGGAAGCGGATATCGATCCCGATTTCATCGCCTCGGCAAAGGCGGTTCTTGTCACCGGCACGCATTTCAGCACCGACCGGGTGGCAGGGGCCAGCTTTGCCGCGATGAAACTGGCGCGCCAGGCCGGCCGGAAGGTTGCCTTCGACATTGATTACCGCCCGAATCTGTGGGCGCTTGGCGGGCATGGCGATGGCGAGAGCCGATTCGCTGAAAGCGCGCGCGTCACCGCGCATCTGCAGACGGTTCTGCCGCATTGCGATCTGATTGTCGGCACCGAGGAGGAATGGCATATCGCCGGGGGCAGCACCGAC
>CBFHRT010000226.1:0-2833 GCA_965658285.1 Puniceispirillaceae bacterium (SeqCode) | reverse complement strand
ACATCATCACCATTGTCGGCGCGCTGACGGCGATCTTCGCGGCGACGGTCGGGTTCACCCAGTTCGATATCAAGCGGGTCATCGCCTATTCGACCTGTTCGCAGCTTGGTTACATGTTCTTTGCAGCCGGTGTCTCCGCCTATCCGGCGGCGATGTTCCACCTGACGACGCACGCGTTCTTCAAGGCGTTGCTGTTCCTTGGCGCGGGATCGGTGATCCACGCGATGTCCGATGAGCAGGATCTTCGCAATATGGGTGGCATCTGGCGCAAGATACCTGTCACCTACGCGATGATGTGGATCGGCTCGCTGGCGCTTGCCGGCTTTCCGTTTTTCGCCGGCTTCTATTCCAAGGATATGATCCTCGAGGCGGCCTATGCCGCGCATACGGGTGTTGGCTCGCTTGCCTTCTGGCTTGGCTGTGCGGCGGCGTTCCTGACCGCCTTTTACAGCTGGCGGCTGTTGATCATGGCCTTCCATGGCAAGCCGCGTGCCTCGGCAGAGGTGATGTCGCATGTCCATGAATCGCCCTTGGTGATGACGCTGCCACTTCTGGTGCTGTCAATCGGCGCGGTATTCTCCGGCTGGCTCGGCTATGAGCTGTTCGTCGGGTCGGGCATGGACCGCTTCTGGGGTGATTCGATCCTGATCCTGCCGATTCATCCGGCGATGGAAAACGCGCATCATGTGCCGACCTGGGTGAAGCTGTTGCCGGTCGTGCTGGCAACCTCCGGTGTCGTGCTGGCGGTGCTGTGCTACAGCGTCTGGACGGGCCTGCCGGCGGCGACGGTGCGTGCTTTCCGCCCGGTGCATGCCTTCTTCTTCAACAAATGGTATTTCGACGAGCTCTATGACGCCATCTTCGTGCGGCCAGCCGTGCGGATTGGCGCCTTCCTCTGGGAGCGAGGAGACCGTGACACGATCGACGGGCTGGGGCCGGACGGGCTGTCCGGCCTTGTGATCCGGGTGTCGGCAGCGGCATCACGCCTGCAGTCGGGCTTCGTCTTCCATTACGCATTCGCGATGCTGATCGGCGTGGTGGCGCTGGTCACCTGGTATTATCTTCGTTTCGGGGGGGTGTAGGCAATGATTGGCAACTGGCCCCTTCTGACCATCATCACCTTCCTGCCGCTGATCGGCGTGTTGTTCCTGATGATGATCCGCGGCGAGGATGACATGGTCGCCCGCAACGCGCGCCATGTGGCGCTGTGGGTCAGCGGCTTCACCTTTGTGGTGTCGCTGGCGCTGGTGCTGAATTTCGATCCGCAGGCACCAGGCTACCAGTTCGAGGAACGTGGTGAGTGGATCCCGGCTGGCGGCATCAGCTATCACCTTGGTGTGGACGGCATCTCAATGCCCTTCATCCTGCTGTCGACGCTCCTGTCGCCGCTGGCCATCCTTGCCAGCTGGAAAGCCATCACGGTGCGTGTCCGCGAGTATATGATCGCCTTCCTCGTTCTTGAAACGATGATGATCGGCATGTTCGCCTCGCTCGACATGCTGATGTTCTATCTGTTCTTCGAGGGTGTTCTGATCCCGATGTTCATCATCATCGGGGTCTGGGGAGGGGCACGGCGGGTCTATGCGGCCTTCAAGTTCTTCCTCTATACGCTTCTGGGATCGGTGCTGATGCTTGTTTGCATGCTGGCGATGTATATCGACGCCGGCACCACCGATATCCCGATGCTGACATCGCATGGCTTTGCGGCTGGCATGCAGACCTGGCTGTTCCTTGGCTTCCTGGCCTCTTTCGCTGTCAAGGTGCCGATGTGGCCGGTTCATACATGGCTTCCCGACGCGCATGTCGAGGCCCCGACAGCCGGCTCGATGATCCTTGCCGGCGTGCTGCTGAAAATGGGTGGCTACGGGTTCATCCGTTTTTCCCTGCCGATGTTCCCTCTGGCCTCGGAATTCTTCGCGCCGCTGATCTTCGCGCTTTCGATCATCGCCATCATCTACACCTCGCTGGTGGCGTTGGCGCAGTCGGACATGAAAAAGCTGATTGCCTATTCGTCGGTGGCGCATATGGGGTTCGTGACCATCGGCATCTTCACATTGACCGAGCAGGGCGTTGCCGGCGCGATGTTCCAGATGATCAGCCACGGCCTTGTCTCGGCGGCATTGTTCTTCTGTGTCGGGGTGGTCTATGACCGCCTTCATACACGCGATATCACCGCCTATGGCGGGGTGGCCGCGGTGATGCCGCGTTATGCGGTGTTCTTCATGTTCATGATGCTGGCCTCGGTCGGTCTGCCGGGCACAAGCGGCTTTGTTGGCGAGATGCTGGTTCTGGTCGGCGCCTGGAAGGCCAGCAGCTGGGTGGCGCTGTTCACCGCAAGCGGGCTCGTGCTTGGCGCGACCTATATGCTCTGGCTGTACCGGCGGGTGATGTTCGGCAAGATCGTCAGCGCCGAGGTCGAGTCGATGGAGCGGATCAGCCGCCGCGAGGTGCTGATTTTCGCGCCGCTGACGGTGCTGGTCCTGTGGTTCGGCATCTATCCGGCGTCACTTCTTGATGTCATGGCATCGAGCATTCAGATCATCCTCGATGGTGTCGCCGCCGGCGGTGCTATCGTGATCGCAGGGAGGTAGGGCCATGTTCGAGTTCCAGATGGCCGACATCATGCCGGCATTGCCGGAAATGTTCCTCGCCACCATCAGCCTGGTGCTGGTGCTGGTCGCGGCCTATGGCGGTGAGACACCGCGTAATGCGCGCCGGGTCACGCGTCTGGCGATGGGCGGCATATTGATCACGCTGGCGCTGGTGGTGAATGGCGACCCCGTATTGTCGAGTGCCTTTGGCGGTATGTTTTCCGCCGACAGCTTTGCCATGT
>CBFHRT010000225.1:0-2859 GCA_965658285.1 Puniceispirillaceae bacterium (SeqCode) | reverse complement strand
TGCAGCGCGGCAACCGCCCATCATTGCCGTCACCGCGAGCATCACGGAATGCGGACTTGTCTTCGCAACGGGGCGGGCCTATTTTGGGCGCTCTATACGAAATACACGAACCACCCTCGGGAATTGTCCAATGTCACAGGATACCGCCACCCCGGCCTTTGCCGGGTCCTACACCGCGCTGATCACGCCGTTCAGCAATGGACGGGTTGACGAGGACGCGTTCCGGAAACTTGTCGAGTTCCAGATCGAGAACGGCACGCACGGGCTGGTGCCTGTCGGCACAACCGGCGAATCGCCGACTTTGTCACATGATGAGCATGACCGCGTTGTCGAGCTGTGCATAGACCAGGCGGCGGGCCGTGTGCCGGTGATCGCCGGGGCCGGGTCGAACAGCACGGATGAGGCGGTGCGCCTTGCCAAACATGCCGTCGCCGCCGGTGCCGACGGCGTGCTGATCGTCAGCCCCTATTACAACAAGCCGACGCAGGAAGGGCTGTACCGCCATTTCACCGCGGTGGCAGCGGCGGTCGATGTCGCCGTCATTGTCTATGACATTCCGGGCCGGTCGATCGTCCGCGTTGCCGATGACAATCTGGCGCGCATGGCAGGCGATTTTCCGAATATTGTCGGGATCAAGGACGCCACCTCCGAGGTTGGGCGTCCACCGCGTCTCCTGAACGCCCTTGGCAACGGCTTTGCGCAGTTGTCCGGCGAGGATGCGACAACGCTTCCCTATCTTGCCGGCGGTGGGCATGGCGCCATTTCTGTGACGTCGAATATCGCGCCGCGGCAGATGGCCGACATGCATAACGCGTGGCGGGCCGGCGACGTGAAGACGGCGCAGGATATCAACACCCGCATGATCGAGGTGCATGACGCGATGTTCTGCGAGGCCAGCCCCGGACCGGTCAAATATGCGGCCGAACTTCTGGGGCTGTGTGAATCCGGAACACGGCTGCCGCTGTGCGAGATTGCCGATTCAAGCAAGGCACGTGTCGAGGCGGCGCTTCGCGGCGCCGGGCTGATCAACTAGATGGCGGCCCCCGCCATGACGGGGGCGGTGCCGGTGCAACTGGCGGGAACGAATCCATGGCCAAGGGGCACATAACAACAGGCCGCGTCGCCGAGAACCGGCGCGCCAGGCACGAATATGAGATTCAGGAACAGATCGAGGCCGGCCTCATCCTGACCGGGAGCGAGGTCAAGTCACTGCGTACGGGTCGTGCCAGCATCGCCGAAAGCTATGCCGGTGAGGATAGTGGTCGGCTGATGCTGTTCAATGCCAACATCCCGATCTATGAGCCGGCACGCGACAATCACGAACCTAAGCGGCCGCGCGAATTGCTGGTCAAGGCGCGCGAGCGGAACAAGCTGTTGGGCCTGATCCGGCGCGAGGGCATGACGCTTGTCCCGCTGGTGCTGTATTTCAATGATCGCGGCCGGGCGAAGATCCAGATCGGTCTGGCCAAGGGGCGGCGCAAGCAGGATAAGCGGCAGGCGGCCAAGGATCGCGATTGGGGCCGGGACAAGGCGCGTCTTCTTCGCAGCAAGGGCTAACGCGCGGCGGTAATCATCCGGAAAATCTCGGCAAACATGTCGTCGGTCAGCCGCCCGGTCTGGGTGTTGTAGCGCGAGCAGTGATATGAGCTCACAATTCGGATCACACGCCCCCCGCTGTCGGTGCCCCCGCTGTCGGTGCCCTCGCTATCGACGCCTCCGGTGTTGATGATCTGGCTGGCGCCATGGCCGAACGGCACCGATGCCGGGCGAATGCCAAACCCGCGCAAGGTGGCGTCATGCGCCAGCCGCCCCAATGTCACAATGGTGTCGAGGTGCGGCATCGCGGCGATTTCCGCTGCCAGGTAGGGCCGGCAGGTGTTCACTTCGGAAGCCACCGGTTTGTTCGCCGGTGGCAGGCACCGCACGGCATTGGTGATCCTGACATCGACCAGCCGGATATCATCATCGCCATCCTCGTGATATTCGCCTGTCGCCAGGCCGAACCGCCGCAGCATGGCGAACAGATAACCGCCAGCGGCATCACCGGTGAAGGGGCGGCCTGTCCTGTTGGCGCCGCGCAAACCTGGCGCCAGCCCAATGATCAGGATGCGCGCTGTGATATCACCGAACGAATTTACCGGCGCATTGTGCCATGACGGATGCTGTTGCTGGCAGGTCTGGCGCAGATCAACGAGGCGCGGACAGAGCGCGCAGTCGGGCGCTGGCGGGATGAAGCCTGTCATGATGTCTTCAAACTGGCATTGCCGCGTCAGTCATCGTCGCTGTTGGCGGTGGGACGAGGCGGTCTGGTAATGAATTCGCGCAGATCTTCCATTTCGATGAATTCATCGGCCATGCGGCGCAGCGAGTCGGCGGCCATCGGCGGCGACGTCTTGGTCGTCGAGACAACAGTCACTCGCACAGCCATGCCCTGAACATCTTCAAGAAGGCGGCAGAAATCGCCGTCACCCGAGAACAGAACGGCATGTTCGATCTTTGGAGCCAGACGCAGCATGTCCAGCGCGATCTCCATATCCATGTTGCCCTTTATCCGGCGTTTGCCGGTATCGGGATCGGTGAATTCACGGGTCAGCTTGCTGACCACCGAATAGCCGTTGTAATCCAGCCAGTCGATCAGCGGTCGAAGCGGGGAATATTCCTGATCCTCGGGAAGGGCGGTATAGTAGCAGGCGCGGATCAGATTGGCGTTTTTTGCGAAATGGGTCCGCATGCGGGCATAGTCGACATCCATGCCAAGAGCCCGCGCGGCGGCGTAGAAGTTCGAACCGTCAATGAAAAGAACCGTTCTTTCGCGAAGTGGAGTATCAGTCACAATTTTTCCTTATCAAACAATAATTA
>CBFHRT010000224.1:0-2883 GCA_965658285.1 Puniceispirillaceae bacterium (SeqCode) | reverse complement strand
GAAGGCGAAGACCTTGCGGTTCGCATCCTCATAGCGGTCGCGCGCATCGCTACGATCATCCGGCGGGGTGGACGAGCATCCGGCAAGCGCAAGCGCGGCTGCGACGACAGCGGCGGCGCCAGGTCGGCGGGGTTGCCGGCGATCATTATCAGGACATACTTTCATCTTTGGACCTCTGCCGTCTTACAGGCCAGAAGATATCGCAAGCTGGGCCAAATGCAAACCGGATGCCGAAAATCAAATGAGTGGATGGGCCGGGGTCTGGCGCAAATGCCGCATGACGGCCTGCGGCGTTGACCGGTGCCCGGCGATTTGCGAGGTTGGGCTCCATGCAGATTTCCCCGCAATCAGAGCATCCCTGGCGTGCCGGCCTCAATGAAGCGCAGAGTGAAGCCGTACGCAGTCTTTCGGGCCCGCTCCTGGTGTTGTCCGGGGCTGGAACCGGCAAGACCCGGGTGCTGACCTCGCGTCTTGCCGAGCTTGTCGCCACCGGCACGGCAAAGCCCTGGAACATCCTGGCCGTGACCTTCACCAACAAGGCGGCGCGCGAGATGAAGATGCGTGTCTCCGCGATGGTCGGGCCGATGGCCGAGCAGGTCTGGCTTGGCACCTTTCATGCTCTTGCCGCACGGATGCTGCGCCGCCATGCCGAGCTTGTCGGGTTGCGGAGCGACTTCACGATTCTCGATATGGATGACCAGAATCGCGTTCTGAAGCAGCTGATGGAGGCCGATGATATCGACACCAAACGCTGGCCGGTGCGGCTTCTTGGCGGGGTGATCCAGCGCTGGAAGGACCGTGGGTTGACACCGGACAAGGTCGGAACCGCCGAGGCGGGTGATCTTGCGAATGGCCGGCTTCGCGAGCTTTATACGGCCTATCAGGCACGGCTTCTGGCCCTCAATGCGGTCGATTTCGGCGATCTGCTGCTGCATATGCTGACTGTTCTGCAAACCCATCCCGACGTGCTGGCGGAATATCACGGGCGCATCACCCACATCATGGTCGATGAGTATCAGGACACCAATGTTGCGCAATATCTCTGGCTGCGGCTGTTGACCGGCAGCGCGCGCAATCTGTGCTGTGTTGGCGATGATGACCAGTCGATCTATGGCTGGCGCGGTGCCGAGGTTGGCAACATCCTGAAGTTCGAAAGTGACTTTCCGGGGGCGAAGATCGTCCGGCTTGAGGAGAATTATCGTTCGACGGGCCATATCCTTGCTGCCGCCTCCGGCATCATCGCGCGCAATGAGACACGGCTTGGCAAGACCCTTTATACCGGTGCCGATGATGGTGAAAAACTGCGCGTCAACGGCTATTGGGACGGCGCCGACGAGGCCCGTGCCATATCCGCCGAAATCGAATCGATGCAGGCCGCGGATGCGGATCTGTCGCAGATTGCCGTGCTGGTGCGGGCCGGATTCCAGACGCGCGAGTTCGAGGAACGCTTCATCGCCATCGGCCTTCCCTACCGTGTCGTTGGCACCAGATTCTATGAACGGTCGGAGATCCGCGATGCCATCGCCTATTTGCGACTGATCGCCCAGCCGGCCGACGATCTGGCCTTTGAGAGGATCATCAACGTGCCGAAGCGCGGCCTTGGCACGGCCAGTATCCAGGCCATCCATGTCCAGGCACGGGCCTCCGACAAGCCCCTGATGGCGGCGGCAATCGATCTTGCGGCAAGTGACGAGCTGCGGCCGGCGGCGCGCACCGCGCTTGGCGGTTTCTGCCAGGATATCAGACGCTGGCGCGAGGTTTCGGCATCGCTCCCCCACACCGAGCTTGCCAAGATGGTGCTTGATGAATCGGGTTACACCACGATGTGGCAGGCCAACCGGACACCGGAGGCAGAAGGCCGGCTGGAAAACCTGACCGAACTTGTCAACGCCATGCAGGATTTTGATTCGCTGCAGGGCTTTCTTGAGCATATCTCGCTTGTCATGGATGGCGATTCGGAGTCCGAACAGGGCGAGGTCACATTGATGACGCTGCATGCCGCGAAGGGTCTGGAATTCGACACCGTCTTCCTGCCCGGATGGGAGGAGGGCATCTTCCCGAGCCAGCGCACGATTGACGAGAATGGCGCTGTCGGGCTTGAGGAGGAGCGCCGTCTTGCCTATGTCGGCATCACAAGGGCGCGCCGGAACATCTTTCTGAGCTTTGCCGGCAGCCGCCGAATTCATGGCCAGTGGCAAAGCTCGATCCCCTCGCGCTTTGTTCAGGAACTGCCACCCGAAACGGTGATTGAGGATATCGCGCAGGGGCTTGGCGGCGGCATCCCCTTTGGCCGCGCCGCGCAGGCACAGCTTGCCGGCGGCGGGGCCTATGGCGATACGCCGCGCGGTGGTTATGGCCCTGGCTGGCGACGGATGGCGGCGCGGCAGGACAACGCCGAGCAGGACCATTTCCTGCCAACCGGCAAAAAGGAGGGGTTCGCTGCCGGTGACCGGGTCTTTCACCAGAAATTCGGTATGGGCAATGTTGTCCATGTTGATGGCGACAAGCTCGAGATCGCCTTCGACAAGGCCGGCCACAAGAAGGTCGTGGCCGGATTTGTCAGCAAGCCGTGACGCCCTGCTATGACCAACCTCCACACCGTTCGATTGCGGCTTGACGAGCGCCTGAGTACCGCCGAGCTGGCCGGCTTCGAGCTGGTGTTTTCAGAACTTCTCGATGCTGCCGCGACGGCGCATTTGCGCGATGGCGGTGGCGAGTGGGTGATTGAGGCGATGTTCACGGAACAGCCCGATGGCGCGGTCATCGACAATCTGCTGGCGCCCTGTTTTGCCGCCTGCGGGCTGGCGCCTGTCTCGGTCAGCATCGAAGCACTGCCCGACCGTGACTGGCTGGCCGAGAACCGGGCCGCCTTTCCGCCGCGCC
>CBFHRT010000223.1:0-2892 GCA_965658285.1 Puniceispirillaceae bacterium (SeqCode) | reverse complement strand
TCTCGGACCGTTTCAAAAAACCCTCAAAGGGGTGAGGACGTGTTTGTTGTTATTTTTACAAGAGTATTTTTTGTTAAACTGTGAATTCAATCCGGCAATCTCCGTGGTACGGTTTGCAACATGAAAAAAACCTTCATCGGACCGCGGTTGCGGCAGCTCCGCCGCGAGAATGGACAGACCCAGGCGGCAATGGCTGAAGCGCTCGGGATCAGCGCCGCCTATGTGAACATGCTGGAGAAAAACCAGCGGACCCTTTCGGTGCCCGTTCTCATTGCGCTGTCCGAGCAATATGGAATCGACTGGCAGGATGTCGTGCCGGAAAACAGTTCGACCATGCTGGCCGATCTGCGACACGCCTTCCAGCACCCGGTTTTCGCAAACAAGACACCGGACATTCATGAGTTGCAGGCGGCGCTCGATCATGCGCCGGTTCTCGTGCAGAATTTCCTGACGCTGTTCCAGAACCACCGCACCACACTCGACAACATCATGCGTATCGGTGGCGAGAGGATGCCGCAGGACCTTGTCTCGCTGTCGCCCGAGACAACGATCCATGACTTCTTCCGTCGGCATTCCAACCATTTCGACGCACTCGAACGCGCCGCTGAAAGATTGGCGGCGGAGCAACCCTGCCCTCCGGATGAAATGCACATGATGTTGAAAACCCGGCTTCGTGAACGTCATGAGATCGATGTCCTCACGCTGCCGGTAGATGAAATGCGCGATGCCCTGCGGATTTATGATGCGCCAGCAGGAAAGCTCAAACTGTCCGAGGCGCTGGACTTCCCGAATCGTACATTCCAGATGGCGCATGTTCTGTGTTTTGTTGAATGTGGCGACATCCTGCGGGACATCACCGATGACAAGTCACTGGACACTGATCGCAGCATCGCGCGTTGTAAGGTGGAGCTTGCCAATTATTTCGCCGCGGCGCTGGTTATGCCATATGACCGGTATCTGGAACTTGCCCAGAGGACAAACTATGACATCGACCGGTTGGCGTCGGCCTTTTCGGTGTCCTTCGAGCAAGCGTGCCAGCGCCTGACCACGCTGCAGCGGGACAACAGCCGCGGCGTCCCCTTTTTCTTCCTTCGTGTCGACAAGGCCGGCAATGTCACCAAGCGGTTCAACGCGACAAGCTTCAATATCGCCGAACAGGGCGGGTCCTGCCCGGTGTGGAATCTTCACAACACCTTTCGAACGCCCGGCGTCATCCTGCCGCAATTTGTCGAGCTTCCTGATGGGGAACGGTTCTTCACCCTGAGCCGGACCACGGAGCGACCTGTCTATTCGATCAATACACAGGACCGGCGTCTCGCCATTTCGCTTGGATGTGAAATCCAGCATGCAAGGCGGCTGATCTATACCTCCAGCTTTCCACAGCCGGCCGAGGACAGCTTCAGCAAGATCGGGATCAACTGTCACCTCTGTCCGCGACTCAATTGTTCGCAGCGCGCTCATGACCCGCTGGTTGTCGAATTGCCAACCGACACCAGCCGCCGCGGTGAAACACGATATGAAAGCTGATCATCGCATTGACCGGATGCATCGGCACTTCTATTCTGACCCCATCTGAACCCGAGCAGCGGCTTTTTTATCATGCAATTTCACCTGAATGGGTTTCAGGGTGGTAATCCCGAAATCCATCCCGACCGATCGACGCGCAAACCGGGGTCCCCTCTCCCTGAGCGAACCGATGTTCTGATTGTCGGCAGCGGACCGGCCGGTCTGACACTGGCCGCGCAGCTTGCCAGATTTGCCGATATCGGGACCGTGCTGATAGAGCAGAAGCCGGGCCCGATGGAAAAGGGCCAGGCCGATGGTGTGTCCTGCCGGTCGATGGAGATGTTCCAGGCCTTCGGCTTTGCGCACCGGGTGTGCAATGAGGCCTATTGGGTCAATGAGACGACATTCTGGAAACCCGATCCGGAAAATCCGCAGAACATCATCCGCACCGGACGCATTCAGGATGTCGAGGATGGCCTGTCCGAAATGCCGCATGTGATCCTGAACCAGGCACGCGTCCATGACATGTATCTCGACAGCATGCGCCGTTCACCGACCAGGCTGCAGCCGGATTACGGATGCCGCGTACTGGAACTCACCATTGATGATGACCCGACGCATCCGGTTAAGATCGATATCGAACAAAGCCACAACGGCACCGCGCCGGTGACCACATCGATGCGGGCACGCTATGTTGTCGGGTGCGACGGGGCGCGAAGCGCGGTCAGGAACGCCATCGGGCTGAAGCTGAAGGGGGATTCGGCCAACAAGGCGTGGGGCGTCATGGACGTGCTTGCCGTCACCAGCTTTCCCGATATCAGGCAAAAGACGCTGATCCAGTCCGGAAGTGGCGGCACCTTGCTGATCATCCCGCGTGAAGGTGGCTTTATGGCGCGCATCTATGTCGAGATGGAAACGCTTGCCGAGGGTGAAAGAGCCCGTAGCCGGAACATCTCCGAGACCGACCTGATCAACGCCGCGAAGGACATCTTCCACCCCTATACATTCGATGTGCAGGAAACAGTCTGGTGGTCAGTCTATGAAATCGGCCAAAGGCTGACTGACAGGTTTGACAATCTGGACGGCACCGCGACGGATGACGGGCATCCCCGCGTGTTCATTGCCGGTGATGCCTGCCACACCCACAGCCCGAAGGCCGGCCAGGGGATGAATGTCTCGATGGGGGACAGCTTCAACCTTGGCTGGAAGCTGATTTCGGTGCTGCAGGGCCGCAGCGAACCCGGCCTGCTTCGCAGCTACTCGGCTGAGCGTCAGGATGTGGCGCAGGCGCTGATTGATTTTGACCAGGAATGGGCACGCGTGATCAGCCAGCGTGACGAAGATGTCGATGGGGACGGCGCTAGCGGCGGCGACACGCCGACCTTC
>CBFHRT010000222.1:0-2899 GCA_965658285.1 Puniceispirillaceae bacterium (SeqCode) | reverse complement strand
GTCCGCCTCTCCCGATCCAGCAAGAGTGGCGCATTCCTGTAAAGTGGCTTCCAGCGCGCCGGCGTCAACACCGATGCGGGCGGACAGCTCATCAGCGGTGTCTGCAGTGATGACGGCGCCGCTCTCCTCGGCGTTCCGGAAATCCTCGAATTTCCGGCCCAGATCGCGAAGCCGCGAGTCAAAGATATTGAAGGCTGTCTTTTCAGGCTGGGCAAGCACCGCCACCGCCTGCTCGGAATAGCCCTGATGCTCATTCGAGAAGCGCTGGCCGTTCAGATTGACCTGAATCCCGCCTTCCATCATCAGCGCCCATGTCACCAGGATGCCATGCGGATGCGCCACCGACCCGTGGCCCTGATATCCCGACAGATGCGCTGGCACCGCGCCAAGCTGTTCGCCCCACAGGATGGCCTCGCCCTGATTGCCCGGATGGCCGAAATACAGCGCGTCCTTCATTTCCGGAATATAGCGCGCCACCAATGCCGGATTGCCGCCATAGCCATTGCAGGCGAAAATCACACGCCGTGCGGCGATGGCCTCGCTCGCGCCGTCGGGGCGCTGGCACGTCGCGCCGAGGAAGCCACCGTCACCCGTGACAACAAGGTCGGTAACCTGCGCTCCGGTGACGATCATCGCATCGGTCGCCGTGACCGCCTGTTCAAGTCGCGTTACAAGCCCCTGCCCGGTGACTTCCGGGACAGCATGCATCCGGTGATGGCTGTGCCCCGGATAGAGAAAATCATCAAGAACATGGAAGGGGATGTCGTGACGCTTGCCAAGCCAGTCGAGGGTCTGCGGGATCTGGTCGATAATGGTGCGGACATGCTCTGGATCGGCACTGTTCTTGTTCTTGGCCATGATGTCCTTGAAAAACGCCTCACGGCTGTCATCGATGGACTGCGCTCGCTGGGCCTTTGTCTCGGCCGCAGGGATGAGGCCCGACGACAGGGCCGTCGACCCTGAAAGCTGGGCGTCACGTTCGGCGATCAGCACGCTGTCACCGGCCTCGATCGCCGCCAGCGCCGCCGTCAGACCGGCAGCACCGCCACCGATGATCAGGCAATCAACTTCGATTTCGGCTTCAAATCTGTCTCGTATGATCACATTCGGCATGGCATCCTAACTCCCGGCGAACAGAGCCTGCGCCTCGGCAACACTCATGCTCCTGCCAACTGATGACAAGGCCTTGATCGCCGTATCGTGTGTTTCCGGCGAAAAGGCCGCGCACCCGTCATGAAGCGTGATAGTGTCGAAATCACGGACATGCGCGTCGCGTACCGTTGATGCCACACCGCCATTGGTAACGATGCCGCAGACCATCAATGTCCGGATGCCGGCGCGGCTCAGAACAAACTCCATCCTCGTCTGGTAAAACGCTGAATAGGCGACTTTTTCAACTGTCAGATCAGCTGGCTGAAGCTCGTCCACCAGCGAATGCCCCCAGCCACCCGGGGTGAAGTCACCGGTGGTCAGGAACGGGCGAAGTTTTTTCAGATGCGGTGAGATGAAAGGGGCACCTTCCCGCCCGGGAACCAACGTGAATTGTGTTGAAACAATCCATCCACCTGCCTGCCGCACAGTGTCCAGAAGCGGGGCAATCCGCCCCGGCAGCGCGGCGATCTCGGGACTGCTGGTTCCGGACCTGCCATAGGCACCTTCGGGGTGCAGGAAGTCATTCTGCAGATCGACGATCAGAATGGCTGTCGTGGCCGCATCGAACTGGCGATCAGACATTGTCACCTCCGCTCTTCAATGAAGATTCCTCGATGATGATGTTGCCAAGCGTGTCGACACGCGCTGCCAGACCCGGATCGACATAGATTGTGGCGTCAGGCTGCACCAGCAAACAGGGGCCGACCACAACGGCGCCTTCGGGCAGCATCAGCCTGTCGATGATCTTACCATCATGCCATGTGCCATCGGCATAGATCCGCTGTTCGGCCAGGTGGCAGTCTTCGACGCTGTCAGCCCTCTTGCCGCGTGCCAGTCCGGCGATATCAACATGCGGGCGTATGCCGATCACCGACAACCGCAGATTGAGGACGCGCACAGGGATATTCTCCAGAAGGCGGCCATAGGTGCGCTTGTAGCTGGCATCAAAGGCGGCGCGGATGCTGGCAATATCAAGAGTGCCGGCATCGGCTGAAATAGGCACCGCCACAGCATGTGTCTGGCCAAGATACAGCATGTCCAACTCGATGACAGCCTGCAGCCCCTCGATATTGGCGCGTGACCGGCGGATCACCTGCTGCGATGCGGCGGTGATCTCGGCAATCATCTCGCCAAGAGCATCACAGTCAAGCGAGTCCAGCATCCTGTTGAGGGTGCGCACCTCATCATGGCGAAGGTCCGACATCACGCAGCCAAGCGCCGAATTGACCCCGGGATAGCGCGGCACGATGGCGGCTGCGAGGCCGATCTCCCGCACCAGCGCACCGGCATGGAGCGCCCCGCCGCCGCCAAACGGCATGGCGGCAAAGCGTTTCGGATCATGTCCGCGTTCGATCGAAATCAGCCTTATGGCGCCGGCCATTTTCGCATTCGCCACGCGGATGATCGCCTCGGCAGCTTCATATTCATCGATGCCGAGCGGGTCTGCAATATGGGTTCTGATCGCCGCCGCGGCGGCATCACTGTCAAGCCGGGTCAGCTTGTCACCAATCGGGTTGCGGGCATCGATCCGCCCCAGCACAAGATTGGCGTCGGTCACGGTGGGCCGGTCATTACCAAGGCCGTAACAGACGGGCCCCGGATCGGAACCGGCACTCTGCGGACCAATATCCAGCAGGCCGGTATCGTCGATATGGGCAATTGACCCACCACCGGCGCCGATCGTTGTCATTTCGATCATCGGCGTGCGGACGACCATGCCAAAATCGATGCTGGCCTGCGATGTCAG
>CBFHRT010000221.1:0-2937 GCA_965658285.1 Puniceispirillaceae bacterium (SeqCode) | reverse complement strand
GGCTGGAATGGCTTCGCCATTGCGCCCATATAGATGGCAAGGTGCGGGTGTCGACCGGCACCGAAGTCATCGAAGGATTTTTTGACGATATCGATACTGACGGCGCACTTGTCCTGCGCAATGATGGCGGCCAGCATAGCCGTGTCACGACAGGCGATGTTGAATTGATGGGTAGAGGCTGAATGCTGCTTGCCATTGATGTTGGGAACACGAACCTCGTACTGGCGCTTGGTGATGTGGAAGAGGGCGTTCGCGATGTGTGGCGCATCCGCACCGATGCCATTTATGATGCCGTCACCTGTACAGCCTTGATGCGCGACACCATCGGGCCGGCTCTTGATGAGGCCAGCAATGCGATTGTCGCGAGTGTTGTGCCGGATGTGACACCGCATGTGGTTGATGCGCTTGCCGCCGTGATCGGCACGCCGCCAATGATCGTCGGTGCCCCCGATGTGGAGCTTGGCATTGATGTGAAAATCGACCGGCCCGAACAGGCTGGCGCGGATCGGCTGGTCAATGCTGTCGGCGCGAAGGCGCATCACAGCCTTCCTGCGATCGTGCTGGATTTTGGCACCGCGACGACGCTTGATCTTGTCGGTGCAGACGGCGCCTACGAAGGGGGGATCATTGCCCCCGGTGTGGCGTTGTCGATTGACTCGCTGGAACGCGCTGCGGCGCAGTTGCCAAAGCTTGAGCTGCGCAGTTTTAAGGCCGATCTGCCGATCCTCGGGAAAAATACCGTTGCGGCAATGGAATCCGGTGTCTTCTGGGGTTATGTAAGCATGATCGACGGGCTGATGTCGCGGCTGCGCGCTGCCCATGCCGGGCCCGGTGACGACATGCAGGCAATCATGACAGGCGGGTTGGCCGGTCTTTTTGCGAAGCACATTGCCGGTCCGGCCATCGTCGATGCCGATCTGACCGTCAGGGGACTGTTCGAAATTTTCGCGCGCAATCGCTGATCGCGCGCCACCTAGGGAAGCCGACTACATATGTACAATAACTCCGACCTTCTTTTCGTGCCGCTTGGTGGATCCGGTGAGATTGGCATGAATGCCAACCTCTACCACTATGAAGGCAGTTGGCTGATGGTGGATCTGGGCATTTCCTTCCCGGATGACAGCATGCCGGGAATCGATGTTGTGTTGCCTGATCTGAGCTTTATCGAACAACGGCGTGATCAACTTGCCGGTCTGGTTCTGACGCACGGCCATGAAGATCATCTTGGCGCCATTCCCTATATGTGGTCACAGCTTGGATGCCCGGTCTATGGAAGCGCTTTCACGCTGGCGCTGTTGCGCCGCAAGCTGGCAGAGAATGGGCGGCAGGTAGATATTCCGCTGATCGAGATCGGCCCTGGCAGCGTGACCGAGATCGGCCCCTTCAGCGTCGAGATGGTTGGCCTGACACACTCCATCCCCGACCCCACGGCGCTGGCCATCAGCTGTGATGCCGGCACCGTGCTTCATACCGGTGACTGGAAGTTCGACGCGGCCCCCGGCCTCGGCGAGACCACGGATACCGCGCGTCTGGCAGAGATCGGTGATGAAGGCGTGCTGGCGATGGTCGGCGATTCGACGAACGCCATGGTCGAGGGGCGCACCGGATCGGAGGCCGAGGCGGAAGTCGGGCTTCGCGAGGTGATTGCCGCCGCGACGGGCCGTGTCGCCGTAACCTGTTTTTCCAGCAATGTGGCGCGCTTTCAGTCGATTGTCAGCGCCGCGCAGGCCAATGACCGGTCGGTTGCCGTGGTTGGCCGGGCGATCAAACGGGCCATTTCGGCGGCGCAGGAGGTCGGCTATCTTCGTGACCTTCCCGATTTTGTGCCGGAGGAGGATATCGATCTTCTGCCGCGCAACAACATTGTCATCATCTGTACCGGAACACAGGGCGAGCCGCGCGCCGCGATGGCGAAGATCGCCGCCGGCATTCATGAAAGTGTGACGCTGGAGCAGGGAGATACGGTGGTGTATTCCTCGCGCCAGATCCCGGGCAATGAGCCGGCCATCGCGCGTGTTCAGGACGCGCTGATCCGCCGCCGGATCAACCTGATCACCGATGAAGACGCGCCGGTGCATGTCTCCGGCCATCCGTCGCGCGAAGAGATGGTCGAGATGTATGGTCTGGTAAAGCCGCAAATCGCCATTCCGGTGCATGGCACGGCCCGACACCTTGTCGCCCATGCCGAACTCGCCGAGGCCTGTCAGGTCCGCCAGACATTGATTCCTGACAATGGCACGGTCATTCGCCTTGCCGGGAAGGGCGGCGAATCCCAGGCAGCAATCATCGACAATGTGAAGACCGGCGCGCTGACGCATGAAAAGGGAAAAATCCTGGAAATCCAGTCGGACATGATGCGGGCGCGGCGCCGGATGCTGTGGAACGGCGTTGTGACCGCCAGTCTGGTGATGAATCGTGATGGCGGACTGTGCGCGGTGCCGGCAGTCTCGCAGACCGGCATCAGTGATGAATCGGCCGCCACCGATTATGTGGCCACGGCGAGTCTTGCGATCGAGGATGCGCTGGCCAGGATGGGCCGGGCGGCCCGCCGTGATGATTCGAATGTTGAGGAGATCGCCGGCCAGGCGCTGCGCCGGGTGGCGCGCAGCATGTTCGGCCTTCGCCCGATTGCGCATGTCCATATCATGCGCCTTAGCGAGGATGATCTTCGCGGTGTCGCATAACGGGCGGTGCAGCGCGGCTTTGCGCCAGAGGATTCGATGATGATTGGCCGTATCAACCATATTGCGATCGCGGTGCCCGATGTCGAGGCGGCAGCCCGGCAGTGGGAGACTGGCCTTGGTGCCGTCTGCAGCGCGCCGCAACCGCTTCCCGACCACGGGGTAAGGGTGGTGTTTGTTGATCAGCCCAACGCCAAGGTCGAGTTGATGGAGCCGCTTGGCGACAATTCGCCAATCGCAGGCTTTCTGGGCCGCA
>CBFHRT010000220.1:0-2966 GCA_965658285.1 Puniceispirillaceae bacterium (SeqCode) | reverse complement strand
GCTGTGCGGCCGGGGTTGTCATCCAGCGTGAACGGGGCGGCAAGCGCCGCGGTGAGATCGGCATTCATGTGGGGTGGTCCCTTTCTCTATGTGCCCGAATGTCGGTTGTACCGTCAGTAGCGGCCCTTGCGATTGGCGCCGGCCATTCCCTAGGGAAAGCGTTGTTCGACCTCTTCCAGCGCGGCGCGGATTGCCGCTGCCTCGTCGGGGCCGAAGATATCGATTGATGCGACGAACCCGTCGCGGTCATAGGTGACCTGCTACGCCGCTGTCAGTCTGATCGGCATGGTGGTCGCCGGTATTGGCGTCACATTCGGCGAAGGTTGCCTCACCCGCGCGTCCAACGCAAAGCCCTTGGGCATCAAAGCTGTGTGCCGCCTCTTCTCGGCATGATGATTTTCGACTAGCCTTGGTCTGCATATTGGCAGGAGGCGTGATGATGAGCAAACATGGCTATGGCGGCGGGCGTCTGAACCTGTCTTTTGTGGGGCTGTGCAGCTTTGGCAAATATCCCTACCAGCCGGACTGGGACGCCATCGACGCCGATTTCGCGATTCTCGGCGCGCCGTTCGATTTCGGCACGCAGCTGCGCGGCGTCACCCCATCGTGACGCGATTCTGGAACAGCCCGCATTTCACCCTGATAATGGCGATGCTCATGTGGGCCGGTCACACCGTTGCGGCCAGATTGTCGGTTGGCGAGATGTCGCCAATGGTGATGATGGGGCTGCGCTGGTTCGCCTGTCTTGCCATCCTTGCCTTCATCTTCCGGCGGCAGATGCGCGCCGAGTGGCCGCGTGTCCGTGCCCGGCTTGGCTGGGTGATGCTGATGGGGGGTGGCGGCATGGCCGGTTTCACCTTTTTCTTCATCCTTGCCGCGCAGCACACCACCGCGGTCAATCTCGGCATTACGCAGAGTTCGGTGCCGGCGATTGTCATGCTGCTCAGCCTCGCCGCGTTCGGCACCCGCATCGGCATGATGCAGCTTGTCGGTCTTGCCGTCTCCTTTCTCGGTGTCGCGGTGCTTGTCACCAAGGGGTCGTTTGCGGTGTTGCTGGCGCTGCGCTTCAACACCGGCGATCTGTTGATGCTGATTGCCTGTGTCTGCTACGCCGGATACACGGTCGGGTTGAGCCGACGTCTGGAAATGTCGCCGGCGCTGCTGCTCACCTTTTTCTCGATCCCCGCCTCAATGGTGTTCGCCGTATCGATGGGGGTTGAATATTGGGCCGGGACGATCCAAATGCCGGGTATGAAGGGTCTTGCCATCGTCGCCTATTGCGCCATTTTTCCATCGATGCTGGCACAGATCTGTTTCATGCGGGGGGTTGAACTTGCCGGTGCAAACCGGGCGGGATTCTATCTGAACCTGGTTCCGATCTTCGCGGCCCTGCTGGCGGTGTTCATTCTGTCAGAGGGGCTCTATTCTTATCATGCGGCATCGGCGGTGATGGTGCTTGGCGGGATCTATCTTGCCGGGCGTCACAAGACCGCCGCCGCGCAAGACGCCAGCTGAACTGGCAGACCATTGGGGACACCAGCATGATGAATATGCGTAATTTCTATATCGACGGAGCGTGGGTGGCACCACGCGATGGCACTGATTTTCCAGTCTATAATCCGGCAACCGAAGAGGTCTATGCCACGATCTCGCTTGGTGGGTCAGCCGATGCCGAAGCGGCGATCACGGCCGCCCGCGCCGCCTTTGCCAGCTGGTCGATGACCACGCCGGCCGCGCGCGGTGAGGTGCTGCGCGCCATTCTTGCGGTATATGAGAAACGCGCCCACGATATGGCCGAGGCAATTTCGAACGAGATGGGCGCCCCCATCGACATGTCGCTGAGCGACCAGGCGGCATCTGGCCGCGGCCATCTGAAAGCCTTCATTCGCGCCCTTGATGCCTTCGAATGGCAGCATCCGCTTCGTCCCGGCGTTGAGGGGCAGGACCTTACCTATGAGCCTGCCGGTGTGGCCGGTTTGATCACGCCGTGGAACTGGCCGATGAATCAGGTTGTTCTGAAGGTCGGCGCGGCGCTGGCGGCAGGCTGCACGATGGTGCTGAAACCGTCCGAAATCGCGCCGATGTCGAGCATCCTGTTCAGCGAAATCATGCATGAGGCCGGTGTGCCTGCCGGGGTCTACAATATGGTCAATGGCGACGGTGTCGGCGTTGGCAGCATCCTGTCATCGCATCCGGGGATCGATGTCGTGTCCTTCACCGGATCGACCCGCGCCGGCATCCTGATCAGCAAGGCCGCCGCCGATACGGTGAAGACCGTGTCGCTGGAACTTGGTGGAAAATCGCCGAACCTTGTTTTCAATGACACCGATATCGACGCCGCGGTGGCGCGTGGTGCCAGTTTCTGTTTCGCCAACACCGGGCAGTCCTGTAACGCGGCCACCCGCATGCTGGTGGAACGTGACGCCTATGATCGCGCTGTCGAGGTTGCCGCCGCCACGGCCAACGCCACCATGGTCGATCTGCCAAGCAAGACAGGCGGGCATATCGGCCCGCTCGTGTCTCAGGCGCAGTTCGACAAGGTGCAGGGTATGATCCAGACGGGCATCGATGAAGGCGCGCGGCTAGTTGCCGGTGGCACCGGCCGCCCCGAGGGCCTGAACCGCGGATGGTTCGCGCGTCCCACCGTGTTTGCCGATGCCACGCCCGACATGACCATCATGCGCGAGGAAATCTTTGGGCCGGTCCTGGCGATGATGCCCTTCGACAGCGAGGATGAGGCCATCGAGATGGCCAATGACACGCCCTACGGGCTTGCCGCCTACATCCAGACCGGCAGTGCCGAGCGCGCCCGCCGGGTGGCGTCGCGGCTACGCGCCGGCATGATTCAGGTGAACGGGGCCAGCCGCGCATCTGGCGCGCCGTTTGGCGGCTACAAACAGTCAGGGGTCGGCCGTGAAGGTGGCATCTGGGGAATTGAGGAATTCCTCGAGATGAAGACGATCAGC
>CBFHRT010000219.1:0-2979 GCA_965658285.1 Puniceispirillaceae bacterium (SeqCode) | reverse complement strand
TTGCCTTCATCAGCGGCTTCACCGGATCGGCCGGCTTTGGCGTGATCCTGCCAAATCACGCGGCGCTGTTCAGCGATGGTCGCTACACGCTGCAGATGGCCAGCCAGTCCGACATTGATCTGTGGCAGACATTCACCCTGCCGGAGGCTGATCTCACCGGCTTTCTCGATTCTGCGCATGCCAGTGGCGCGCGTATCGGTATCGACCCGCGGCTGGTCACGGTGCGCGGCTTCGAAAGGCTGCAGGAGATATGCCTGAAGGCCGGGGCCGAGCTTGTTGCCGATGCCGACAATCCGATTGACGCGATGTGGCGTGATACGAGACCGGACACCACGCCCTCGCGGCCTTTTCGCATGCCTGACCGGGTTGCCGGACAGTCGATGGCGGACAAGCTGGCGGCATTGTCCGCGCGTCTTGAGGCGGCGCGCTGCGATGCTGTGGTGATCAGCCGCGCCGATGCGGTGAACTGGCTGGTGAATATCCGCGGCACCGATCTTTCGAACACGCCGATCAACCTGCTGTTCGCGCTATATCATCGGGAGAACGGATTGATTCTGCTTGGTGACCAGCATCGCCTGGCGCCTGTCATGGAAGGTGATCTGGCGAATGAGGTGGCGATCGTGCCGCTGGCACAGTTTGCCGATCTGATTGATCCGCGCGCCGGATATGCCGATGCGGCGCGGGTGATGTTCGATCCCGACAGCCTGCCGCACCAGCTTCACGCCCCGCTTGCCAAGGCCGATATCGACCCCGTTGCCGCGCCATGCCCGGTCACGGCGATGAAGGCGCTGAAGAATATGGCGGAGCTTGACGGCACGCGGCGTGCCCATATCGAGGATGGCGCGGTGATGGTGCGCTTTCTCAGCTGGCTGGACAGCGGCGCGGCGCATGGTATGCGGGAAACCGAGATCGCGAGGCATCTCTTGACGCTGCGGCAGGACAGCCCGCGCTTTCTGGCGTCGAGCTTCGAGACGATCTGCGGGTCCGGGCCGAATGGCGCAATTGTCCATTACCGCGCCATCGCCGGGCAGGACAACATTCTTGTCGAGGACAGCCTGCTGCTGGTCGATTCCGGCGCGCATTACAATGACGGCACCACCGACATCACCCGCACCATCGCCATCGGCACACCAAGGCCCGAGATGATCACCGCCTTCACCGCTGTCCTTCGCGGCCATATCGCCGTGGCGATGGCACGCTTCCCGAAAGGTACGACCGGCCAGCAGATCGACGCGCTGGCCCGCGCGCCGATGTGGGCCGAGGGGCTCGATTACGCGCATGGCACCGGCCATGGGGTGGGGCATGTGATGCAGGTTCATGAGGGGCCGGCAAGCATTTCGAAACGCGGCACCGTGCCGCTCGAACCCGGCATGCTGCTCTCGAACGAGCCCGGATGCTACCGCGCCGGTGAATGGGGCATCCGGACCGAAACACTGATCACCGTTACCGCACCCGACGAGAATGGTTTCATGGGGTTCGAGACCATCACCCTGTGCCCGATCGACCGACGGCTGATCGATGTTGGCATGATGCTGCCGGCCGAGCGCGACTGGCTGAACGCCTATCACGCACGGGTTCAGGCGGCGCTGGCGCCGGAACTTGACGGCGAGGCGGACTGCCTTGCCTGGCTCGCGGCGGCCTGTGCCCCGGTCTAGGCGGCTGGACCTGCTCCAATCATCGCCAGCCATTCCTCTTCGCTGAGGACTGTCACGCCAAGCTCGGCAGCCTTGCGGGCCTTCGATCCGGCATCGGCGCCGGCGACAAGATAATTCGTTTTTGCCGAGACCGCGCCCGATACCTTGGCGCCCAGCGATTCGGCGCGCGCTTTCGCCTCGGCCCGCGACATGCCGGCAAGCGTGCCGGTGAAGACAATCGTCTTGCCGCTGACCGCGCTATCCTCGGCCGGGCGTTCCGGCGGCACGACGCTGAGCTGGCCAAGCAGATCCTCGACCGCGGCGCGGTTGCTGTCATTGGCGAAAAATCCGATCAGGTCCGCCACCATCGCCTCGCCAACCTGGTCGATGGCCACCAGCTCGGCAGTGGTTGCCGCAAGATCGGCCTGCGGGGACAGCGCGGCCAGCATCGCCTCCGGCGCCATGAAATGCAGTGCCAGAATGCGCGCTGTCGCCTGACCGACCTGGCGGATGCCAAGCGCGAAGATGAACCTCTCGAAGCCGATCTCGCGGCGCGCCTCGATGGCGGCCAGAAGGTTTTTGATCGAGACCTCGCCATAACCGTCAAGCGCGGCCATATCCGAACGCCGTTCGGCAAGGCGGAAGATATCGGCTGGCCGCATGACCCAGCCAAGCCCGACGAACTGGTCGATCTGCCGCGCCCCCAGCCCCTCGATATCAAAGGCGTCTCGCGACACGAAATGTTTCAACCATTCCAGACGCTGCGCCGGGCATTCAAGGCTGTTGGTGCAGCGCCGTACCGCCTCGCCCTCGGGCCGGGTTGCCGGCGCACCGCATTCCGGGCAGATATCAGGGAAGACAAATTCGGCGCTGTCGGCGGGGCGTGCATCGGTGATCACCCGCACAACCTGCGGGATCACATCGCCGGCGCGCTGGATCACCACCCGGTCGCCGACGCGGATGTCCTTGCGGCGGATTTCATCTTCATTGTGAAGCGTCGCGTTGGAGACAACAACGCCGCCGACGGTGATCGGCGCCAGTCTTGCCACAGGTGTCAGCGCGCCGGTGCGCCCAACCTGGATGTCGATGGCGTTGAGAACCGTTTCGGCCTGTTCGGCGGGGAATTTATGCGCCAGCGCCCAGCGCGGCGCACGCGCCACCTGGCCAAGACGATCCTGATAATCATGCCTGTCGACCTTGTAGACAACCCCGTCAATGTCATAGCCGAGATCGGCCCGCGCCGCGCCGATGGCGGCATAGATGGCCAGCAACCTGGCTACATCATCACAGCGCCGCGAAAGCGGGTTGATGCTGAACCCCATTCTGGACAGCGCGGTGAGGCTCA
>CBFHRT010000218.1:0-2988 GCA_965658285.1 Puniceispirillaceae bacterium (SeqCode) | reverse complement strand
CAATCTGGATCGTTTCGCCGGTGCGCGGGTTGCGTCCGGTGGTCGCCGCGCGATGAGCCACGGAGAAAGTACCAAACCCGACAATACGAACCTCGTCCCCACCCTTCAGGGCGCCTTCGATACTCGCAAAGACAGCGTCAACAGCGCGCCCGGCGTCAGCCTTGGTCAGCCCGGAAGAGTCAGCAACAGATGCAATAAGATCGTTTTTGTTCATGGGTACCCCCAATATCTAGTGTTATAGTAGACATCGGTTTACCGCGTTTCAGAATGAAATGCCACCGAAAAACACAAGGACACGCATGCTCAAATCAAGCGTGTCCTTGAATTATACAATGTTCAATGCGCGGTGATGTCATCGCCAGCTGGCGCTTTTTCCGCGATTGGGACGGATGGCCCCTCATCCGGCGACCCACTAGATATGGCATTTGGCAGTGGCTCACGCACCAGTGCCGCCGACAGCACCTCGTCAACCATCGCCACCGGGATGATGGTGAGACCTTCCTTCACATTGTCCGGGATCTCGGCAAGATCCTTTTCATTTTCCTTTGGAATCAACACCGTCTTCAGGCCGCCGCGAAGCGCCGCAAGAAGCTTTTCCTTCAGGCCGCCGATTGGCAGCACCCGCCCGCGAAGGGTGATTTCCCCGGTCATCGCGACATCACGGCGAACCTCGATGCCGGTCACGGCAGACACGATCGATGTCACCATGCCGACGCCGGCGGATGGCCCGTCTTTTGGCGTCGCGCCTTCGGGAACATGGACATGGATGTCCGTCTTGGCCAGCTCTTCAAGGTCAATTCCATAGGTGGAGGCCCGCGACTTGATGAAGAATTCGGCCGCCTGAATGGATTCCTTCATCACATCACCAAGCTTGCCGGTCGCACTGACCTTGCCCTTGCCCGGCACCCGCACGGCCTCGATCTGCAGCAATTCGCCGCCAACCTCGGTCCAGGCCAGGCCCGTCGTAACGCCAACGCGGTCCTCATCCTCGATCTCGCCAAAGCGGAACCTGGCAACACCAAGAAACTCCTCGAGGCTCTCGGGCTCAACCGACACCGAGGTGGCTTCGCCGCTGACAATCTTCTTCACCGTCTTGCGGGCAATCTTGGCTAGCTCGCGCTCCAGATTCCGTACGCCGGCCTCACGGGTATATTTGCGGATAATGCCCCGGATGGCGTCATCGGCAATGCTCAACTCGCCATCGCGAATGCCATGATCCTCGATCTGGCGGGCCAGCAAATGCCCTTTCGCGATCTCCAGCTTTTCATCCTCGGTATAGCCCGACAGCCGGATGATCTCCATCCGGTCGAGAAGCGGCTGCGGCATGTTCAACGTGTTTGCCGTGGTGATGAACAGGACATTCGACAAATCGAGGTCCAGCTCCATGTAATGATCCTGGAAAGTGCTGTTCTGTGCCGGGTCGAGAACCTCCAGCAGCGCCGAGCTGGGATCACCACGCCAGTCCGCGCCAAGCTTGTCGACCTCATCAAGGAGGAACAGCGGGTTGTTGGTCTCAGCCTTTTTCAGGCTCTGCACGATCTTGCCTGGCATCGAGCCGATATAGGTGCGCCGATGGCCCCTGATTTCGGCCTCGTCACGAACCCCGCCAAGCGCCATGCGGACATATTTGCGGCCCGTGGCCCGCGCAATCGACTTGCCAAGTGAGGTCTTGCCGACACCGGGCGGGCCAACCAGGCACAGGATCGGCCCCTTGACCGATTTCGTGCGCTGCTGCACGGCCAGAAACTCGATGATCCGGTCCTTGACCTTTTCCAGCCCATAATGATCGGCATCGAGGATGTCCCGCGCCTTGGCGATATCCTTCTTCAGTCGGCTGGCCTTCTGCCACGGCACGGCAAGGATCCAGTCGAGATAATTGCGGACGACGGTCGCCTCGGCACTCATCGGGCCCATATTCTTCAGCTTGCGAAGTTCGGCATCCGCCTTTTCGCGGGCCGCCTTTGGCATCTTTGTGTCGGCAAGCGCGGTCTCCAGCTCCTCAAGCTCGCCGCGGCCATCATCGCCGTCGCCAAGCTCCTTCTGGATCGCCTTCATCTGCTCATTCAGATAATATTCGCGCTGTGTCTTTTCCATCTGCCGCTTGACACGGTTGCGGACACGCTTTTCCACCTGCAGCGCGCCAATCTCCTCTTCCATCAGCTGGAAGATGCGCTCAAGCCGCTGATGCACATCCAGAACTTCCAGAAGTTCCTGTTTTTCCTCGATCTTGATGGCCAGATGCGAGGCAATCATGTCAGCGATCTTGTCAGATTCGCTGACCTGCTCGATGGCGTTCAACACCTCCGAAGCAACCTTCTTGTTGAATTTGATGTATTGGTCGAACTGCTGTACGGCGGCACGCGCCAGCCCTTCGGTGTCGGCGCCCTGATGCCCCATCTGGTCCATGACAACAGCGTCGACAGCAAGGAATCCATGATCTGAATGCAGCGTATGCTCATCAATGCGGACGCGCTCGCCACCCTCGACAAGGACCTTCACCGCCCCGTCGGGAAGCTTCAGCAGCTGCAGGATCGATCCCACGGTGCCGATGCTGTAAAGCCCATCCGCATCCGGGTCTTCGATATCGGCTTCCTTCTGGGTCACCAGAATGATCTGCTTGTCCTCGGCCATCACGGCCTCAAGCGCGCGAATGGATTTCTCGCGGCCAACAAAAAGCGGCACGATCATGTGTGGAAACACGACAATATCGCGAAGGGGCAGAACCGGGAGGGTGATCATCGCTCCGTCAGACATCTGGGACTCCTGTTTTCGCCTGTTTGGCGGGGGCACTCTTTGATCAAGATATGGTAGGCACCGGCCGCGCTTTCAACCAACGCTCTGGCAGATGATTTAACCCTATACTAATAAACACTCTCGGCAGCACGGATTCGACGCCGGCATGCCAATTCGCGCGCTTCAGCCCACGGAATTCCGGTGGTGACCAGCCGTGATCGGGACCAGGGTTCCCGTCAACAAGCGGCAAGCCCG
>CBFHRT010000217.1:0-2997 GCA_965658285.1 Puniceispirillaceae bacterium (SeqCode) | reverse complement strand
ATTCGTCGGCAAGGCACGGAAGTTCGATTTCTCGGTCGAGGAATGCCGTGAATTGCTGGGGCTGTATGAGGACCGCAACAGGCCAAGCCGCGAGGTCAAGGCGCTGACGCTGAAGAAGATCGGCGAGATCGATGCGCGGCTTGCCGAACTGCAGTCACTGAAGGACGAATTGTCGGGCCTGGCATCGGCCTGCGATGGCGACCACCGCCCCGACTGCCCGATCCTGAACGCCCTCAGCGGGGGTGGGTAAGCCTCGGTCGTTGCGACGCTAGTCTTTCTTGCGGATGGTCTCGTCCCAGAAATCATACGCCGCCATCAGCATCACGGTCATGGCGATGACCCAGAAAGGCAGCCCGCCCCAGAAACCGGCGAAACCGGTAGAGATGCTGTGCGCAAGGCCGAAGACAAAGACCATCACAAGCGCCGTTCCAACGGCCGCCGTCAGCAGCCGTGCCCGTCTTGAAAGCATGTGTCCATCCTCCTGATATGGCCAGTCCATTCTGGTCCGGCCGTCACGTGGCTGTTCATCATTGTAGCAGCGCGGTCAGCATCCATCCGGCTGTACGAAGAAGCCTGTCATCCTCCTCGGCACCGCCGGCCAACTGTACCCCGATCGGCAGGTCCTTGTCACCGACAAGCAGCGGCAGCGTCACCGCCGGCAGGCCGGCCAGCGTGAAGATCGTCTGGCAGATCGGATCGCCGGTGCCATCCTCGAACAAAGGCGCCTCACCAAGCGCCGCCGGCGAAATCACCGCGTCAAACTCGGTAAACAGCGTCGCGAAGAACGCCATTGCCTGGCGCCGCATCTCCTGCGCCTCGTCATAAGCGTCCTGCCCATAGGTCCGGCCCAGCGTGATGGCGTCCCGCGAGCGCTGGCTGATCCCCTGCGGATTCTCATCGAGGAGCCAACCGAGAAGACTGGCAAATTCATGGCCGTGGATGATTTTCTGCGCGGCGATGAAGCCGGCAAAGGAACCGGCGGCGTCGATCCGTTCCACCCGGTCACCAAGCGCCTCAAGGAGTTCATCCATGCCGTCACGCGCGGCAGGCGTCAGCCGGTCGAAATAGGGCATGTCGAACCACAGGAAATTGGGTTCGATCGGCAATTCGGCGCCGGCGCCGGCCTGCATCGCCGGACGCGGCCTGGCATAGCTTGCCGGATCACGCTGGTCATAGCCGCCAAGAACATCACATAGCAGGCCGATATCCGCCAGCGACCGGCCAAATGCACCCATCTGGTCGAGCGTTCCGGAGGTTGCCAGGACACCGCTGCGCGGAATGAGTCCGGCGGTCGGCTTGATGGCGAAGGTACCGCAAAACGATGCCGGACGGATCACCGACCCGTTGGTCTGCGAGCCCACCGCCAGCGGCACATGCCCCGCCGCGACGGCGGCGGCCGACCCGGATGAGGAGCCGCCGGGCGTATGCGCCGGGTTGAGTGGATTGCGGGTGGCGGAAGCCTGCATGAAGGCAAGTTCGGTTGTGACCGTCTTGCCGATGATCACCGCGCCTTCCGCGCGCAGTGCCTCGACAAGGCGTGCGTCGGCCTCCGGCACACGCCCGGCCATCGCCGCCACGCCACATTCACAGGGCATGCCGGCAACATCGATGATATCCTTCAGACCTATGGGCACGCCGTGAAGACGCCCCAGCGGCCGGCCAGCCTGGCGCAACCTGTCGCACTCATCGGCCCGGGCCAGCGCCCCATCAGCGTCAACATGCGCCCACGCCGCAAGCGCGGCGTCAGCCGCAATCCTCTGCAAACAGGATTCAACGATTTTTCGCGAAGTGGTGTGACCATCGCGAATGGCCGACACCATGTCCGTGGCGAGCATTGCCTGCACCCCTATGGAATATACGGGCCGAAGAGATAATCCGGCAGCCACAGGGCAATGCCGGGGAACTGGTAGAGAAGCACCATCGAGAAGATCACGATGCCCAGATAGGGCAGGATCCCCTTGAAGATCTCGAGCAACTCAATCTGGTCCTTCAGCACACCTTTCAGATAATAGGCCGACATCGCCATCGGCGGTGTCAGGAAGGAGGTCTGCAGGTTCAGCGCCACGAGCATTGCAAAGAAATACGGGTTGATGCCGAAATTATCCAGCATCGGCAGAAAGATCGGCACGAAGATGATCAGGATTTCCGACCATTCCAGCGGCCAGCCGAGAAGGAAGATGATCAGCTGCACCATGACAAGGAACTGCCATGGCTCAAGATTCATCGACAGCACGAAATGCTCGATCACATCATGGCCACCAAGATAGGAGAACACCGAGGCGAAAGTCCATGACCCGATGAACAGCCAACAGACCATAGCCGTGGATTTTGCCGTCAGGAAGACCGATTCCTTGACCTTCGTCCAGGTCAGCGACCGGTAAAGCACGGCAAGGATCAAACCACCAAGCGCGCCCATGGCGGCAGCCTCGGCCGGTGTCGCGAGCCCCCCGAGAATCGAGCCGAGGACGGCGGCGATCAGCACCGTAAGCGGGACAAAGGAGATGATGAGGTCAAGATAGATCTTCGCCGCTGGCGGCACGTCCTCGGCCCGCGGCTTTGGTGCCAGCGACGGCTGCATGAAGACGCGGATGACCACATAGACAATATAGAGACCTGCCAGAAGCAGCCCCGGGAACATCGCCGCCGCGTAGAGGCGCAGTGGTGACAGCTCGGCGATCGCCGAGTAGACGATCAGCATGATCGAGGGCGGGATCAGGATGCCAAGCGTGCCGCCGGCGCAGATCACGCCCGAGGCAAACTGCTTGTTATAATTGGCCGCGGCCATCGCCGGAAAGGCCAGCAGGCCCATCAGCGTCACCACGGCGCCGACAATGCCGGACGCGGTCGAGAACACCGCACAGGTCAGCAACGCCGCAATGGCCATCGAGCCGGGCAGGTTGCGGGCCGCCATCTGCAGGGTGAAAAACAACCGGCTGACGATATTGGCGCGCTCGACGACATACCCCATGAACAGAAACAACGGCACCGCAACAAGCG
>CBFHRT010000216.1:0-3073 GCA_965658285.1 Puniceispirillaceae bacterium (SeqCode) | reverse complement strand
ACCAACAGCCGCGGTGATGGTACGACGCTGAGTTTCGGTGGTGCCGATGCCATGACATCCGATGCGCTGGACGCTGTTGGTGTGGGCGCGGCCTATTTCAAATCCAGCCTGCCGGCCGGGGCCGCGCTTGATCTCGACAGCAGCGCAACCAGCCTGAGTACCGGCGGTTCCGCCATGTCAAGTGACGGCATGCTGGCGAATGCTGTTGCCATCGCGGCTCTCACCGATGCGTTTACGGTTCCGGATTTCGACCTGCACCGTGACGGTGATCAGATCATCGTCACGCCGGATGATGGTGCGGATATGCCGGCCGTGACGACCGATGCCATCAGCCTTGCCAAGCAGCGTTATACCTTGTCCAACCTGCCGGGCGAGGATCTGATCATGATCGTCGGTGATACCGGCGCACGGCGGCTCAGTGTCCAGTATGACATGCTGCCCGCGGCCGTCCTGCAGCCGCAGCGCGATATCGAGGTGAGGGTGACCGACATCGATGTCGGCGAGATCACCTATTTCGATGTCGAGACAGGGACTTCGCTTGCCACCCGCAACCTTGACGGGGAACAGGCGGCCACAGCGCTGGATTTCACTGTCGGCTTTACCGGCAGGCTTGCCGAGAATGATGAATTCCTGATCAGCGGCAACCGCGACGGCATCGGCGACAACCGCAATATGGAACAGCTGTTGCAGCTCCAGTCGCGTGACCTGATGGGCGCTGGCAGTGGCGGGTTCCAGAAGGTGTTCAGTGCCACGGTGGCAAAGCTTGGCGCGGTTGTGCAGTCCGGCAACATCGCTGCTGATGCGGCCAGTGCGTTGCGTGACGCCAGCCTTGAGGCGGAATCCGAATATACCGGTGTCAATCTCGACACCGAGGCGGCCAATCTCATCGAACAGCAGCAGGCCTATCAGGCCTCGGCGCGCATTCTGGCCACCGCCCGCGAATTGTTCGACACCCTGCTTCAATCGGTCTGAGGATAGACAGTCATGCCAATCAGCACCAAGCTTTTCAACGAACAGGCCGTGGCCAGGTTCAACAGCCTGACCGCTGATATCCAGAACACGCAGGGGCGCATCGCCACCGGCAAGAACATCCTGCGCGCCTCGGACGATCCGGTGGCGGCGGCGAATATCTCGTTCACGCGCGACCAGAAGGTGATGCTCGACCGTTTCAACACCAATATCGACCGCGCGCGCATCCGCCTGAATGTGACCGAGAATGTGGTGTCGGATACGATGAATGTTCTGACCCGTGCCTATGAGCTGGCCCTGCAGGGACGCAATGACGCGCTGTCTGCGGCCGACAGACAGGCCATCGCCAAGGAAGTCACGCAGCTGAAGAACACCATCACGGGTCTGGCGAATTCGCGTGATTCGAATGGCAATTACATGTTCGGCGGCTTCAAGCTGAACCAGGCGCCATTCAGGGCAGATGAGGACGGCACCATCCAGTATCATGGCGACAGCGGCGCGCACAGCGTCCAGGTGTCGGAGGATCTGCGTCTTCGCACCGGCGTTGACGGGGCGACCATGTTTCTGCGTGTGCCGACCCAGACAGGCGGCAAGGATGTCTTCGCCATCCTCGAAAAGCTGGAGAGTGATCTGAAATCGGGATATGCCGACGCATCGTCAGTGGATGATCTGGATGCCAGCATCCAGCATTTCAGCATCCAGCAGACGCGTGTCGGTGCCGAGCTGAACAAGGCTGATCTGCAACAGGCGGCACTCGAGAAGCGCATCCTTCTGATGGATGAGAATCTGTCCGGTCTCGAGGATGCCGATCTGGCGGCGCTGGTCACCGAACTGCAATCGCAGATTGTCAGCCGTGACGCCGCCCAGCAGGCCTTCGTCAAGATCGGCCAGCAATCGCTGTTCGACTATATCCGTTAATCCATAAAATCATCTAATCCATAAAGTCATCAGGCATGAAAAAGGGCGGTCCGAGGACCGCCCTTCTCATATGTGTGTCTCAGTCTGCGATTAGCCCTGGAGAAGTGCCAGGATGCCCTGCTTCGACTGGTTGGCCTGGGCCAGCATGCTGGTCGCGGCCTGCGACAGGATCTGGTTCTTCGTCAGGTTGCTGGTTTCAGCAGCGAAGTCCGCATCCTCAATCCGGCTCTTGGCGGCAGCGGTGTTGGTGCTGACGTTGCTCAGATTGTTGATGGTGTGATCCAGACGGTTGACCGCGGCACCAAGCTTGCTGCGCTCGGAAGCGACGTTCTCGAGAGCCCGGTCAATGGTGCTGATCGCTGTCTGCGAGTTGCTCGACGACAGAACGTCTACCGAGCTGACAGCCGATGCGGACCCGGCGATGCCGTTGTCATCAAGGACCTTGCCAACGCCCTGGCCGGTCTTCGGCTGTACGACCATCTGGCCGGTGCCGTCCGACTTGAAGTTGGTGACCGACAGGTCACCGCCAAGGGTGTTCTTCAGGGTGATGACATCATCGGTGATGGAAACCGAGATGTGAGACATGTTGGCGGCGGACAGCGCGCTGTCGATCTCCGCCTTGATGCCCTCGGCCTCAGGGTTGGTGTCGCCTGCCTCTGCAGCATCGTCAGCAGCGACGTCTGTCGCCCTTACGGTCGCCGTGCTGGTACCGTCAGTAATCTTGAACGAGTACTTGTCGGCAGCAGAGAAGGTCAGCGTCATTTCGGTCTCAACCGCTGCACCGGTTGCGCCGATGGTTGCCGAGGCACCGCCAGTGGCATTCTGCATCAGCGCTGCACCGCCCTGACCGGCAGCGTTGGCTGCGTGGATCTGACCGTTGGAGTCGGACGAGAAGCCGTGAAGCTCGAAGCCTGTGCCATCGGCCTTCTCGAGGATGACCGAGCTACCGCTTATCGACGCGGTGATGCCGGTGGAGGCGGAGTGGCTGTTGACGACATTGACGACAGAGCTGAGATCACCGTTCGTTACATCGGCGGTGATGGTGGCATCAGCAGACGAGCCGCCATCCTTGTCGATTTTGAAGGTGTAGCGATCATCGGCGCTGAAGGTCAGCGACATCTGCGACGGTGTGGCAACGCTGCCGTTGGTCCCGGACACGTTGGAGCCGGTCAGCATTTCCACCTTG
>CBFHRT010000215.1:0-3077 GCA_965658285.1 Puniceispirillaceae bacterium (SeqCode) | reverse complement strand
CGCGCCCGGTGCCAAGCGGTGTGTGCGTTGCCGCCATCACCATGCCGCCATCCTCAAGATGCGCCGCGATCAGCCTGTCCAGCGCCGCCTGTGCCGCCTGGTCCAACCCCGCCGCCGGTTCATCCAGCAGCCACAGCGCCCCTTTCGGGGACAGCGCGAGGCGCGCCAGCGCCAGCCGCCGCCGCTGGCCACGCGACAGCATCCGCACCGGCAGATCGGCAAAGGGACCGGCCGCCAGCGCCGCCAGCGCATCATCAATCATCCCGCCATCGACACGCATCCCGTTCAGCCCGGCCCAGTCACCGAGGTTGCGCCGCCCGCTCAGCGAGGGGGCCAGCCCGTCGGCATGCCCGACATAGAGGATGGGGACGCCGCAGGAAATCGTCCCGGCCATCGGGCGCAGCCGCCCGGCGATGGCGCGCAGCAAGGTCGATTTGCCGCTGCCATTGGGGCCGGTCAGCAGGGTGATCCCCCCGGGCGCGATGACATGACTCACCGCCGGCTGAATAACCCGCATCCCGCGCACCAGCGCCACACCGTCAATGGTGAGGCCGGCGGCGGGTGACCGTGATACCTGATCAGGGCTTTGTTGTGTTGTGCTGGCCATGCCACCGTGTTTACCCGCGAAGGGCAGGGGTGGTCCAGCCCCCCAATTTCCAACTGGAAAAATCGGCTTTTCGGGGCTATATACAGGATGACCGTCACGGGGCGCACCCCGGGCTGGCCCGCCCGTTCACCGGGTGACAGATTCCATAGATTTGCGCAGGCGCCGGCCGGGACGACCACCACGCCTGCGATGATGGTGGCGCGGCTGTTGTCGCCGCATTCCGGTGCCGCATTCCGGTGCCGCATTCCGGTGCCTCAATGCGATCAGGCATCACGGCGCCGCCGACAATTTTTCGTGGGGGACGAAATGTCTTTATTTGACACCTATCTTGAAGAGATCGAAAATCGCAAGGAACAGGGGCTGAAGCCAAAGCCGATCGATGATGGCGGCCTGGTGACGGAGCTTGTCGCGCAGATCAAGGATGCCGGCCATCAACACCGCGCCGCCTCGCTCGATTTCCTGATCTACAACACGCTTCCCGGCACCACCAGCGCGGCCGGCGCAAAGGCGGCCTTCCTGAAGGAGATCATCCTTGGCGAGGCCGTGGTTGCGGAGATTTCCCCTGCTTTCGCGTTTGAGTTGCTGTCGCACATGAAGGGCGGCCCGTCGATCGAAGTCCTTCTCGATCTCGCACTTGGCGATGATGCGGCGATTGCAGCGGATGCGGCCGACGTGCTGAAGACGCAGGTCTTCCTCTATGAGGCCGACAAGGATCGGCTGAAATCGGCGCTTGCCGCCGGCAGCGCCATCGCCCGGGACATTCTTGAAAGCTATTCCGATGCCGAATTCTTCACCCGCCTTCCCGGGATTGATGAGGAAATCGAGGTCGTCACCTATGTCGCCGCCGAGGGTGATATCTCCACCGACCTGCTGTCGCCCGGCAACCAGGCGCATTCGCGTTCGGACCGCGAGCTTCACGGCAAATGCTTCATCTCGGAACGGGCGCAGCAGGAGATCAACGCGCTGAAGCTTCAGCATCCCGGCAAACAGGTGATGCTGATCGCCGAAAAGGGCACAATGGGTGTCGGCTCATCGCGCATGTCCGGCGTCAATAATGTCGCGCTGTGGACCGGCAAGCAGGCCAGCAAATATGTACCCTTCGTCAATATCGCCCCGATCGTGGCGGGCACCAACGGCATTTCGCCGATCTTCCAGACGACGGTTGGCGTCACCGGCGGTATCGGCATCGACCTGAAGAACTGGGTCAAGAAGCTGGATGGCGACGGCAATCCGATCCTGAACAATGACGAGAGCCCTGTTCTCGAGCAGAAATATTCGGTCGAGACCGGCACCGTCCTGAAAATCAACACGAAGGACAAGAAGCTGCTGAGCGAAGGCGGCGATGAAGAGCTTGTCGACGTGTCCTCCTCCTTCACGCCGCAGAAGCTGGAATTCATCCGTGCCGGTGGGTCCTACGCCATTGTCTTCGGCAAGATGCTGCAGACCTTCGCCTGCGAGGCGCTGGACATTCCGTTGAAGTCCGCCTTTGCGCCGTCGAAGGAGGTCTCGATCGAGGGACAGGGCCTGACCGCGGTGGAAAAGATCTTCAATGCCAATGCGGTCGGTGTCGAGCCCGGCACCACGCTTCATGCGGGATCGGACGTGCGCGTCAAGGTCAACATTGTCGGCTCGCAGGACACCACCGGCCTGATGACGGCGCAGGAGCTGGAGGCGATGGCCGCCACCGTGATCTCGCCAAAGGTCGACGGCGCCTATCAGTCGGGCTGCCACACGGCCTCGGTCTGGGACTTCAAGGCTGCCGAGAACACGCCGAAGCTGATGAAGTTCATGCATGATTTCGGCCTGATCACCGGCCGCGACCCAAAAGATGCGTACCACCCGATGACCGACGTCATCCACAAGGTGCTGAACGACATCACCGTCGATGACTGGTCAATCATCATTGGTGGCGATTCGCACACCCGCATGTCGAAGGGCGTTGCCTTCGGGGCGGATTCCGGCACTGTCGCGCTGGCGCTTGCCACCGGCGAGGCGACGATGCCGATCCCGGAATCGGTGAAGGTCACCTTCACCGGCACGATGGCCGACCATATGGATTTCCGCGATGTCGTCCATGCCACGCAGTCGCAGATGCTGAAGCAGTTCGGCGACAATGTGTTCCAGGGCCGGATCATCGAGGTGCATATCGGCACATTGCTGGCCGACCAGGCCTTCACCTTCACCGACTGGACGGCCGAGATGAAGGCGAAGGCGTCGATCTGTGTCTCCGAGGATGCCACGCTGATTGAATCGCTGGAGATTGCGAAGCACCGCATCCAGATCATGATCGACAAGGGCATGGAGAATGACGACCTGATGCTGCACCGGCTGATCGGCATCGCCGAAAAGCGTATTGCCGAGATCACATCAGGCGAGAAGCCGGCGCTGGCGCCAGACGCCAACGCACGTTATGCCGCCGAGGTTGTCGTCGATCTCGATCTGATCGACGAGCCGATGATCGCCGACCCGG
>CBFHRT010000214.1:0-3083 GCA_965658285.1 Puniceispirillaceae bacterium (SeqCode) | reverse complement strand
GCCGCACCGGTCATTGACCATGTTCAACAGGCCGAATGGTCCCGCACCACGGTTCCGCAGGACAATCTCGGAAACAGGCTGGCAAAGGTCAGCATCAAAAGCCGCTAACGCCGATGCGTTGACACCATGCTCGAGAAATTTCGCGCCAATAACACGGGCATCGACAATGGCCTGGCTGGCTCCGTTCGAACCGGTCGGATACATCGGATGCGCCGCATCTCCCATCAGCGCCACCGGCCCGTCAACCCAACTCGGCACAGGGTCACGATCAATCATCGGATTTTCATAGGCGGCATCGGCACCACGGATCAGCGCCGGCACATCAAGCCAGTCATAGGTCCAATCCTCGAAATAATGGATGAAATCATCCAGCCCGACCCGGGTGAACCAGCCGGTGGTCTCACGCACAGACGGATCATCATAGGTTACCTCGGCAATCCAGTTGATCAACGCCATCCCGGTTTCCGGATCGGGATGCGAAATCGGATAGATCACCATGCGCTGGCGATGCGTCCCCAGTCCAATGAAGGACGACCCGGTGCGGATCGGCTTTGCCATCGTGGTACCACGCCACATGACGGCGCCACCCCAATGTATCGGAGGTTGATCCGGGTGCATTTGCGCGCGAATGGCGGAATGGATGCCATCAGCCCCGATCAGCACCCTTGCAGTGATGCTTTCGGAGCCGGTCGGTGTTTCGATACGAACCGAGACAGACCCGTTTTCTTCAACCTCATATCCGGCCACCCGGCAGCCAAGCCTGATCGCGTCATCACCGGCGAGCTGGCGGAACCGGTCATATAGCGCCATGTGGAAATTGCCGCGATGCGCCGCATATTGGGGCCAGTCATAGCCGGCCAGACGCCCCCTGCTTTCGGCATAGATCTCCTGTCCGTTCATCCCGACAAGCGCCCATTCGCGGGCCGGCACACCAAAGCCGTCAAGGTCGGTCTCGGAAAAGCCGAGTTCCAGCAATTCGCGAACGGCGTTTGGCTGCAAATTGATGCCAACGCCAAGCGGTTTCATCTCGCGAACCTGTTCAATGACCAGGCACGGCACACCGATCTGATGCAGGGTCAGGGCCAGCGTCAGGCCGCCAATGCCGCCGCCGGCAATCACGACATGGGAAGGGTGACCGGATGCGCGTTCCATATCCATCCACCGCGGCCCTAGTGATTCGATCCGCGGATCGATTCGATCACGGCGTCGGTCACCTCGCGCGTTGTGGCGGTGCCGCCAACATCCGGGGTCAGGATACCGGCCGCACAAACATCCTCGACGGCCCTCATCAACCGCTGTGCCGGCACCGCCTGCCCGAGATGTTCCAGCATCTGGCAAGCTGTCCAGAATGTGGCGACGGGGTTGGCGATCCCCTTGCCGGTGATATCGAAGGCGGAGCCGTGAATCGGCTCGAACATCGAGGGAAACCGTCGTTCCGGGTCGATATTGCCGGTTGGCGCGACGCCAAGACTGCCGGCAAGCGCACCTGCCAGATCCGACAGGATATCGGCGTGAAGGTTCGTCGCGACAATGGTGTCGAGGCTCGCCGGATCGAGGGTCATGCGCACGGTCATCGCATCCACCAGCATCTTGTCCCAGGTGACATCGGGAAATTCTGCCGCCACCTCGGCGGCGATTTCATCCCACATCACCATGCCGTGGCGCTGGGCGTTGGATTTGGTGACAACGGTCAGCAGCCGGCGCGGGCGCGCCTGCGCCAGGCGAAAGGCATAGCGCATGATCCTTGTGACGCCGACGCGGGTGAAAATGGCCGTCTCGGTTGCCACTTCCTCGGGAAGACCGCGATGCGCCCGGCCACCATGGCCTGAATATTCACCTTCCGAATTCTCGCGCACGATCACCCAGTCAAGGTCGCCGGGCCCACGGTCACGAAGCGGCGGTGAAATGCCCGGCAGGATCCGTGTTGGCCGCACATTCGCATATTGATCGAACCCCTGGCAGATCGGCAGTCGCAACCCCCACAGGGTGATGTGGTCCGGTACATCAGGCGCGCCAACGGCACCAAAGAAGATGGCATCATGCGCCTTCAACCGCTCCAGCCCGTCTTCCGGCATCATTTTGCCATGCGCCTTGTAGTAATTTGATCCCCACTCATAATTCACGAAATTGAACGTGAACGCGCCATCCCGCCCCGCCAGCGCCTCAAGAACAGCGACACCGGCCTCGATCACTTCCGGGCCGATGCCATCCGCCGGTATGGTGGCGATATTGAATGTCTTCATTGGTAAGTCCTGCTTCTGCAATCTGGCGAGGTAACACATATGGTGATTGACGGATTACCATCATTCTATAGCCTCGGAAAGCGAGACGAACGTTGTCTCAGGATGATGGCATTGTCCAGATTGCCGTTCGCCGCACAAATATGAAGATTTAGCCGCTGTTTCGGCAGACGTGACCAGACAGGATTGACCCATGTTGCCAACACCAGAGCTTCGCCATGTCGCGGATTTCGAAGTCGAACTGAGTCCGATCACCGAGATGGGGCGGGGGCGCGGCGGCAAGCGCCGCATTATCCCCATTGTCGGGGGACGAGTGACCGGTCCTTGCTTTACTGGCCAGATTCTCAATGTCGGCGCTGACTGGCAAACCATTTTCGACAGCGGACTTGCCGAGCTGGATACGCGCTATGCCTTCAGGACAGATGATGGCGCGGTCATCGAAATCTGCAATTTCGGATACCGACACGGCCCTGAAGATGTCATGCAACGCGTCGCCGCTGGCGAGAATGTCGACCCATCATCCTATTACATGCGGACACATGCGCGGCTTGAAACGGGTCATCCCGACTATCAATGGGTTAACAACACGCTGTTTGTTGGCGTTGGCGCACGCTTGAAGTCCAACGTCATGATATCTCTTTATGCCATTGAATAGATGTTTTTATTATAATCTGAAATCGAAGCCTCTTACCCGGAAGAGATAAATCCTTGTTCAGGGAGCCGTGTTTTCCGGATGATTTTCTCGAGGCTATTCGGCCGCCCGCGGCAACACCGCGCGTGAGTGGGCGAATTATTCGACGGCAGCGCCAACACCGGCGCCAGCCTTGGGTGGCATGGGGCATG
>CBFHRT010000213.1:0-3152 GCA_965658285.1 Puniceispirillaceae bacterium (SeqCode) | reverse complement strand
GATCGGTTTGACTTTCTGACCCATCTACTGGTCTCCCTTTTCACCGACAATGATGGTCAGGTGCGAAAACGGCTTCAGAATACGTGCGCCGCGTCCACGGGCCCGCGCCTTGAAACGCTTCATGACAATCGCCTTGCCGACATGGGCTTCCTTGACGAACAGCCGGTCAACATCCAGCGAATGATTGTTCTCGGCATTGGCGATGGCCGACTGCAGCGCCTTCTTCACATCGCCGGCAATCCGGCGGCGCGAGAAGGACAGCGTCGCCAGCGCCTTTTCGACATCCATGCCGCGGATCATCGCGGCGACGAGATTCAGCTTTTGCGGGCTGATGCGGATGTTGCGTACAACCGACTTAGCCTCGCTGTCTGCCAGAGCTCTTGGTTTAGATTGCTTGCCCATGAAACCCTCTAACGCTTCGACTTCTTGTCCGCCGCGTGCCCGTAATAGGTGCGGGTCGGGGCGAATTCACCGAGTTTGTGACCAACCATATCTTCGCTGATCGACACCGGAATGAATTTATTGCCATTGTGGACGCCAAAGGTCAGTCCAACGAATTGCGGCAGGATGGTCGAACGGCGCGACCAGGTCTTGATGACCTCGTTGCGGCCGGATTCGCGGACCTTGTCTGCCTTCTTCAGCAGATACCCGTCAACGAACGGACCTTTCCAAACAGAACGTGCCATGATTTCAGTCCCTTATGGCTTGCGGCGCCGCATAATCAGGCGGTCCGTCTTCTTGTTGGAACGAGTGCGCTTGCCCTTGGTCGGCTTGCCCCACGGGGTCACCGGATGGCGACCACCTGAGGTCCGACCCTCACCACCACCATGCGGGTGGTCGATCGGGTTCATGACGACACCGCGAACATGCGGGCGCTTGCCAAGCCAGCGGCTGCGACCGGCCTTGCCGATCTTGATATTCTGCTGGTCCGGGTTCGACACGGCGCCAATTGACGCCATGCACTCACCGCGAACGAGGCGAACCTCACCGGAGGCAAGACGCAGAATGGCATAGCCACGGTCACGGCCGACAAGCTGAACATAGGTGCCAGCGGAACGCGCCAGCTGGCCGCCCTTGGCGGGCTTCAGCTCGACATTGTGGACCAGCGTGCCGACCGGAATGCTGGACAGCGGCAATGCGTTGCCAGGCTTGATATCGGCACCGGTGCCGGACATCACCTTGTCACCAACTGCCAGACGCTGCGGTGCCAGAATGTAGCTCTGCTCGCCATCTTCATAGGTGATCAGCGCGATGAAGGCGGTGCGGTTCGGATCATATTCCAGCCGCTCGACAGTCGCCATCATACCGGTCTTGGTGCGTTTGAAATCAACCATCCGGTAGCGGCGCTTGTGCCCGCCGCCACGATGCCAGGAGGTGACATGGCCGGAATTGTTACGGCCACCCGACTTTGTCAGGCCTTCCGTCAGCTTCTTGACCGGCTTGCCCTTATAGAGGTCACCCTTGTCGACCAGGACCAGATTACGCTGGCCGGGGGTGGTCGGGTTGAACTTCTTCAATGCCATCGTTCTAAACTCCCATCAGGTCGATGGTCTGGCCCTCGGCGAGGGTGACCATGGCCTTCTTGGTATCCGAGCGGCGGCCCGGACGGCCCCGAAACATCTTTGCCTTGCCCTTGAGAAGGATCGTGTTCACGGCGGTAACCTGAACGTCGAACAGCATCTCAACCGCCGCCTTGATCTCCGGCTTCGTCGCCGACAGCGGAACGGCGAAAGTAACCTGGCCATTTTCATTGGCCATTGTTGCCTTCTCGGTGATGATCGGGCGCAGGATGGTGTCGTAGGCAGCAGCCTTGCTCATCACGACCTTTGCCGGTTTGCGCGGACGCACACTCATTTCAGCCGCTCCTCAAGATGGGCCGCGGCGTCCTTTGACAGGACCAGCACATCACGGCGCAGGATGTCGTAAACGTTGATCCCCTGCTGCGGCAGGACATCGACAAAAGGAAGGTTGCTGGCCGCCTTGACGAAATTGTCATCAAGTTCGGCACCGCCGATGAACAACGCGTTCTCGGCACCAAGCTTGGCAAGCTTCGCCTTCAGCGCGGCCGTCTTGGCGCCATTCTTGCCACCGGACTTCAGCTCGTCGACAACGATGATCTTGCCGTCGGCAGCCTTCGAGGACAGCGCCGACTTAAGACCAAGCTGGCGGACCTTCTTCGGAAGCGAGTGGCCGTGATCGCGAACAACCGGACCATGAACGACACCGCCACCACGGAACTGCACGACCGAGGCCGCGCCGTGACGGGCACGGCCGGTGCCCTTCTGGCGATACATCTTGGCTGTCGTGGTGGTGATTTCACCGCGACCCTTGACCTTGTGGGTGCCGGCGCGGCGCTTGGCAAGCTGCCAGTTGACGACGCGGGCGACGATATCGGCGCGCGGGTTGATCCCGAACACCTCGTCAGCCAGCGTGATGTCACCCGCTGCCTTGCTGTCCAGCGTTGTCACCTTAACTTTCATCGTTTTTACCCTCATCTGCCGCGGCGTCTTCCGCCGGTGCATCCGTCTCGGCCACGGCGTCCTCGGCAGCAGCTTCATCGGCAGCAGCCTCTTCCGCGGGAGCCGCATCCTCGGCCGCTACCACAGCGGCAGCGTCGGACATCAGACCAGCCGGGAACGGCACCCCTTCGGGGAGCGCAACCTTGACCGCGTCGCTGATCAGCACCCAGCCGCCCTTCGGACCGGGTACAGCGCCCTGCAACAGCACGACGCCTTCCTCATCATCAACCGCGACAACCTCAATATTCTGGGTTGTGTTGCGAGCAGCGCCCATATGGCCGGCCATCTTCTTGCCCTTGAACACCTTGCCGGGTTCCTGACACTGGCCGGTCGAACCATGCGACCGGTGCGAGATAGACACACCGTGGGAGGCACGCAGGCCACTGAAATTGTGACGCTTCATCGCGCCGGCGAAACCCTTACCCTGGGTCGTGCCAACAACATCAACCTTCTGGCCGGCGACAAAGTGGCTTGGCGCAATCGTCGCACCAACCTCGATGACCGCATCCTCGGCAACCCGAAATTCGGCAACCTTCGACTTCGGCAGCACATTGGCCTTGGCAAAATGACCCCGCATCGCCTTCGACACGTTCTTTGCCTTGGCCGCGCCGGCCCCCAGCTGCACGGCGGAAT
>CBFHRT010000212.1:0-3166 GCA_965658285.1 Puniceispirillaceae bacterium (SeqCode) | reverse complement strand
CCACTTCAGCTGTGTTTCGTACCTCGCCAGCGCCATCAGATTGATGTTCATGCAGAACCCTCCTTCAGGATTGCCACACTAAGCCTGTTAACCGACCTTCCGTAGGGCCAGGGGCAGGGGCAGGGGCAGGGGCTAATGCAGCGAATGCGGCAGGACACAACCGAGGTTGATCACGGAGCGCTTGACCTGCCCTGATGGACCCTGGGTCTAGACCTGGCGCAGGGTGGCCGTGAGGGCCGTCATCGTGATGAGGACACCGCCGCCGCCCCGGCGTCGCCAGCAGAATGGCCGTGGCAAGAAGGAAAGGCAGGAACAATTCAGGTGACATCTGGTTTTTCTAAAACAACGTTGACAAAATGTCGATATTTTATCAACGTTGTTTTGCTAACTATTTCCAGCATCAGGCAGGTTTATCATGGACGGCGCAGCGGCAAAAGCTGAAGGGGTCACACTCGCGGGATGGCAATTCTGGATCGACCGTGGTGGCACTTTCACCGATGTGGTCGGGCGGGCGCCGGACGGCACGCTTCATACGCACAAGCTGCTGTCGGAGAATCCGGAGGCCTATCAGGACGCGGCGCTGCAGGGCATTCGCGATCTGCTGTCGCTTGCCGAAGGCGCGCCGATCCCGGAGGCTGAGATCGACGCTGTAAAGATGGGCACGACGGTGGCCACCAACGCGCTGCTTGAGCGCAAGGGCGACCGCACATTGCTGGTTGTGACCGAAGGGTTCCGCGACCAGCTGCGGATCGCCTATCAGGCGCGCCCGCGGCTGTTCGACCGGCAGATCATCCTTCCTGAGATGCTGTATGAGCGGGTTGAGGAGGTGCGCGAGCGGATCGATGCCCGTGACAAGGTGCTGACGCCGCTGGATCTTGATGGTCTGCGCCCGCGCCTGCAGGCCGCCTTTGATGAAGGTATCCGGTCGATCGCCATTGTGCTGATGCATGCCTACCGTGTTCCCGATCATGAGGTGCGGATCGCCGCACTGGCGCGCGAGATCGGCTTTACCCAGATTTCGACAAGCCATGATACCAGCCCGATGATCAAATTCGTCGGGCGCGGTGACACCACCGTTGCCGATGCGTATCTCTCGCCGATCCTGCGCCGCTATATAGACCGCATCGCCGGGGCGCTTGGCGGGGTGAATCTGCAGTTCATGCAGTCGAATGGGGGGCTGAAAGGCGCCAGCCTGTTCCAGGGCAAGGACGCCATCCTGTCGGGGCCTGCAGGCGGCATTGTCGGCGCGGTTCGCACCGCCGGGCAGGCAGGGTTCGAGAAGGTCATCACCTTTGACATGGGTGGCACCTCGACCGACGTCGCGCATTATGAAAACGCCTATGAACGGGTTTTCGAGACCATTGTCGCCGGCGTGCGGATGCAGGCGCCGATGTTGTTGATCCATACGGTGGCGGCAGGTGGCGGCTCGCTGTGCCAGTTCGACGGCGCGCGCTTTCGCGTCGGGCCGGAAAGCGCCGGTGCCAATCCGGGGCCGGCCTGCTATCGCCGGGGCGGGCCGCTGGCGGTCACCGACTGCAATGTCATGCTTGGCAAGCTGCAGCCCGATTTTTTCCCGCATGTCTTTGGCCCGAACCAGGACGCGCCGCTGGATGCCGAGGCGGTGCGCGTGAAATTCACCGCGATGGCCGATGCGGTCGAGGCGGCAACCGGCATCCGCCGTGCGCCCGAGGAGCTTGCCGACGGATTCCTGCGGATCGCGGTTGAGAACATGGCCAACGCCATCAAGAAAATCTCTGTCCAGCGCGGCTATGATGTCACCGACTATGCGCTGCAATGTTTTGGCGGTGCCGGGGGACAGCATGCCTGCCTGATTGCCGATGTTCTGGGCATGAACACGGTTCTGGTGCATCCCTTTGCCGGCGTCCTGTCGGCCTATGGGATGGGACTTGCCGATGTGCGGGCATTGCGTGAACGGACCATCGAGGCGCCGTTGAACGACGATCTGGTGCCGCGACTTGTGCGTGAGCTGGATGAGCTTGCCGCCGTGTCGGAGGCTGAAGTGGCCGGTCAGGGAATCGCTGAAGATCGCACCGAGACACGCCGCTATGTGCATCTTCGCTATGACGGGTCGGACACCGCGCTCGAGGTTCCCTATGGCGCTGTCGACGAGATGGAAGCCGCCTATGAAGGCGCCTACCGGTCGCGTTTCGGCTTTCTGATGCCTGGCAAGAAGGTGATCGCCGCCACCATTTCGGTCGAGACGATCGGTCTGACCTTCGATTTGGAATCGGCGCCGCATGTCGTGGCGAATGACGCGGCCGGCCCGCAGACTACGGTTGATGCCTATATGGGCGGGCAGACCGTCAGCGCACCGGTGCATTATCGTGATGCCATCCCGGTCGGCGGCAAGGTCGATGGGCCGGCGCTGATCATCGAGGCGACAGCGACAACCATCGTCGAGCCCGGCTGGCAGGCCGAGATGACCGACATCGGCAATCTGGTACTGCGCCGCGTCGTGGCACGGCCGGAACGGGTGGCCATCGGCACCGATTGCGACCCGGTGATGCTGGAGGTGTTCAACAACCTGTTCATGTCGATCGCCGAACAGATGGGCTACACGCTTCAGAACACGGCCCTGTCAGTCAATGTAAAGGAACGGCTTGATTTTTCCTGCGCCATTTTCGATGCCACCGGATCGCTGATCGCCAACGCCCCGCACATGCCGGTGCATCTTGGTTCGATGGGGGAATCGGTGCGGGCGGTGTTGCGCGACAATGAAGGCAGCATCAAGCCCGGCGATTCCTATGTCCTGAACAACCCCTATAATGGCGGCACGCATCTTCCCGACATCACCATCATCACGCCGGTTTTCGAGAATGACGAGATCCTGTTCTTCGTCGCCTGCCGTGGGCACCATCCGGATGTCGGCGGCAAGACGCCGGGGTCGGCGCCGCCGGATTCGGCGCATATCGACGAGGAAGGCGTGCTGATCGATAATTTCAAGCTTGTCGACCAGGGCCATTATCGCGAAGCGGAGATGGTCGAGGTGCTGGAAGGCGCGCTCTATCCGGCCCGCAATGCCGAGCAGAATATCGCCGATCTGCGCGCGCAGCTTGCCGCGAATGAGAAGGGGGTGCAGGAACTCCAGAAGATGGTTGGTCATTTCGGCCTTGAAACGGTTCTGGCGTATATGACGCATGTCCAG
>CBFHRT010000211.1:360-3187 GCA_965658285.1 Puniceispirillaceae bacterium (SeqCode) | reverse complement strand
GGCTGGCGCACGAGGGTTATCCCCCTGCATATCGGCATCGGATGTCGGTGCCGCCATTGCTGGCGTCGAGGTGGGCATCGGGGCCGGCGCGCCGGTGATCAGTGCCAGATCGGTGCTGCCGACCTCTGTTGTTGGCACGGGGGTTGTTGGCACGGGCGTTATTGGCACGGAGTCTGGCGACGCCGGCGTTGACCTTATGGGGGCGTCAGCAGAATTGGCAGACGCTATCGCACCAACCTCATCATCCGGCATTGATGGCGTTGCTGGCATCGGCGCCCCATCACCCATGTAACGCTCCAGTTCGGCAAGAACCCGCCGATGATAGGCGACATTCTTGGATGGATCAGACGAATGATAGTGCTTCACAGCCTCGTCCCAGCTCTGGTGCGCGGCATGCAGATCCAGCAGGAAGCCGGCGGCGTAGCTGGCATTGTGTACAGGGTCGAGCATATCCGCAACGTCGAGGAATCCCTCGGCATGCCATTTGGTGTTCACCTGCATACAGCCGACATCAACGCTGTGATCTGACGCCGTCATGGCGTCACGGAGATAGGCAAGCGCCGCGTCACGGTCATCGAAAAACAGCCCCTTACCCCGGTCATTCAATGTCCATGCCCAGGGCAGATATTCCCCGGTGACCATCTTGCGGCCCGATTCGACGCGGCTGATGCTCTGCAACAGGCCGGCCGGAATGCCGTGTTTGCTTTCGGCATCTCTCGCCTCAGCAAGGCAGATATTGTCAAAGGATGTCAGGCTTTTGCCTGTCTGCGCCGATAGCGAGGAAGGCAACCACGGGAGGGCCAGCAGGCCAAGGCCTGCCAACAGCACGATGGGTCGAGGGATAAAACGCAAGCTGGACATGTCACCATGTCAGCAAATTTCATGCCATCACCAATCACGGCAGGACAGAGACCACGGATCCTCATGGTGGCTCACCGCCGCAACAAGTCCTAGCCCTGACTCTGGCTCTGGCACCAGAACTAGCACTGACTCTGCCACCTCAGATCATGTAGGTCGCGATCCCGACGACGATGACCATTGGTAAGAGCCACCAGGTTTCACGCAGGGCGGAGGCCATGCGGCTCTTGCGTTCGTAATGGGAAAAGGCGCCGAGACGGACGGCGTCCTTGAATTGTCTTTGCTTCATTCCTCTGCCTTTTTGTCACGGAGGCTGGTGGCGAACTCCGGCCATTGCTGGCAAGTTGTGGTATATGCTTTCACATACAACACAAGATATAGCGCAGCCTGGCAATTGTCAAAAGGCGAGCCATGCCAAATTGCGGAGGGTTGTGAGGCTAGATAAGTCCGCGCCCGGCAAGATTGCGCATCAGTGAAGCGGTGCCGAATGTCCAGGGTGGACATTCCGGCGACAGATTGACCCTATTCTGCAGCGTGCCGAGACGTTGCTCGCTGATCCTGACCACATCGCCAATCTCATGCGTGAAGCCCGCGCCCGGCGCGCGACGGTCCTGAACCGGGGCGAACATGGTTCCGAGGAAAAGGCAGAACCCGTCCGGATACTGATGATGATCACCGCAGGTCTGGGCGACGAGGTCGAGCGGGTCGCGGCTGATCTGCGCCATCGAGCTGGCACCGCGAAGCTCAAACCCGTCGGCGCCGGTCACCTCCAGCGTCAGTTCGGCGTTGCGCGCATCATCGATCCCATAGCCATCATCAAACAGGCGGATGAAGGGCCCGATGGCGGACGAGGCGTTATTATCCTTGGCCTTGCCGAGCAGCAACGCCGACCGTCCCTCGACATCACGCAGATTCACATCATTGCCAAGCGTCGCGCCCCGCACCTCACCCCGGCTGTTCACAGCCAGCACGATTTCAGGTTCCGGATTGTTCCATTCCGACACCGGATGCAATCCCACCTCGGCGCCCCAGCCAACCGACGACAGCGGCTGCGCCTTGGTGAAGACTTCGGCATCGGGACCGATTCCGACCTCCAGATAGGGCGACCACATATCCAGTTCGATCAGCGCCTGTTTCACCGCCTGCGCCTCGTCGGACCCGGCCTTTACATCGGCAAGGCTGGTGCCGATCAGATCGAGGCAGCGCTGGCGGATGGCGTCGGCCTGCGAGGCGTCCCCCTTGGCCTTCTCTTCGATCACCCGCTCAACCATCGACTGCGCGAAGGTCACGCCGCAGGCCTTGACAGCCTGCAGATCGAAGGGGGCAAGAAGATGCATCCGGCCGATATCACCAGGATGGGTCCAGCTGTTACCGGCAATCTCGTCAATTTGGCCAAGCTCCGCACCACGATTGGCCCGGATGAAACCAACCGGATCGTCCATCTCCAGCAGATCGCGCATCGTCGGCGCGGCGGCGCTGGTGATGTCGAACACCACACCGTCGAGGACCTGTATAAGGCAGGGCCCGGCAATGGCAGGGTTCCAGACACGGCCGACAAGACTGGCCCCGGCATGATCGGCAGGCAGAATATCCACATCAAATCCTTTCATCGGCAATCATCATTTGCGCCCCTACAGGATCGTCAGGCTGTGATGATGAGCGGCCTGCGATAATACGCATTTGTTCCGGTGATGTGAAACAGGGCTTTTGACAGTCACGCAACGGGCGAGCGACACAAGCCTCGCAAGCAATATCGGGGGGCAGCATGGCGATTCCGGGAGGACTCGAACCCCCAACCTGCTGATTAGAAGTCAGCTGCTCTATCCAGTTGAGCTACGGAACCTAAGTGCCAGCCTGATTGACCGTCTGCATCGCAGCACAATACAACCCAATGATATCAGTAATATAATAGATGATAAGAAGGCAGAATGTAAAGTTACCATGCAGAGGGTTGTATCACCCAGAGATA
>CBFHRT010000211.1:0-350 GCA_965658285.1 Puniceispirillaceae bacterium (SeqCode) | reverse complement strand
ATGCAGAATCTGGCGAATCTTGGCAACCATTCAATCAGCTGACCTTTTCCTACCGATAGTTCCGGGACACCCCGTTTCAATCAGCTGACATCGTCACTTGGCTGCCCATTCCCTTGGTTTGAAATCTTCAAAGAACTTTGAAAGTCTTTCAAAAAAAGGTGTAATCTAAGTTTCAGCGTGATGTCGGCAAAGCTGGAGAGGGCAATGACAAACACCACAATGATAAATTACTCAACACGTGACTTTGCGACGAAAGAACAGCTGGAACTTTATCTACTGCGCCAGGAAAAGGCATTCTCACCTGAAGTAATCAAACTTTTCACAGACGCAGGTATGCTTCGTCGGGCTGT
>CBFHRT010000210.1:0-3195 GCA_965658285.1 Puniceispirillaceae bacterium (SeqCode) | reverse complement strand
GCACGAACTTCAGCGCCATACAGTAGGCAAGCCCCCACTTACCGTCATAGCCGGAAGCCGGTTCCTGGCGGCGCTCCCAGGGCTCACACACCAATGGCGCTGCCGGCGGCGGCACAAAGGCTGTGAGCTTGACGATATCCGCTGCTGCAATGCCCTTTGCCATCACCTGTTCGACAGCTTCCAGAAACGGATGGATATAGTGGCAGCACGGATAAAGCTTGAAGGCGGCCTCGGTCAGGAACCAGTCATCACCAAGACTAGCCAGATGCCTGTCCAGATTGTCGGCGCCGTCACCAAACGCCGTCATCACCCCAAAGCGGCTTTCCAGAACCGATCCCGGCCCGGTCATCCCGGCCGCTGCCAGTCGGGCGGCCTCGATGCCCGTACGCGCCGCCCACCCGGGATTGAGGGCCTTGGACATCGCGCCATCGGCAAGGAACGCCAACGTTCCCGATGCCTGGCCTCCGGCGATACCGATGGCGGATATGGTTTGCCCCCGGTCCAGCCCCAGGATCTGTGAAGCAGCCGCCGCGGCGCCAATAGCGCCGCCGATAGAGGTGACCTGAAACCCCTTTGCCTGAAACGCGCCCGGACCCGCCATACCAATACGGATGGCCACCTCCCAGGCGACGATATAGGCCCGGATCAGGTCACGCCCAGAAGCGTTACTCAGCTGCGCGACGGCAAGCGCCAACGGCGCTGCGAAGGCACTGCCATGGACGACGGAACCAATATGGGTGTCATCATATTCCAGCGCGTGGATCAGCGCCCCGTTGATCATCGCCGCGGCGCCTGCCTCGGCAGTCCCGCCGCCAAGCAGGCTGGCATCCCCGGGCGTGGCGGCCCGTGACCATGTCGTATTATCAGCCACCGTTGAGGCGGCAATGCCAACCCCAATGGCGTCCAGAAAATGCAGACGGGCGGCGGCAAGAACATCTGCCGGCACGCCGTCCTTCACAGCACTGGCGGCGAAGTCGGCAATCCTGCCAGCCCCACTCATGCGTCGTTTCTCATGATCCTGTGCCGATCTCTTCCATCGCCGTCAGTCCGGCCCGGCGGCCAAGCACAAGTGCAGTGATCAGACCATTGCCTGAGGCATAGCCCAGAGCGCCATCTCGCCCGCTGATCCCGGCCGCCGCGCCGCCGCCGGCGAACAGGTTCGGCACCGTCCCGCCAGCCGCCCTGCGCACCCTGGCCTCGGTATCGACAAGCAACCCACCCTGCGTGTGAAACAGCCCCGGCTTCACCTTGACCGCGGCAAAGGGCGGTTGCAGAGGCGCCAGCGCAAAGGCCCTCCGCCCGAAAGCATCATCACCCACACCGCTGGCGGCGCTGTTATAGGCGGCAATGGTGCTTGTCAGTCCACCAGCATCAAGCCCGACTTTCTCGCCCAGTTCTGCCGCGGTGTCGGCCCAGGTCACGGCGCCCATCTCCGACATCTCGGCATATTCTTCCTCGGCCTCGGCAATCTGATGGATGCGGGAATCATAGATGGCCCAGGCGAAGTCTCCCTGGCCAAGCACATGCGCCGCAAAGCCGGAATATCCAAGATCCTCATTGCCAAATCGCTGCCCTGTTTCACCAACAAGGACCCCGCCCTTTTCCAGCGTCGTCCATGACAGCAGTTGGCCCTGCGGATAGGCGACGGCGGCATAGCCCTGATAGGCCCCCATATTGCCGAAAGCCGCGCCAAGCTCGCGCCCCCAGCGCACCGCATCGCCGGTGCTTCCCGGCGCGCCGAAATATTCGGCCACGGCAATCTCCGGACAATGTTCCGCCACCAAATCCCGGTCAGCCGCAAACCCGTTCGTTGCCAGCAGGACCTTGCGCGCCGCGATGGGGTCACCATCAACCATCGCGCCAACAATATTTCCATCCTCGACCAGCAGGCTTTCCGCCCTGTTGCCGACCGCGATGGGAATGTCCCGTTCGGCAACGAACCGCAGCAAATCATCGACCAGATCCTGCCCGCGGCGGGAACGCGGCGCGTGAAGCCGTTCAACCGAATGGCCGATATGGCGATAGGCGGTGATCAGTTCCATGCGGGCGCCGAGATCGTCGATCAGCCATTCACACAGCGCGCCACATTCAGCGGCCACCATACGGGTCAGATCATCCGCATCATGATGTCCGGCAACCCTGATCAGGTCATCGACCATCCGTTCAGGACTGTCCTCAATGCCGGCCGCCTGCTGGTATCTCGACCCGGCCCCGGGGATGGACCCGGTGGACAGCGCGGAGTTGCCGCCCGGCCGGTCGCGGCTTTCAAGGATCGCCACACTGCCGCCAGCATCATGCGCCGCGATCGCGCCGGCAAGTCCGCAGGCGCCAGCCCCGATAACCAGAAGATCAAGCGCCTCGCTCATCTGCTTGTCATGCTGCCAACGACCTCGCGCCACGAACGCGACAGCGTCGCCTCGTCAAGATCGAGGATTGCATCCGTCACTGCACTCATCGCCGGATAGGGGGCATCAACAATGCTGCAAATCTTGGTGCGTATTTCCGCCGGCGTGAAGGGCAGATCAGGGCCACCCCGCGCGCTCAACACCTCCTCGGTGAGTTTAGAGCCATCATCAAGCGTCCAGATCACCCGCGTTGGCCGATCATTCGGCCAGTCGGGGAGTGGCTCATAGGGTGATGTGGTGACCTTGTGGCGAAGCGCCGCGACGCCGGGATGCTGGAGGGAGGCCGACGAAAAGGCTTCAGCGCTGCCACCGCCGTGAATGGCAGCGGTCGCCGCGATATGCTGGATAGAGAATTTGGCGGCGATGGTGGTGGCCGGGTCGGGATTGTCCATGATCCAGGCCTTCTTGTGGGTTTCCAGATGAATGGACTCGATCCGGTCGGCCGGTGCCTTTTCAAGTAGCTTGCAGGTTGCCTCGATGGTGGCGTGACCATACTGACAGCACGCAAATAATTTGTGATAGCCGTCGGAAATCGCCCAGGCTTCACCAAGTTCCTCGGTCAGTTGCGCGGCGTCGGCCTGCGCGCCGAAAGCATCTACATAGACATCGTGAAGGGCGGATGGCAGACCGCGGATCCCCATCCCTGACCAGTCGACCGCGCGAAGACCTGTCTGCGCCGCCACCCCGGGCCAGACATTGCGCACCAGCGAGCCTTGGATGGGATGAGTGTAGGGGCCCGGCAGAACCATTGTGGCGGCACTGGAAATCGCCCCCACCGCCTCATCCTGTG
>CBFHRT010000209.1:633-3264 GCA_965658285.1 Puniceispirillaceae bacterium (SeqCode) | reverse complement strand
TCGGCAACTGCTTCCTCGCTGTGGGCGCTGCGTGGCGTGCTGGCGTGACCGGCTGCGGGTTCCATGTCTTGTTTTCTGTCCATTTGGCTTTCTGCCTGTCTGACGGGCTGGTGGCGGAGTGGTGATTCGGCGTTGTTCCCTTTTCATCGATTTCAATAAGATATGTATTGTATTCATAAATCGGAATTTATGCTAAATTTTTATACTTTAATCAAAAAATGAATTCGACATTAAAATTTATGGATTCATAAACTGTTATCAAAGGCAAATGACTTTACGCCAGCGTTACTTTTTACCTAAAGTTTTCCTACCGGTAGTCATGCGGGGCCACAACGACGGCGCGAACACACCCGTAATGATGAGTCTTTGTGGAGGAAATCTATGTTGAAGAATGTTCTCAAGGCAACAGCTGTTGCCGTGTCGGCATCGTTGATTGCGTTCAGCGCAAATGCAGCGGATGTCATCAAGCTTGGTGCCGTGGCACCGAAGTCTGGGCCGCTGGCCGGCGGTGCGACCGTGACCCAGTGGCCGAATGTTGAGCTGTGGTCAAAGCAGGTGAATGCGCGCGGTGGTCTGGATGTCGGCGGCAAGAAGATGATGATTGAAGTCATCGAATATGACGACAAGACCAACCCCGGTGAGCATATCAAGGCAGCCCAGCGGCTTGCCGAAGTCGATAAGGTCGATTTCATCGTTGCGCCATATGGTACGGGATTCAACCTGGCGGCAGCGCCGATCTATGCGAAATACAACTACCCGCATATCGCCGTGTCGGCGATTTCGGACAAGATGCCCGAGCTGACAGACCGTTATGACAATATGTTCTTCACGCTTGGCAATACGACCTCCTTCACCGAATCCGTGATCGACATTCTGGATGACATGCGCTCGGCCGGTACAATCGGTAACCGGGTCGCCATGGTGAATGTTGCCGACGCATTCGGCATCGAGCTTGCCGAGGCGGCACGCCCGCGTCTGGAAGCCGCCGGTTACGACATTGTCTATGACAAGTCCTATCCTCTTGGCACACCGGATCTGTCGCCGATTATCAAGGGCGCCAAGGAAAGCAAGCCGGATGCCTTCATTGCCTGGTCCTATCCGCCGGACACGTTCGGCCTGACGGAACAGGCGATCATTCAGGATCTGGATGTGAAGATGTACTACACCGCGGTGGCCACCTGTTTCCCGGCATTTGGCGGTAAATTCGGGTCGAAGATCGAAGGTGTCTTCGGTGCCGGTGGCGTGAACCAGGACTCGCCGAAAATTCAGGAATATATCAAGGCGCATCAGGAAATCACCGGCAAGACCCCCGATGGCTGGGCTTCTGCCAACACCTATGTGTCGCTGGAAATTCTTGGCCAGGCCATTGAAGGGGCAGGCACACTCGATCGGGCGACGGTAACGCAATACATCAAGGACAACAGCTTTGATACGATCATGGGTCCGATCAGTTTCGAGAACCAGATCTCGAACAAATACTGGACTGTTGGCCAGTGGCAGGGCGGCAAATTCCGTGGGGTGAAATCCTCGCAGATGGATGGTGCCGCACCGATTATTGCCAAGGATGGCTGGAACTAGTCACACCAATCTGCGAAACCGGCCACGCTTGTCGTGGCCGGCTTTGCGGCCGCTTGATCTGACTGGTCGTTCTATCGGGACGGTCCCTTAAGCTGGCCGGTCATTTGATTTTTTTCCCATGAATCCGGTGAGATGGCCCCTGGACACGGGCTCGTGCCAGCCGGATTTTGCATGATAGGGTGAGGTGGGATGGATATCATCATCACAGGGCTGTTGCTCGGCGGCACCTACGCGCTGATTGCCTTCGGGCTGAACATGCAATATGGCGTCGCCAGAATTATGAATCTGGCGAATGGTGAATTCCTCGTGCTTGGCGCGCTGGCGGCCTTCTGGATTTTCGTTGCCGACGCGATCAGCCCGATTCTGACCATGCTGATCGTCGCGCCACTCGCATTCTTTGGCAATTGGGTGATCTACAAGGCACTTCTCCGTCCGCTGGTGCGCCGGGCGAAGAACCAGGGACAGCTGGAAGTTGATTCCATCCTCGCCACCTTCGGCATGAGTTTCGCGCTGGTCGGCATCATGGTTTCGATCCACGGGGAATATTTTACCTATTCCTATCTTGCGGAACCTTTTGAAATTGTCGGCGAAACCTTTGCTTTGAACCGCATCGTGGCTTTCTGTTTTGCCGTACTGATCGGCGGAGCGCTTTGGCTGTGGCTCTATTTCACGCGCCCCGGCATGGCGATGCGCGCGGTGTCGGTCAGTACCGAGGCAAGCGGCCTTGTCGGGATCAATGTGCCGCGTATGTCGGCGCTGGCTTTTGCTCTTGGCGGTGCTGTGACGACCATGGGCGGGACGCTGATTTCGACCTTCATCACACTGGATGCATCTGTGGGCGTGATCTTCACCATGAAGGCACTGATCATCATCATCATGGGCGGCGTCGGCGACATTCGCGGGGCAATTGTCGCGGCGCTGATCCTGGGGCTTGTCGAGACCACGGTGGCGCGGCTGATTGATCCCGGCCTTACGCTTGGTGCCGCCTATGCCATTTTCGTGCTGGTGCTGCTGTTCCGGCCCCAGGGTCTGTTCGGGAGGAAGCCGACATGA
>CBFHRT010000209.1:0-623 GCA_965658285.1 Puniceispirillaceae bacterium (SeqCode) | reverse complement strand
GCTGTTGCTGGCAGCCTGTGTGCCGCTTGTGGCGAACGGGTACTGGATGTCGATAGCGCTGACCATCGCCATGTTCACCGTGCTGGCGACAAGCTGGGCGCTGTTTTCAGGCCCGACGCATTATATTTCGCTCGCCACGGCGGCTTTCTTCGGGGTTGGCGGATACCTCGTCGGTACCGGCATGTCGGACTTTAATATGGGATTCTGGACGATGGTCGTCATCGCGCCGTTCGTTGGCGCTGTGCTGGCCTTTCTCATCGGCATCGCCACCCTGCGCCTGTCCGGCGTCTATTTCGTGATCTTCACGCTCGGCCTTGCCGAGATGATCCGCACGCTGGTGTCGTGGATCCAGAACAATTTCACTGGATCGCGCGGCCTCTATGTCCTGACCGACCTGACCGAGGCGGATATCTATATCTACCTCGTCATCGTGGCGGCGGTCGTCTATCTGGCGGGCTGGTGGGTCAACCGTTCACGCCTTGGCTTTGCGTTGCGGATCATCGGCAATGACGAAACGGTGGCCCGCCATGTCGGCATCAATACCGCCACGTCGAAGGTCATCCTGTTTACCTTTTCCGGTTTTGTCGCCGCGCTTGTCGGCGCCCTGATTGCGCCGCGCTATA
>CBFHRT010000208.1:0-3278 GCA_965658285.1 Puniceispirillaceae bacterium (SeqCode) | reverse complement strand
CGGCGGCCTTCATGGATGTTTTGGCACCATCTTCGGGGTCGGCCTGTTCCTGCAGCCGGCGATATTGCGAACCAGTCTGAACCGGCAGCAGATCACCTCAACCCTTGCGGTCTGCCTGCTCGTTCTCGAGGCTATGAAGGCCACCGGATATGTCAGTTTCGGTTTCAGCTATGCCGACTATCTTCCGCATATTCTTGCCGGTGCGGTCGCCGGCATCGCCGGCACCATGATGGGAAAGCGCCTTGGCGACAAGGTCCCCGAACACCGCTTTCGCATGGTTTTCCGCCTGCTTGTCACGCTGGCCGGCCTGCACCTGATCGGCAAGGGCGTGGTTGGTCTCGACCTGATCTGAGCTACAGGTGTGTCAGTCGGTAAGCCGGTAATTTACCGTGATCGAGGCGTCCGACCGCTTGTAGTCATTCTGCTTGAGGTTGGAGTCGTTCTTTGTTGTTGACGCGCTGATGCCAAGGCTGAATTTCTCCAGCTTCCGACTTACGGCCTGACCGGCGATCTGCATGCCCAGACTGGTCCGCGTTTGCGTGTCACGGCGGTATTTCTTGCTGGTCGGGTCCTGGTTCAGATATTTGCTGTCGGAGGCGTCGACGCTGGCCCGCAGGCGTACATTCGGGGTTGCGGCATACAGAACACCGATGGTGCCGGCCTGACGTCTGTTCTGGTTCGCGTGCGCCTGCATGTAGGGAATAGTCATACGTGAAAAGCGGGTTTCCATAGGGTTGAAGGTATTATAGCTACCCTCACCAAATACCGTCAGTTGCGGCAGGATCGCGCGTGACAGGCCAAGCTTGAAACTGCGCGAATGGCCATCATTCTGGTTCGCCGTGCTGAAATTCTGCGATGGGATCCGGTTCACGATGCTGTATTCGGCGTTGACATAGCTCTGGATTTTGAAGGGCAGGGCATAGCCGACGGTGAGGCTGCCGGCGGCGATTGTGCTGCTCGGGTCCGTCTTGGCCTGGGTTTCGGTCAAACGCAGGCTGGGCCGAACATTGAAAACGCCAAGACGCAGGCTGGCGCCGGCGAATGCTGTTGTCGTACCATTGGTCAGATACTCATATTTGCGCCCGCGCGCCTCTGCATGCGAAATGCCGGCGGTCAGCGAGTCGCGATCCTGATTTGGCAGTTCATAGGTGGTGGCGATGACTGTGCTGGCCACACCGGCGACCTCACGCATTGTTTTGGTCGCGCCGCCAAAGCTCTCATATTGCCGTGTCGTGGCGGGTGTCGTGTCGTTCAGCTTGAAATCCATAAGGCCGGAAGACGGGTAGCTGTTGGCATTGTCGCTGCCACGAACACCGAGGGAGAGCGAGGCTGTGGTGCGCCAGCGTTTTTCGCGGGATTCAATGATACTCCGGAGGCGCTCGACACGCTCGCTCTGCTCGGCACGAAGCGGAAGCTTGGCGAGCGCCTCGAGTTCCCCCGTGGCAAGTGTGTCATTGCCGAGATTGACCAGTATTTCCGCGCGCAGAATGCGAAGCGGCATGTCGGTGGGGCGCAGCAGAATGAGACGCTCGACAGCCGACAGGGCGGCTGGCAAGTCGCCTTCCCCCATACGTTCGGCGATGAATTGCCGGTTCAGCGCGGCATTGTCGGGATCCGTCAGCAGATCGCCCCAGGTCACATCGGCGCGTGCCGCCGGCGCGATGACAAGGCATGCAAGGATGACAGGCAGGGCCGCAGACCTGATCCGGGCCGAAAACTTGGTCGGCATCATCATTCTGCGGCCATCCCGTGGACAGTGCCCGTCGCAAGTTCAACCGGGTCGGCTCCGTTGACCGGCTTTTCGATTGTCAGTTCATGGCTGGCGATATTGCCGACGGAATCGGTCGAGGCGGCGTCACTGCCAAGCGCGAAGTTCGACAGGAAGGCGTCGTTGCGGATGGTCAGGCTTCCGGGAATGCCACCTCCCTGATCGGTGACGGTCATGCTGTTGCCACCGATGCTTGTCCAGTCGACCTTGTTCACCTCGCTGTCATCGCCGATATGCGATGATGTCTGACTGGCGCCATAGGCTTGTAGCGTGAGCGAGCTGTCATATTCGGCCGCGACATGCACATATCCCGGGATCTCGCCAAACGGGCCGGTTGTCTGGATTGAACCGCCAAGCGGGCCGGACGCGCCATATTCGAAGGTGACATCCATCGAAAAGGCGATATTGGTATCGAGCGTGCCATCACCGTCATAATCCAGCGCCGCGGCGCCGTCGGACAGCGCCATACGGACAGAGCCGGTGGCGAAATCCCAGGTGTCGGAAATGTTGTAGCTGCCGCCACACCCCGAGGCGGAGCTGTTGGCGCAGGAAATCGACACATCGGTGGCGCTGTAGGTCGTGCTGCCGGTGAGCCCGTAATTCAAAAGCTGGTCGATCGAAGTGTCACCGCGATATTGCGCGCCGGTATTGAACAGGGCCGCCGCGCTGGCGCCAAGATTGATGCCAAGGGTGCCAAGATCGTCGGCATCGGCCTCGCCCTCGGACACGACTATGGACAGGGCCGTAAAGACGGCGTCAAGAATCGCCTGATCACTGGTAACCGCGTCGCCGTCGGTTGCGTTGGTAATGCTTTGTCCAAGCGCGGCATTGCCGGCAATGGCGTCTGGAATTCCATCATCATCGGTGTCGATCGCCGGCACGACATCGAGGGATTCAATGCCGATAGCCTCGGCAATCTCGATGGCGGCGTCCTCGCCGGTACTCTGTTCAATCTGCTGGATTGTTTCGGGAGTGGCGACTTGTGGCGGGGCAGGCGGCTGATCGGGAATGATCGTGGTCGCGAAATTGGGGCGTGTCAGATCCACGCTGCCAAAGGCGTTGCTGACGGTGATCGCACCAAGTGCCGCGCCGACATTATTCGGCCCGGGGCCGACAAGAACAATCTGGCTGCCGCCTTCCTCATCGACGATGCCGGCGACCTGGGTGCCCCTGATGCTGAGGCTTGCCGAAGGGAGCTTGACCTTCATAGCCTCCGGGCTGGATTTGGCCAGCTTGCCCGAGACAAACCTGAAGGCGCCCTTGGTGATCTGCGTTGTCATGGACCCCGACTGCGTTGCCGGATCATAGACGAATTCATCCATCGTCAGCCTGGCGCCGCTTCCCAGCGTGAAAACCGTCTCATCAAGAAGCATGATCTGCATCCTGCCGTCCGACGCGACCTCGATCTCGTCACCGAGAAAGATGCGGGTGCCGGAGGATACAGGCCCGACATCACCGCCGCCTTCAACCGCTGACACACGGATCACCTCGCCGCGAAGCGCCGCCGCCA
>CBFHRT010000207.1:0-3293 GCA_965658285.1 Puniceispirillaceae bacterium (SeqCode) | reverse complement strand
GCCGCCTTGTCACGCTCGTTCCAGTCGGAAAACACGGTGCGAATGGTGCCGACGGAATCGCGCGGTGTCTGGTTACCGCCGCCACCGGGGCGGAACGAGCGGGCATAGAAATCCTGCACCCCGTCGACCGGCAGGATCGAGGTTTCGGCGCTATTGACCAACGTGTCGCGTTCCTTGGCCGACAGATCGCCGCGCGCCAGCACCTGGACCTGCGCCTGATCAGGCTCAATATCGGGGAAGAAGGACACGCCAAGCCCGGCGCTGCCATAGCCGACAAAGCTGGCAATGATGATGCCGAGGACCGTCCCCATCGTCAGGACCGGAAAGCGGATCGCCTTTTTCAGAAGCCAGCGATAGCTTCGCGGCGCGGTTGCCGAAATGGCGCCGCGCGGCACCGATTTCTTGCCGATCATCCCGCCAAGCACCGGAATGAAGATAAGCGCCATGAACAGCGAGGCCGTCAGCACGCAGATCACCGTGATCGGCAGATATTTCATGAACTGGCCAACGATGCCCGGCCAGACCAGCAGCGGCATGAAGACCATCAGCGTGGTCACGGTCGAGGAAATGATTGGCCAGGCCATGCGCTGGGCGCCGCGCCGATAGGCCTCGCGCCGGGTCGCCCCCATGGCGATCTGCCGGTCGGCATATTCGGTCGTCACAATGACCCCGTCGACCAGCATGCCAGCGACAAGGATCAACGAGAACAGGACGATGATGTTCATCGTCACGCCCATCATGTTCAGAATGCTGATGCCGACGAAAAAGGATCCCGGAATGGCAAGGCCGACAAGCGTTGCGTTGCGGATGCCGAGGACCGCCAGCACGATTACCATGACGATGATCACCGCGGCGGCAACGTTATTGCCAAGGTCGCTCAGCAGGTTGCGGACATCCTTCGAATCATCGAACAGATAGGTGACCTTGACGCCCTCGCCGATCTTCGGCGCCTCGGCATCGATCACCGCCCGCGCCGATTCCACAACCTTGATGATGTTGGAGCCGACACGCTTGCGCACATCCAGCACCACCGCCGGCTCGCCATTCACCCGCGACCAGCCCTCGGCCTGACGGAAGGCGCGCCGCACCACCGCGATATCGCCAAAGGTGATGGTCGAATCGTCGCGCGCCTGCACCGGCATATTGACCAGATCATCAATGGTCTCGATCACGCCGGGCACCTTGACCAACAGACGCCCGCCACCATCATCGATGGCACCGGCGGTGACAAGCTGGTTGTTGCCGCTGACGAGCCTGATAACCGCCGCCGGGTCGAGCCCGTAAGCCTCGATCGCCGCGGCATCGAGAAGAATTTCCAGAACCTCCTCGCGGTCGCCGCCAATCTCAACCTCAAGAACGCCTTCCAGCGCTTCAAGACGGTCTTTGATGTCGCGCGCCGCGAGAACCATGTCGCGTTCGGATACCGGCCCGTAGAGCGCTGCCGTCAGAATCGGGAACAGCGACAGGCTGACCTCGGTCACTTTCGGCTCATCCGCCTCGCCCGGCAGGTCAGGCTTGGCATCGTCAACCGCCTGCCGCACATCGGCAATCGCGAGGTCGATATCCTCACCGGCAGTGAATTCCAGCGTGACCGCGCCATAGCCCTCGGACGCCACCGACGACATCGCATCGAGACCCTCGACGGTGCGAAGATGCTTCTCCAGTGGCTTGACCAGCAGCCGCTCGGCATCCTCCGGCGAGATGCCGTCATAATTGACCGATACATAGGCAACCGGAATATCAATGTCCGGCTTGGCTTCCTTCGGAATGTCGATATAGGACTTCACCCCGAAGGCGCATAGCAGGATCAACCCGAGGACAACCGCCCCGGTGCGCGAGAAGGCGGCGCTGATCACCGCATTCATGAGGTCGAGTCCATATCGAGCCTGCCCATATCGAGTCGAACCGCGTCACCGGCCTCGACAAAGGCCTGGCCAAACGTCAGCAGTGTGTCGCCATCGGCAAGGCCCGAGACGAAAACCTGTTCGACGCCCGAGCGCACCAGATCGACTGTCACGACACGCACAATGCCATTGTCGCTGACCTTTGCCGTCAGCGAACCGTCACCGGCGACCGACAGATGCGCCGGCGACATGCCGAAGGCAGGCTGGAAGCCGACATCGATCGTCGCCTCGACGCTCATCCCGGCGCGCAATGTGCGGTCCGGGTTCGGAACCGTGACCTCGACATCGAAAGTGCGCGTTGTCGAGCTGGTAATGGCGGCGATACGTGACACCGCGCCGTCACGTTTGCCGGCCCCGGCCACATCGACACTGACCTGATCACCAACCGAAATCTGCGCGATATCCGTCTGCGGCACGCCGACAATGATCTTCACCTCGTCCATATTGAGGATCGTTGCCACCGGCGTGCCGGCCCCAACCTGTTCGCCGACATCGATCGACACAGTTTCGAGCCAACCGCCTGTCGGCGCGGTGATGGTCGATTTCTTCAATTGGTCGCGAAGCACGGCAAGATTGGATTTCGCCGTCGCAAGACGAGCCTGGCTTTGCGAGATGTCGACCTCGGATTTGTGATTCTTCGCCAGATCGATCCGCGCCAACGCCATCCGCGCATTTTCATAATCGGCTTTCAGCTGCGCCTGTTCAACCGGCGCGCTGAAATTCTGCGAGGCCAGTTTCTGCGAGATTTCCAGACGCTGCCGTGCCACCTCGAGCATCGCCTGGGCGGCGGCGCGTTCTTCCTCATAGGTGCCGCGCGCCTGTTCCATTGCCGTATCATAGGCTGTCTGGGCGGCGGCGATCTCGGCTTTTGCCGCCTCGATCCGCACCGGCAGGGTTGTCGTGTTCAGGGCCACCAGAACATCACCACCGGCAATGGCGCTTCCCTCGCTGACCGGCACCTTGCGCGCCGTACCGGCAATTTCCGCCGACACGGTCACAATCGCTTTCGGCTGCGTCACACCACTGGCGCGAACCGACCGGCGCACGGCACTGTTGGTTACCGTAACGGCCGAAATCCGGGGCGTATTGTCAGCCGCCGCAGGCGTGGCCTGACCGGCGTCATCCTGCATGTCCGCCGCGGCAATGGTGTCTGACCCCTCCGGTCCGGACACACCATCCGCCATCGGGTTATTGAATTTGCCCGATGCCATCCAGCCGATGACAGCTAGTGCCACCAGCGCTGCCCATATGTAAGAAGCTCTAAATTTCATAAATCCATCGCCGGAAAAACTGCCCGAAAATCTGCCCGAAAAACCGCCCGGAAAATCGCCCTGGCTGCGTGATATCCTGTCTGCGCGTTATATAGTCGCAGAAAGACTTTGTTACAAG
>CBFHRT010000206.1:0-3320 GCA_965658285.1 Puniceispirillaceae bacterium (SeqCode) | reverse complement strand
CAAATGGCTGCTCGACAGCGGTGCCGACAATGCGGAAGCAATCAGGCGTCGCGCTGTTGCGAATCTGGTCAAGGACGACACCGGAGATGGCGCCTGCATTTGCCGGTCCGAACCGCTCCTTTGATGGCAGAAGGACATCAATGCGGGGCGGCGGCGTGATGGTGGCAAGCGAGGCTGTCTCCGCTGGTGTGTCGGATGTCATGAAGCGGCAAGGTCCTGTTGGCATGATTGATGGTGGGCCTTCGTCATTCTATGCTACAGCCTTGACAAGACAACAGGCTTTGCGTGCAGGCAGGGCTTTTTAATCGCAAAGGATGAAGAAGGGGCCGGTGTGAAAAAGCAGCGTATACTGGTGATCAAGCATGGTGCCCTTGGCGATCTGGTGCAGGGGTTTGATGCCTTTGCCGGTCTTCGTGCCGGCAGGTCGGATGCGCATATCACCTTGCTGACATCGCCTGCTTTCTCCGGTTTGACACGCCGCGCGCCCTGGTTCGATGACGTTGTCGAGGATCGGCGGGCATCGGCGTTGAATTTGCCCCGGTTGCTGGGCATGCGGCGCCTGTTGCAGGCCGACTGGAATATGATCCTCGATCTGCAATGCAGCCGGCGCACCGCGCGCTATCATCAATTTCTGACACCGGCGACAACACGATGGTTTGGCACCGCGCCGGGCGCCAGCGATCCCTATCCGGATTTCGCTGGCGTGAACAATGCCGACAGGATGAAGGTGGCCATTGCAATGGCGGGGGGAGACAGGACCGTGACAGCGTCGCTTGACTGGCTTACTCCCGATGAAAAGGTCACCGAGGGCAAGGACGCGCTGGTTCTTGTGCCGGGATGCTCGCCCGCAAAGCCGGGCAAGCGCTGGCCGGCATCATGCTTTGCGGTGCTGGCGAACAGCTTTATCGCAGACGGTCGCAAGGTGGTGATTGTCGGCACAGCCGCCGATCGCGTGGCAGCCGATGCGGTCCTGCAGGACGCGCCGGCCTGTGTCGACATGGTGGGCCGGACAAGCCTTGATGCGCTGGCGGCATTGTTCGGGCGCGCGCATGCGGTGGTCGGGAACGACACGGGGCCGGTCTTTCTGGCGGCAAGGACGGGTGTTCCCACCCTGATGGTGATGGGTGGTGACACCGACCCATCGATGTCGGCGCCGGTTGGCCGGCGCGCTGGATGGCTCAGGCAGGACAAGGTCGCCGACGTGACGCCACAACAGGCAATCGACGCGCTGTCCACGCTGTGAAGACCAGCCTTGAGGCTGTCAGAAGGATGATCCCGGCTGTTTCAGGAACGCGATCTCCTCGTCACTGGAGGGTCGTCCGAGAATGGCGTTGCGATGCGGAAATCGGCCAAAGCGCGCGACAATGTCGCGATGCTTCACCGCATATTCGTGGGTCAACGGATTCGTCAGACGCTCGAAGAGTGGCAGTGAGCGTTCCTGAATGGCAAGGTCCTCGCTATGCATCATCGGCATCAGCATGAATTGCCGCCAGGTGGCGTCTTCATGCGCAAGATAATCGCGATCGATACAGCGCAGGCTCAGCGCCAACGCCATGTCATCGCCGGAAAAGGCGCGCGGGCTGTCGCGATAGATGTTGCGGGTGAACTGGTCGAGGAGAATGATCAGCGCCAGGCAACCTTCCGCGCTGTCGGCCCAGCCATCAAGGCGTGAGGCCAGCGCTGCCGTTACGGTTATCTCGAATCTGTCGCGTATGGCCTCATCGAATGCCGCGTCCTTCTTGTACCATTGCTCGGGGGCGCTGTCCTCGAACCAGAAGGCAAGAACCGCTTCTGATGATTGTGGCTTTGGCATGAAGACCTCCAGATTTGCTGTCCCGAACAGAGTTATCGTTCCGGAACCTGCAGAACGCCAGTGCGGGTCAGATTACCTTACCCGGATTCATCAAATTCTTGGGATCGATTGAGGCCTTGATGGCCTTCATGACATCGAGAACTTCCGGTGCCTTTACCTTGGCAAGCTGCGCGCGCTTGGTCTGGCCAATGCCGTGTTCGGCGCTGATCGACCCGCCATATTTGGCGACCTTGTCATAGATCAGATCGTAAAGGTCCTCTTTTTTCTCGGCGAAATCGCTGTTGCTTCGTTCATCAGCCACAAGATTGAAATGCAGATTGCCATCGCCGATATGGCCATAGCCACATATCCACAGATTCGGGTCGATGGCTTTCACCCCGGTGACCATCTCGGCATAGAACGGGGCGAGCGCCGATTGCGCCAGTGAAATATCGGACCGCGCCACACCCTGTGATCGCTTATGCGATTCCGGGGCCATCTCGCGAACATCCCATAGCGCGCGGCGCTGTGCCTCGCTGTTGGCGATGGTGGCATCGACCACCAACCCATCCTCGAAGGCGCCTGCCAGCGTGTCCTGGATAATGGTCTGTAGCGGTGCCTCGCCGGTCTCGTCGGCAATGCCGCTGGCCGGATTGGTGCTGGCAATTTCCATCAGCACATTCATCGCGCCGCGGGTGGCAAGCGGCTGCGGGATATCAGGGAAGTGCCGGTAAAGCACATGCAGGATATCGGCCGGGATCAGCTCGAACGCCTCGACCCCGCCGCCTGATGCCGCCTGCAGACGGTGCAGCAGCTGCACCGCGGCGTCCACATCGCGTACCTCTGCAAAGGCGGTGGCGCGCGCAACAGGTTGCGGGAACAGCTTCATCGTCGCCGCGGTGATGACGCCAAGCGTGCCTTCCGAGCCGACAAAGAGATGCCGAAGGTCATAGCCGGTATTGTCCTTGCGAAGGCCGCTGAGAAGGTTGAGGACGCGTCCCCCCATCAGCACAACCTCGACGCCAAGCGTCAGCTCGCGCGTCGTGCCATAGCGAACGACATTCAGGCCGCCGGCATTGGTGCCAAGATTGCCGCCGATCGTGCAACTCCCCTTGGCAGCGAGGTTCAGTGGAAAATACAGCCCCTCGGCCTCGGTGGCCTCGTGCAGTGTCTGCAACACGCACCCTGCCTCGACGGTCATCGACATGTTGGTGGGGTCGATCTCGCGGATGCGGTTCATCCGCCGCAGTGACAGAACGATGCTGTGGCCGGATGAATCCGGCGTGGCACCGCCCATAAAGCCGGTATTGCCGCCTTGCGGCACAACAACGATGTCATGCGCATCGGCAAAAGCCATCACCTGTGATACCTGCGCGGTCGACTCAGGCATCACCACGGCAAGTGCCTGGCCGTGATACTGGCCGTGCCAGTCGGTAAGGAAGGATGCGGTCTCGTCGCCGGTGGTCTTCAGCCCCGGATCACCGACAATATCACGAAGGGATTCGATGAGGTCGTTGGACAAGGTACA
>CBFHRT010000205.1:0-3344 GCA_965658285.1 Puniceispirillaceae bacterium (SeqCode) | reverse complement strand
CCGCTTTCATCGACACCAATGACAAGAGGGCGAATCACAGGCGGGCGAATGACAGGTGGGCCAATGTCAGGTGGGCGCGCCATCATTCCGCAGACCTGGCGCAGGCAATGGCCAGAGCGTTGACCACCGATGAGGCCATTGCCGAGCCACCTCGCGTCCCCTGAATGGCGAAATAGGGCACGCCAGCCTGATGTTCCGCCAGCGCCTGTTTGCTTTCGGCGGCGCCGACAAATCCCACCGGACATCCGATGATGGCGGCTGGCCGCGGTCCGCCGTCCGAGATCACCTCAAGACAGCGGAACAACGCCGTCGGCGCATTGCCGATGACGATCACCGCGCCAGCCATATCATCCCGCCAGAGATCGACCGCCGCCGCCGAGCGCGTTGTCTGCAGATCGGCAGCCAGTGCCGGCACACGGTCATCATTCAGCGTCACCGTCACGTCATTGCTGGCGGGCAGAAAGCGGCGGGTGATGCCGCTGGCGACCATGGCGCAGTCGCAGATCAACGGCGCGCCATCCCGCAACGCCGCCAGCGCGCCGGTGACGAAATCATCCGATGCGGTAATGTCGGTCACGATATCCGGCATGCCGCAGGCATGAACAACGCGCACCGCCACCTCGTGGAGGTCGGCAGGCACCCCGTCCAGCGCGGTCCGCTCGCGGACGATGGCGAAGGAGGCTTCGTAAATCGCCTGCGGGTCTTTCAGATAGGATTCCATCAGCCGGACTTACTTGCCACCCGGCTTGCGATTGCGAACGGATTCCGGCCCCAGCGGGTGCTTGGCATGCGGATAGGGATGGTGATGATGGTCATGCCCGTGATCGTGCGAATGCCCATGATCATGCCCGTGATCATGCCCGTGATGGTGGTCATGATCCTGGCTCAGACGGCAGGCCCCGGTGCAGAAGTGATCGCACAGCGGGCAATCCTCGACATTGCTTCCCGGCGCCGAGACGCCCTGCCCCTCGACATGATGGTGGTGACTTTCCTGAGCAAGGCCAACCTCGTTCTCGAACCCCAGAACCTGCGCGCGGTACTTGCACAGGGCGCAGTTCATGTTGTTTTCGCCATCGAGGATTTCACGCACGCGATCGGCAAAGGTGGCGATCACCTTCGGATGATCGTTCAGATAGCCAGCCTTGACGAATTCGGTTCCGGGATGGGCCGCCGCCACCTCGTCGGTAAAGCCGTAGATGCGGTCAATCAGGATGCCGGAAAACAGGAAATAGGGGAACACGACGACGCGCTTGAACCCAAGCTTGACCACATGCTCAAGGCACGGCTGGACAAGCGGGAAGGTCACGCCGGAATAGCCAACCTCGGCCCAGCCAAACCCCATGCCTTCCCACAGCATCCGTGAAATCTTCGAGATGTTCGAATTGGCGTCCGGATCGGATGCACCGCGGCCGATCACCACAAGACAGGTATCGGCCCGATCGACGACACCATGTTCGGCATCGGCGGCGGCGATGGCATCGGCAACACGGTCCCCTGCCGCCTGCAGCATCTGCAGGTCAATCGCCAACTCACGGCCATACTGGATGGTGATCCCGTGTTCCGCGGCATAGGTGTTCAGCACCGAGGGGATGTCGTTCTTCGCATGGCCGGCGGCGAACAGCATTCCCGGCACCGCCAGCACGTGATTGACCCCCTGCTCCCGAAGCTTGTCGAGCCCGGTCTTGATGACCGGCGTGGCGAATTCGAGATAGCCATATTCGACCGGCCAGTCAGGGAACAGCGGCGCCAGTTTTTCCGCCAGAACGGCAAATTCGGTCACCGCCGATTTCGACCGCGACCCGTGGCCACAGATCATCACCCCGAATTTCTTGTCGCCAGCTTCATGCATCTGTCCGCTCTCCTTCAGGCTCGCTGTCAGTGCCGCTATCTGCCGCGGCGGTATCTTCCTCGCTGTCGGCCTGAACCCGGCCCTTGATCACAAGCGCCGCCGCCAGCACGGCCGCCGCCGCGCCACACGCCGCGCCGATGAAATGACCGTGACCAGCCACCTCGCCGAGATGCCCCCAATGCGCCAGTGCGGCCGACATGCCACCAAACAGCGTCGTCACAGAGGCAAGGCCAATGGCTGCCACCTTCGGAATGGTGGGCAGTTTGGGAATTTTGGTCATTCTCGGAAAATTCAGAAGAGTCATTGTTTCACCTCGGGTCCGTCAGGTCTTTGGAGGGGCGAAACGACAAGCCAGCGCGGGGTGCGTGTCACGCAACCGTCTGCCTTCGGGTCCGAGGCCCGGAATTGGCGCCCTGTCTGGGTCCGCCTCACCGGGGTCGTTCTCATCTTGTCGCCAAGTCCACCGACCGAGACTTCATATTACAGCGCCACCGCGAAAACAATTGCACCAATGCGACCAAAGTTGAATTATGGCGCAAATGTTCGACCCCCTTCCACTGCTGCTATTCAGCCTGTCGGCGCTGGCCTTTCGTGCCGCCATTCTGCTTGTCGCGCTGGCACTGGACTGGCTGATCGGCGAGCCCGACATCCTGTGGCGGCGTCTCCCGCATCCGGTGGTGATCATGGGACGCGCCATTTCCTGGTTCGACCGGCGCTGGAACCGGCGGATTGGGATGACCGGACGCAGCCGCCGCAGCCGCGGCGGTGTTGCGATAGCGCTACTGGCGCTGAGCGCCGCCGGCCTTGGCGTGATGCTGTCCTTCGGCGGTGCGATCATGGCCGGGATCATTCTGGCGGTGATGCTTGCCGCGCGGTCGCTTGACGAACATATCCGCGCCGTGGCGGACGCTCTGGGCGATGGTGTCGCGCCGGCGCGCCACGCTGTCAGCATGATTGTCGGGCGTGACACCAGCCATCTGAACGAGGCCGAGATTGCCCGCGCCGCCATCGAAACCGGTGCCGAGAACCTGTCTGACGGCGTGATCGCACCGGCATTATGGTTTCTTGTCGCCGGGCTGCCAGGCCTGTTTGTCTATAAACTTGTCAATACGGCAGACAGCATGATCGGCTATCGCAATGCCCGCCATTTTGCCTTTGGCTGTGCGGCGGCACGGCTCGATGACGCGCTGAATATCGTGCCGGCACGGCTGACAGCCTTGTTGATCTGCGGTGCTGCCGCGCTGCGTGGACGCGGCATCGCGACCCTGCGGGTGATGTTGAAGGATGGCCGTCATCACGCCTCGCCAAATGCCGGTTGGCCGGAGGCGGCGATGGCCGGGGCGCTGGATGTCTGGCTGGCCGGGCCACGCCGCTATGGCAATCGGGTGCGCCAGGCCCGCACGTTCAATCAGAGCGGCGGTGAGGCGGATGACAGGACAATTCTGCGTGCGCTGCGCAGATTGATTGCGGCGCAGATCCTGTTTGCGATGCTGGT
>CBFHRT010000204.1:0-3351 GCA_965658285.1 Puniceispirillaceae bacterium (SeqCode) | reverse complement strand
CACCCCGGCACTCTTGAGGGTGATCCCGGGAGCTATGTAGGCCTGATCTGGGGCCTGATTTGGGGCCTGATTTTGGGCGCGAATACTGTCAGTTCCGGCTGGACAGACCCAGATAGCGGCGCACCGTGTCCTCAACACCGGCTTGATAGAGACTTGTCAGCCAGCCTTCAAAGGCCTTGGCGAAACGCGGCTGGCCTGCCAGATCGCCATAGATATGGGTCATCTCAAGCCAGGCCAGCGGACGGGTTCTGGCCTGTGCCGCCGTGGTGGTCAGCAGATCCCATAGTGGGTCATTGGCTTCGATAATGCTGCCATCCTCGCGCGTTCCGGCGCACATGCGTGCCCACAATGCCTCGACAAGGGCCAGCCCCGTCACCGAGACGCCAGCGGCAAGCCCGTCGCGCACCGATGGCAGCAGGAAGCCGACATGCCGCGCCGACCCGTCAAAGGCAACCCGGCGGACCGTGTCGACAATCGCCGGATTGGCAAAGCGTTTGTCGATCATGTCGAGATACGCCGCTGCCGTGATGCCTTTGGTCTGTGGCACATGCGGCATGATTTCCTCGGTCTGCACTTTGCCGAACAGGGCGTGGATCGTCGGGTTCTCCATCACCTTGGAAATGGTATCGATGCCCATCAGCTCGCCGATATTGGCGATGATCTGATGGCCGCCATTCAGCATGCGGATTTTGCGGGCCTCGAACTGATGCACGCTGTCCGAAAACTCGGCGCCAACAAGATCCCAGTCTGGCCGTCCGGCGCAGAAATCATCCTCGATGACCCATTGGCGGAAATTCTCGTGTGTGACTGGCGCGGCGTCATCCACACCGATGGTTCTGGCAAGCTGCCTCTCGATCGGCCCGGTTGCCGGCACGATGCAATCGACCATCGAATTGGGGAATGAACACTGGCTGCCAATCCAGTCGGCAAGATCCGGGTCGGACAGACGCGCAAGACCGATCACAGTCTGCCGCAGGATCGCCCCATTCCCCTGAAGATTGTCACAGCAGAGACCCGTGAACGGGCCCGTCCCGGCTTCGCGCCGCAGGCGAAGCGCGGCAACAATGGCGCCAAAGGCCGTGCGCGGGCGTGCCGGATCTGCGGCATCGTGACAAATATCGGCATGCGCTGTGTCCAGCCCGCCGGTATCCGGGTCGATATAGTAGCCGCCCTCGGTGATGGTCATCGACACAATCCGGATGCGTGGGTCGGCCATGGCGCTGACCAGCGCGGCATTGTCGGCCTCGACAGGAAGATAGTCGATCATTGACCCAATGATTTCGGTAGCCTTGCCGCCATCGGGATCGAGTTCGATCAGGGTGGTCAGACAGTCCTGGGCCAGCAGACGCTGGCGCATCATCCGGTCATGCTCCCGGACTCCGGCGCCGATTATGGCCCAGTCGCTGGCGACGCCCTGCTGCATCAACCGGTGAACATACCAGGCAAGATGCGCACGGTGGAAATTGCCGACACCGATATGAACGATGCCCGGTGTCATGTCAGCGCGGTCATATTGTGGCAGCGCCGCCATGCCGGACAAGTCGCCAAGGGTGGAATTGCTCAGCGCCGTGGCGTTGATTTCCGTGCCGGCAACTTCCATCAACTCATCCATTGTCCGCCATCCACATTATAGGTCTGGGCGACGATATATTCGGCTTCGTCACTCGCCAGAAACACAGCCATGCCAGCAAGGTCTTCGGGGCGGCCCATCCGTCCGAACGGGACGGCGGCGGCGACCTCGCGTTTCTTCTGGCCTCGCGCCTTATATTCATATTTCGCAAAGAGGGCATCGACACCGTCCCAATGCTCGCCATCGACAACGCCGGGGGCGATGGCGTTCACATTGATGCCATACTGGATCAGGTTCAGCGCGGCCGACTGGGTCAGGCTGATGACGGCCGCCTTGGTCGCACAATAGACCGCGACAAGCGGCTCGCCGCGTCGGCCTGCCTGGCTTGCCATATTGATGATCCTGCCACCCGTGCCGCGGTCGATCATCTGCCTTGCCACCGCCTGCATCGTGAACAGCGTTCCGGCGACATTGATTTCGAACACCTGATGATAATCGGCACGGGTGATGTCGGTGATCGGCGCGGCGGTAAAGACGGCCGCGTTGTTGATCAGGATATCGATGCCGTCAAATTCGCCCGTGACCATGGCTACCGCCGCGTCGATGCTGGCCTGATCTGTGACGTCCATCTGGACGGGTATCGCCGCATCGCCAATCTCGGCTGCCGCCTTGCTGGCGCGTTCGATATCGATATCGGCCAGCGCAACGCACGCGCCCTCATGGGCAAAGGCCTGTGCGAAATGACAGCCAATGCCCCGTGCCGCGCCTGTAATCAGCGCTGTCTTGCCAGCAAGCCGCGTCATGTCAGGCGCAGCCCGTTCTGATCAAAGCGATGCAGATGCGCAAGATCGGGGGTAAGGTACACGGTGCTGCCATATGTAAGCTCCATTGCGCCGCTGGCCCTGACTGTCAGCGGTTCGGCAAATCCCGGACAATTGACGTGAAAATAAGTGTCGGAGCCGAGATGTTCGGAGACGCCGACAACGCCTTCCCACCCGCCCTTTTTCGTCGAGATGGTGATGTTCTCAGGCCGGATGCCGATGGTATGGGCGTTGTGCCTCGCGGCTTCGGTGCCATTCAGAAGGTTCATCCGCGGCGAGCCGATAAAACTGGCAACAAAGGTGTTCTGGGGGGTGCGGTAGAGTTCCAGCGGACTGCCGACCTGTTCGATCAGGCCGTCCTGCAGAACCACGATCTTGTCGGCCATCGTCATGGCTTCCACCTGGTCGTGGGTGACATAGATCATTGTCGTCGACAGGCGCTTGTGAAGTTCGCTGATTTCCAGCCGCATGCCGACACGCAGTGCTGCATCGAGGTTCGATAGCGGCTCATCAAACAGGAACGCCGTCGGCTCGCGGACAATGGCCCGGCCAATGGCGACACGCTGGCGCTGGCCACCTGACAGCTGGCCGGGGCGGCGGTCGAGATATTCGGTGAGGTTCAGCACCTTTGCCGCATCCTCGACGCGGCGTTCCTGTTCGGCCTTTCCCAGACCGGCCATGCGCAGCGGAAAGGCGATATTCTTGCGAACCGACATGTGCGGGTACAGGGCATAGGACTGGAACACCATCGCCAGCCCCCGCCGGGCCGGCGGAATGGCGGTTGCGTCGACACCGTCGATCAGCACCTGCCCGGATGTCACATCCTCAAGCCCGGCAATCAGGCGCAGCAGGGTGGATTTGCCGCAGCCTGAAGGCCCGACAAAGACGACGAACTCGCCATCCTCGATCTCCAGATCCAGCGGCGGGATGACCTCGACATCGCCAAAGCTCTTCGAGACC
>CBFHRT010000203.1:0-3427 GCA_965658285.1 Puniceispirillaceae bacterium (SeqCode) | reverse complement strand
CGATACTACAGGCCGATACTACAGGCCGATTAGACAGGCCGATATGATGGGCCGATTGGCAGGAGCATGTTATGAAAAAGGATATCCATCCCGAATATCACGAAATCACCATCGTGATGACCGACGGCAGCGAGCGCAAGACCCGTTCGACATGGGGCAAGCCTGGTGACGTGCTGAAGCTTGATATCGACCCGAAGACGCATCCTGCCTGGACAGGTCAGCACCGGATCGTCGATTCGGGCGGGCAGGTGGCACGCTTCAACAAGCGGTTCTCGAACCTCGGCATCAAGTAAGCCGTCGCATCGATATTGGCGTCTGGCGACAGCAGGCCGGGCGCATGAAAAAGGCCGGGATGTCCCGGCCTTTTTGTTTGCCCGGATGAGTCGGTCAGCCGCGTTGGCGGATCGCCGCCTGCGCCGCGGCAAGGCGGGCCGCCGGCACGCGGTAGGGCGAACAGGACACATAATCCAGCCCGACCTCTTCAAAGAAGGCAATTGACGCCGGATCGCCGCCATGCTCGCCGCAGACGCCAAGCTTCAGCCCGTCACGCGATGCGCGGCCCCGTTCGGCGCCCATCCGCACCAGCGCCCCGACACCCTCGCGGTCAATCGAGACAAACGGGTCGATCGGATAGATTTCCGCGTCCGTATAGGCATGCATGAAGGCACCGGCATCATCACGGCTGATCCCGAGCGCCGTCTGCGTCAGATCATTGGTGCCGAATGAGAAGAATTCCGCCTTCGTGGCAAGATCACCCGCACAGACGGCGGCGCGCGGCAGTTCAACCATCGTGCCGACAAGATATTCGATCCTGATGCCGGTTTCGGCCATCACCGCCTCGGCCTCGGAATCAATCACCGCCTTGCACAGCTCCAGCTCCTTTGCGGTGGCGGCAAGCGGGATCATCACCTCGGGAACCGGTGCCTCACCGCCCTTGCCGGCAATGGCGGTGGCGGCCTCGAAAATGGCCCGCGCCTGCATCCGGCAGATTTCCGGATAGGTCACGGCAAGACGGCAGCCACGATGCCCCAGCATCGGGTTCGATTCCGACAGTTTCAGCGAACGTTGCCGGGCTGTTTCCGGCGAGATACCGGCCGCCGCCGCGACATCGGCAAGTTCGTCCGCGGAATGCGGCAGGAATTCATGAAGTGGCGGGTCGAGTAGACGGATCGTCACCGGCAGCCCGGCCATGATGGTGAACAATTCCTCGAAATCCTGACGCTGCATCGGCAGCAACTTGGCAAGCGCCGCCTCACGGCCCTCGCTGTCGACCGCCATGATCATCTCGCGCATGGCGATGATCCGGTCGACATCAAAGAACATATGCTCGGTCCGGCACAGGCCGATTCCCTCGGCGCCAAAGCCGACGGCGGTGCGCGCATCGGCCGGCGTTTCGGCGTTCGTGCGCACAGCCATGCGGCGAATGTCATCGGCCCATTCCATAATCGTCGCGAAGGCACCGGACATTTCGGGCTGGATGGTATCGACACGGCCAAGAAACACCTCGCCAGTTCCGCCATCGATGGTGATGGTGTCACCCTCGGACAGTTCCTGGTCGCGAACAAAGACCTTGTTATTGACCTCGTCGAACCGGACCTCGCCAGCACCGGACACACAGGCCCGCCCCATGCCGCGCGCGACCACGGCGGCGTGGCTTGTCATGCCGCCGCGCGCCGTCAGAATGCCGGCAGCGGCATGCATGCCGTGAATGTCCTCAGGGCTTGTCTCCAGCCTGACAAGGATCACCTGGTGACCGTTTGCGGCCATTTCCTCGGCCTTGTCGGCGGTCAGGACGATCTCGCCGGCAGCGGCGCCCGGCGAGGCCGGCAGCCCCTGCGTGATCACCGTCTTCGGCGCGTCCGGATCGAGCGTCGGATGAAGCAGCTGGTCAAGGGCGATCGGATCGATCCGCAGCAACGCCTCGTCGCGGCTGATCAGCCCCTCTTCGGCCATTTCCACCGCCATGCGCAGCGCCGCCGCGGCGGTCCGCTTGCCACTGCGGGTCTGCAGCATATACAGCTTGCCCTTCTGCACGGTGAATTCGAGATCCTGCATGTCGGTGTAATGCGTCTCGAGCTGCGCGCGCACCTTGTCGAGCTGGCCGAACACATCCGGCATCGCCTCTTCCATCGACAGATCATCACCGCCGCCATTGGCGCGGGCCGCCGTCGTCAAGGGCAGCGGCGTGCGAATGCCGGCAACGACATCCTCGCCCTGGGCATTGATCAGATACTCACCATAAAAGGCGTTCTCGCCAGTCGACGGGTCGCGGGTGAAGGCAACGCCAGTGGCGCAGTCATCCCCCATATTGCCAAACACCATAGCCTGCACATTCACCGCCGTTCCCCAGCTTGCCGGAATGTTGTTGAGCCGGCGATAGGTGGTGGCGCGCGCATTCATCCAGCTGTTGAACACGGCACCAATGGCGCCCCACAGCTGGTCATGCGGGTCCTGCGGGAATGGCCGGCCGGCCTCGTCCTCGACAATCGTCTTGTAGGTGGCGACCAGCGTTTCCAGATTATCGCCTGTCAGCCCGGTGTCATCAAAGACGCCACAGCGAAGTTTCAGCTCTTCCAGCTCGTCCTCGAACAGCCCGTGATCAACCTCCATCACGACATCGGCATACATCTGGATGAAGCGGCGGTAGCTGTCATAGGCGAAGCGCTTGTCATCGGCCCGCCGGGCCAGCCCCGCAACCGTGTCGTCATTCAGACCAAGATTGAGCACCGTATCCATCATTCCGGGCATGGAGGCGCGCGCACCGGAGCGCACCGAGACCAGAAGCGGGTTGCCGGGATCGGCAAAGCGGGCGCCGGTCTCGGCCTCGATCCGCGCCACCGCATCGGCCACCTGACCGCCAAGCGTCTCGGGATAGGTGCGGTCATTGTCGTAATAACGGGTGCACACTTCGGTCGAGATTGTGAAACCCGGCGGCACCGGCAGACCGATGCCGCTCATCTCCGCCAGATTGGCGCCCTTGCCGCCAAGCAGATTGCGCATGCTGCTGTCACCATCGCTGCCGCTTGCGCCAAAACTGTAAACCCACTGCATCGAACTGTCGTTCATTGATCCGTTACCCCTCTAGTCTGGAGAAATCCGCGACCCGTTGCATGGCCTGCCTGACCATGGCCAGAAGACCGAGGCGATTCAGCCTTATCGCTGCGTCATCATGATTGACCACGACGCTGTCAAAGAACCTGTCGATGGGCTGGCGCAGTCCGCCAAGCGACTGCATGACTGCAAGCAACTCGTCACGGGTCTGCATCTGCGTACCGGGTTCCGGCAGCGCGGTGAGCGCTGCATGAAGTCCGGTTTCGGCATCCTCGACAAACAGGTGCGGGTCGGAAGTGGGGGAGAACACCTGCTTGGCCTTGCTTTCCTCGGCCTCGAGAATGCTTGCCGCGCGACGCCAGCCGGCCACAAGGCC
>CBFHRT010000202.1:0-3427 GCA_965658285.1 Puniceispirillaceae bacterium (SeqCode) | reverse complement strand
CCTCCGGCGATTACCGGGCGCATCTTGTCCGCGAGATTGCGAAACGCGCGGTGGCTGCCTGCTGAACCTGGCGGAAAGCTGGTGAAATGACGAGGGGCAGGATTTCCCTGCCCCATTTCGTTTGCCAAGATTCGCTCAGGTCAATCCGCTCAAGTCAATCCGCTCTGGTCATGTTCTGGACAGTGGAGCGGGCGACGGGGTTCGAACCCGCGACCCCGAGCTTGGGAAGCTCGTGCTCTACCAACTGAGCTACACCCGCATAAATGCCAGATTAGAGGTTGCGACGATGAAGGCAAGATCTTTTGCCCGGCACGCCGGTCGAGCAGAAACAGGTCGGTGACGCCTAACCTGTTGCCTTACCCGGCCTTTAACGCCATATAGGCTGGGGTGAAACGGCGTCTTGCGAGGACGCACCCGGACGATCGATTGTGCGGGCCATGACGAGGAACGTGATGACACCATACGATAATGGGACCGACAGGAACGGGACCGGCAGGAACGGGACCGGCAAGGCCGGCAAGCTGGCTGATGAACGGCAGATGGCCGCGCGCCCGACGCGCGACGAGGCCGAGGCCGCCGTCGAGACATTGCTTCGCTGGATGGGCGAATCGCCGGCGCGCGAGGGGCTGGTCGACACACCGGCCCGGGTCGTGCGCGCCTGGGAGGAATTCTGTTCCGGCTATGGTGAGGATCCCGCCGCGCTGTTGAACAGCACCTTCGAAGAGGTCGAGGGTTATGATGACATGGTGATGCTGCGCTCGATCCGCATGGAGAGCCATTGCGAACACCATCTCGTGCCGATCCTCGGCACCGCCCATATCGCCTATCTTCCCGACCGGCGTGTTGTCGGTATTTCAAAGCTGGCCCGCGTTCTGGACAGTTTCGCCCACCGCCTGCAGACGCAGGAAACGCTGACCGCGCAGGTTGCCGACTGCATCCAGACGGCGCTGCAGCCGCGCGGGGTGGCGGTGCTGATCGACGCACAGCATCAATGCATGACGACCCGCGGCGTTCACAAGCCGGATGTATCGATGGTCACGACCAGCTTCACCGGCGCCTTTCAGGATGACCGTGATCTTCGTGACAGGTTCCTGAGCGAGGCACGGCGCAGCTAGCCGGCACCGGCCACCGCGCGGTAACGACCGGCAGCGGCCACCACGTCAATCACTTCACCACCAATCGCGGAATTATTCGGGCCTCCGGTTTTTTGTGTGACCTTGCGGGGTGATCGTCTATGCTTCCGGGAACTTGGCCCGCAAACTGGGAAAAACGGGTGCCCGAGACATGATCCTCTCACCGGTCCTGAACATCCTCGGCCTGCTGACCACCATTCTGGGGGCGGCAATGCTGATCCCGATGTGTGTCGATCTGTATTTCGGGTCGTCCGATTGGCAGGTCTTCGCGCTGTCGGCGCTTCTGACAGCCTTTGTTGGCGTTTCGGTCTGGCTTGCCACCGCGCAGCGCGAGGGTTTCGATCTTGGACTGCGGCAGGCATTCCTGCTGACAAACGGGTCCTGGATCTCGATCGGCATTTTTGGCGCGCTACCCTTCATGTTCAGCGAATTGGAGCTCAGCCTCACCGACGCCATGTTCGAATCGGTGTCGGGAATCACCACCACCGGATCGACCGTTCTGCAGAGCATCGAGATGGCGTCACCCGGCATCCTGATCTGGCGGGCCCTGCTGCAATGGCTTGGCGGGGTCGGCATCATCGTCATGGCGATGGCTGTGCTGCCGATGCTGTCGGTTGGCGGGATGCAGCTGTTTCGCACCGAATCCTATGACACCGCCGACAAGGTGGTGCCCCGCGCGACCCAGCTTGCCGGTGGTATCGGGCTTGTCTATGCCGGGCTGACGGCGGCATGGGCGATCATGCTGTCATTCGCCGGGATGAGCAATTTCGACGCTGTCGCGCATGCCATGACGACAATCGCCACCGGCGGGTATTCGACACGGACAGCCTCGATTGCGGCCTTTGATTCGGTGGCCATCGAATGGATCATCATCTTCGGCATGATTGTTGGCAGCCTGCCATTCGCGCATTATCTGGCGATGGTTCGCGGCGGCTGGCGGCCACTTCTGCAGGACCCGCAGGTGCGCTGGTTCCTGGCCCTTCTGGCTTCAGTGGTTCTGGTGCTGATCTGGTTCCTGAGCAAGGATGGCATGCCGGTTGCCGTCGCCATCCGGCAGGCAAGCTTCAACGCCGTCTCGATCATGACCGGCACCGGCTATGGCAGCGCGAATTTCTCGGCCTGGGGTGGCTTTGCCTCGACCCTGCTGCTGATCACCATGTTCATTGGCGGCTGCGGCGGCTCGACAACCTGCGGCATCAAGATGTTCCGCCTGCAGGTGCTGGCGACAACGGCGCGCGTGCAGATCGGCCGGCTGTTGCGCCCGCATGCGGTGATCCTCGCCTATTACAACCGCCGGCCGGTAGCGAACGAGGTGATGGATTCGGTGATGGGGTTCTTCTACCTCTACATCATCTGTTTTGTCGTTCTGGCGATTCTGCTTGGCGCCCTTGGTCTTGATTTCATCACCGCCCTGTCAGGTGCGGCAACCTCGATCAGCAATGTCGGGCCGGGGCTTGGCAATCTGATTGGCGCCGAGGGCAATTTCTCGTCACTGCCGGATCTGGCGAAATGGATCATGGCGTTCGGCATGCTGCTTGGCCGGCTTGAGTTGTTCACCGTCCTGGTGATGCTGAACCCGGGATTCTGGCACCGCTAGACGGGACGGATTCGCCCTCACCGCAATCCTCGCGGCAATATCATCCCTCAGGGCAATATGACATTATCGAGCTTGGCAAGCTCGGTGCGGGCCTGACTGTCCAGCCCGGCAAGCGCCTTGTTCAGACAGGCATTCACCGCGCGCTGCACATCATTCGCCGAGGATGATTCCGGGATTGTCACCGAATGAGATGCCGCCAGCTTGATCATCGCCTGCGACCCGCCAACAGGCTGCAGCCACATCAGCTGGGCCTCGAACTCGACCCTGATCTCGCTGTCCTGCTGGTCGGTCAGCGCGTTCGCCAGCCCCGTCTGCGGTGGCAGCTTGACCTTGGTGACAGCGGCGCGCGTGATGTCGAGAACCATCTCACCGCTACCGCCTGCCGGCAACAGCACCCGTGTCGCCCATTGCGAGACGAGATTGCCGGGATAGGGTTGCTGAAGGTGGCCGATATAGGGCGGCTTGATCGGCATTTCCCAGTTTTCAATGATCTCGAGCCGCCGCGCGTTCAGTGGCAGTGCCTCAAACCCGGCTGAATTTACAGACACCGGCTGCGGCGGTGGTGAGGACGCCGTCGTGCAGGCCGCAACGGCCAGCGACAGCATCAGCATCGGTATGGTGAACACACGCTTCGGCATCAGTTGGCATCTCCCCATTCAAACGCATCCTGTCGTTACAACAAGAAGGCGGCATGAAT
>CBFHRT010000201.1:0-3449 GCA_965658285.1 Puniceispirillaceae bacterium (SeqCode) | reverse complement strand
CGTTTCCGACAGCGTACCGATCTGGTTGACCTTCACAAGGATGGCGTTCGCCGCCTCATCGGTGATGCCGCGGGCAAGCCGTTCGGCATTGGTCACGAACAGATCGTCACCGACGACCTGAACCTTGTCGCCGATGGCGGCTGTCAGCGCGGCAAACCCGTCCCAATCCTCCTCATCCATCGGATCCTCGAGCGAAATGATCGGGTGATTGGCGACAAGCGCGGTCCACATATCGACCATTTCCTGCGAGGACAGGCTGCGCCCCTCGCCTGCCAGATGATAGGCACCGTCGCTGTACAGCTCGGTCGCTGCGGCGTCGATGGCGATCACCACATCATCGCCGGGGGTGCAACCGGCCGCCTCGATCGATTTCCGGATATAATCAAGCGCCTCGTCAGTCGAATTGATCGCCGGCGCAAAGCCGCCCTCATCACCGACCGCTGTCGAATGACCGGCCTGCGCCAGCAACGATTTCAGTGCGTGAAAAATTTCCGCGCCGATGCGCACGGCATCGGGGAAATGCGCTGCGCCAACCGGCATCACCATGAATTCCTGTACATCCAGCGCGTTGTTGGCATGTGCCCCGCCATTCATGATGTTCATCATCGGCGTCGGCAAAAGATGCGCATGCACGCCACCAAGATAGCGCCAGAGCGGCAGACCGACGGAGTCCGCCGCGGCCCGCGCCGCCGCCATCGAGACGCCGAGGATGGCGTTGGCGCCAAGCCGCCCCTTGTTGGCGGTGCCGTCAAGATCGATCATCGCCTGATCGAGACCGGCCTGGTCGACAGCATCCGCCCCGACCAACGCGTCGAAAATATCCATGTTCACGGCCTCGATGGCCCGCAGGACGCCCTTGCCGCCATAGCGAGCGGTGTCGCCATCACGAAGCTCAACCGCCTCATGCGCGCCTGTTGAGGCGCCTGATGGCACGGCAGCGCGGCCAAAGGCACCATCTTCCAGAAGAACATCGACCTCGACGGTGGGATTGCCGCGCGAATCCAGTATCTCGCGGGCTTGGATGTCTTCGATGGCACTCATTTGTCGTTGTCCTTCTGTTGCGTGGTCAGTGGCTGTTGAGAGCCGGGGATGTAGGCTTCCGATGCGACGGCTATAGCGCCGGGCACATCAAATTGCAATTTTACACCAGATGTCAGCCGCGCCGTGCGGCGTCGATCCGGCGCAGTGTGTCGAGAACCGCCGGCATGGCATCAAGCGGCACCATGTTGGGGCCGTCGGACGGCGCGCTGTCCGGGTCCTGATGGCTTTCCATGAACAGGCCGTCAACACCAACGGCGACCGCGGCGCGCGCCAGCACCGGCACGAATTCGCGCTGACCGCCGGAACTGCCGCCAAGTCCGCCAGGCTGCTGGACCGAATGCGTGGCATCGAAAATCACCGGATGGCCAAGCGCGGCCATCTGCGGCAATGCCCGCATGTCGGATACCAGCGTGTTATAGCCGAATGACGTTCCACGCTCGGTCAGCATCACCCGGTCATTGCCGGCACCTGTGACCTTGGCAGCGACATGCTGCATGTCCCAGGGTGCCAGAAACTGGCCCTTCTTAATGTTCACCACGGCCCCGGTGGCCGCCGCCGCGACGACCAGATCGGTCTGCCGGCACAGGAAGGCCGGGATCTGCAGCACATCCACCACCTCGGCGACCGGGGCGCACTGGTCGGGAAGATGCACGTCAGTCAGCACCGGACAGCCGATGGCATCCTTGACCTGCTGGAAGATTCGCAGCCCCTCATCCATACCGACCCCGCGCGCCGCTCCAGCCGAGGTGCGATTGGCCTTGTCGTAGGATGATTTATAGACAAAGCCCATGCCAGCGTCAGCGGCCATAGCGGAAAGCGCCTCGGCGCACATCATCGCATGGTCCAGCCCTTCGACCTGGCAGGGCCCGGCAATCAGCAGCAGCGGACTGTCACCGCCGCAGGGGATTTCACCGATGTGAAAGCTGGACATAACACTCTCTCCCGATGGCGACAGGGTCGCCCTGATGTCAGACAAGCCGCGATTTTTCCATCGATGCGGCGACAAAGCCGGTGAACAGCGGATGCGGATCAAACGGCTTCGATTTCAGCTCCGGATGGAACTGCACGCCAACAAACCACGGATGATCCGGCCGTTCGACAATCTCCGGAAGACTGCCATCCGGCGACAATCCGGAAAAGGTCATGCCGGCAGCCTCCAGCTTGTCACGGTAGGCGATATTAACCTCATACCGGTGCCGGTGCCGTTCGGAAATCTCGGGCGCGGCGTACAGATCATGCGCCAGCGTGCCTTCCGTCAGAAGGCATGGATAGGCACCAAGGCGCATCGTGCCGCCAAGATCGCTGTCGGAGCTTCGCTGCAATGTCTCATTGCCGGAAGTCCATTCGGTCATCAGGCCGACAAGCGGGATCTCGGGCTCGCCGAACTCACTCGACCCGGCGCCCGCAAGGCCAGCCAGATTGCGCGCTGTTTCCAGCACCGCCATCTGCATGCCGAAACAGATGCCGAGATACGGGATTTGATGCACGCGGGCAAATTCGATGGCGCGAATCTTCCCTTCAGAGCCACGCTCGCCAAAACCGCCCGGCACCAGAATGCCGCTGACATGGTGCAGCGCCTCGATGGCCGCATCCTCTTTCTCGAACAGCTCGGAATCGATCCACTCGATCCTGACCTTGGCGCTGTTGGCGATGCCGCCGTGAACAAGCGCCTCGCCAAGTGATTTGTAGGAATCCTGAAGCGATGTGTATTTGCCGACGATGGCGATGGTGACTTCGCTGTCCGGATTGGCAAGCCCATCACTGATCCGCGCCCAGCCCGACAGGTCGGGGGCCTTTTCGGGAAGGTTGAAATGGCGGATCACTTCACGATCCAGCCCCTGGTCATGATAGGACAGCGGCACCTCATAGATGTTGCCGACATCCATGCCGAGTATCACCGCTGACGGGCGGATGTTGCAGAACAGGGCGATCTTCCCGCGCTGCTCGTCGGGAAGCGGATGTTCGGTCCGGCATAACAGGATATCGGGCTGGATGCCGACCGACTGGAGTTCCTTCACCGAATGCTGCGTCGGCTTGGTCTTCAGCTCGCCGGCGGCGGCGATGAAAGGTATCAGCGTGACATGGAGAAAACAGGTCTGCTCGCGCCCCAGCTCATTGCCAAGCTGACGGATCGCCTCGAGAAACGGCAGCGATTCGATATCGCCGACGGTGCCACCAATCTCGCAGATGACGAAATCCTCATCATCATGGTTCGACTGGATGAATTCCTTGATGGCGTCGGTGACATGCGGAATGACCTGGATCGTCGCGCCAAGATAATCGCCGCGGCGTTCACGCGCCAGCACGTCGGAATAGATCCTGCCCGTCGTGATATTATCGGTACGGCGCGCATGAACGCCGGTAAAGCGTTCATAATGTCCAAGATCGAGATCGGTCTCGGCCCCGTC
>CBFHRT010000200.1:0-3491 GCA_965658285.1 Puniceispirillaceae bacterium (SeqCode) | reverse complement strand
TCGTCGAGCGCTGCGTTGCGCTTGCCGAGAGCCTGTCGGTCGGCCCGGGGATCGAGCGCCGCGCATTCGGTGCCAATATGGGGGCGATGGTGTCCGACGGGCAGCGCGACCGCGCCGAGGGGCTGGTCCGGCGCGCCGGCGAACAGGGCGCCAGCATCGCCGCCGGCGGACATAAATTGAACCGCCCCGGCGCCTTCCTTGAGCCGACAATCATCGCCGATGTCACGCCCGAGATGGAGATTGCCGGCACCGAGGTGTTCGGCCCGGTCCTGTCGATCCTGAAGACCGGCAGCGAGGCCGACGCCATCGCCATCGCCAACGGCACCGAATACGGGCTTGTCGGCGGCATCTTCACCGCCGATATCGACGCCGCGCACCGCGCCGCGCGACAGCTCCGCGCCGGCCAGATCTTCATCAATGAATGGTATGCCGGCGGGGTGGAAACGCCCTTTGGCGGCTATGGCAAGTCGGGCTATGGCCGCGAGAAGGGCCGCGAGGCGCTGTGGAACTACGTCCAGACAAAGAACATCGCCTACCGGACAAGGTAGGGGGCGGGCGCTGAGCCAGCCTCACCCCTGATCGACGCCGCCGAAGCGCGACAGTTTCAGCGGCCGCACCGCCCCCATCCAGATGGCGTGATCGCGGTGGTCGCGCAGCTCGGATTCCGAATCCGCGCCGGTATTCGGGTGGGTGAAGATGGTCAGCGCCCCGCGGTTCACCGCCAGAAACGCCATCACCGCCGCGAATGCCTGATGCGGATAGGCGATCTGGATGCTGAAATCCGGGTGTGGGCCCACCGGCCGGTGGTGCCAGTTTCCAAAGACAAGCTTGTCGCCAATGGTGTCATCCGCGCCGAACTGCGCCTGCATCGCGGCGATCAGCGCCGCCGCCGCCGCATGGCTGTCAGCATCGAAATAGACATGGCTGTGCCAGCTTGCTGGGGTCCGGTCGGTCATCGGTCAATCATTGGTTAGGCATCGGTCAATCATCGGTCAGGCATTGGTCAGGCATTGGTCAGGCATCGGTCGGCCGGCATTCAGCCATCGACTCCCTCTTCGGGTTGGCGGTCCGACAGATCGACCCAGATTGTCTTGATCTCGCAATATTGGTCGTGCGCGTGGAGGCCATTATCGCGCCCGCCAAATCCGGACTGGCGATAGCCGCCAAACGGCGTCGTGATATCCCCCTCGCCATAGCAATTGACGGTCACGGTTCCGGCGCGGATGGCCCGCGCCGCGCGCAGCGCCCGCCCGGCATGCGCCGTGAAGACCGCGGCGGCGAGGCCGTAATCGCTGTCATTGGCAATGGCGATGGCCTCATCAAGGCTCTTCACCGTGATCACCGACAGGACCGGACCGAAAATCTCCTCGGTGGCCAGCTTGCTGTCCGGCGCAACGCCATCAAGGATTGTCGGGCTGACGAAATTGCCCTCGACCTCACCGCCGACAAGTTTCGTCACGCCCTTGCCGGTGGCCGCCAGATAACCGCTGACCTTGGCGCAGTGATCATCATCGATCAGGCTGCCAAGATGGTTCGCCGGGTTGAGCGGATCGCCCATCCGCCAATCGCGGACCCGTGCCAGAATCTTCGGCATCAGGTCTGCGCGCACATCCTCATGCACAATCAGCCGCGAGGTGGCGGAACAATTCTCGCCCATATTCCAGAAGGCGCCATTCACCAGATGTTCGGCGACAAGGTCCAGATTTTCGGCATCATCCATGACGATGGCGGGGTTCTTGCCGCCACATTCCAGCACCACCTTCTTCAGGTTGGAATCCGCCGCATAGCGCAGGAACCGCCGCCCGGTTTCGGTCGATCCGGTGAAGGATACCATGTCGATATCGGGGTGAAGCCCGATTGGCGCGCCGGCATCCGGGCCAGTGCCGGTGATGACATTCAGCACGCCGGCGGGCACCCCCGCCTCCATCGCCAGCTCGGCAACACGCAGGGCTGTCAGCGAGGTCTGTTCCGCCGGCTTGACGATCATCGAACATCCGGCTGCCAGCGCCGGCCCGATCTTCCAGGCCATCATCAGAAGCGGGAAATTCCACGGCAGCACCGCACCGACTACGCCGATGGGCTCGCGCACGACAAGCGCCAGCGCATCCTCGCCAACCGGCGCCGTCTGGTCATACAGCTTGTCGATCGCCTCGGCATGCCAGATCAGCGTGTTGATCGTCTCGGGAAGATCGATCCCGGCGCAGTCACGGACAGGCTTGCCGGAATCAAGCGATTCCAGAACCGCCAGCTCATGCCGGTTGCGGCGCAGCAGTTTCGCCAGACGGATCAGCACCTGTTTACGTTCAGCCGGATGCTGGCAACGCCAGCGCCCGTCATCAAACGCATCGCGCGCCTTGCCAACGGCGAAATCCACGTCCGAGTCATCGCAGGCCGCCACCGCGGCCAGAACATCGCCGGTCGCCGGGTTGACGCTGTCGAAGGTGGCGCCACTGTTGGCGCGTCGGAACGAGCCGTCGATAAATGCCGTCGTTGCCGGTGTCAGATCGGCCGCGATGGCGCGGTATTCATCATGGGTCAGCAGCTCGGACATCAGGTGTCTCCTCCGGCGGCAGGCGCCGCTTTCATCAGCCCGTCGATGGTCCGGTTCATCACCGAAATCACCTGCGCCAGGCCGCGTTTTTCATCCTTGTTGAGATCGCGCAGCGGGGCGCGCGGCGGGCCGGCGGGAAGCCCGCGCACGGCACAGCCATATTTGATGCATTGCAGGAATTTGCCGCCCTGCTCCAGCGTGCGCATCAGCGGCAACATCGCCGACATGATGCGGCGTCCCAGCACGAAATCACCCTCGATGACACAGGTCTGCCATAGTGCCAGATGCGCCTCGGGCGCGAAGTTTGACCCGGCACAGACCCATGATTGCGCGCCCCATGCAAAGAATTCAAGCGCCTGGTCATCCATGCCGCAGCTCATCTGAATGTGCGGATAGTCGCGGGCCAGCATATGGACCCGGTTGATATCACCCGAACTTTCCTTGATGGCACAGAAATTCGGGCTGCGGCCCACCCTGTCGAGATATTCCGCGCTCATCTCGGCGGCCATCCGGCCCGGGTAATTATACAGCATGATCGGCAGGTTCGCCGCGCGGTCGATGGCCAGAGCGTGAAGCGCGTTTTCGCGCGGGGTCGGCTGCGCGTAGGGCGGCGTGGTGACCAGCAGCGCATCATAGCCCATATCGCGGATGGCCAGCGCCAGTTCCACCGAATCCTCGGTCCGAACCGCGCCGGTGCCACCGATCAGCGCAACCCGGCCAGCGACGATATCCTGTGCCCGCCGCAGTGATTCAAGACGCTCGTCATTCGAATGGGCGTAATATTCACCCGTTGTGCCACCAATCACAATTCCATGCACGCCGGTCGCGATCAGATGCTCAAGGATGGCGGCGAAACCGTCCCAGTCGATCGACATGTCGGGCGCCAGTGGTGTGATGGCGGGTGTGTAGATACCCCTGAACTTCATGATGGACCTGATTT
>CBFHRT010000199.1:0-3492 GCA_965658285.1 Puniceispirillaceae bacterium (SeqCode) | reverse complement strand
CTCCATCGCGGCAAGACCCTGTTCGGCATGCATGCCGGTGGGGGTGGCCAGAATGACAGCGTCGATATCGGGCATCGCCAGCGCCTCGGCAAGATCGGTCGAGGCATGCGCAGCGCCATAGGCGGCGGCAAGTTCGCGCGTCGGCTCAAGACGCCGGCCGACAATCGAGGCAATCTCGACACCGTCGATGAGTTTCAGCGCATCAAGATGTTTTTTGCCAAAGGCGCCACCGCCTGCAAGACAGATTTTCATGGGATCAGCTCCGTTTCTGGTCAGATGTGCCCTTATCGGTATCCGGATCAAGGGCCTGTTCAATATATGCGATCTGCGCGGCAAGCGGCGCATCCGGGGCCAGCGCCAGCGCCAGCGCCCCCATATCATCCTGCCAGGCAATGGTGCCGGTGGTCATCGCCGGCGGAATGTCCAGTGCGCGCAGCGTCTTTGCCACCTCGCGCATTTCGGCGGCGCGGCGGATGCCATGCGCCGTCATGCGTTCCAGATTGTAGGCGGCCTGCTCCGCCCATCCCATCTCGGTCTGCGAGGCGTCCAGCGAATTTGCAACCTCCTCGGCGACACCGGCCCTGACCGCGGCGCGAAAACATTCCGCTGTCAGCGCCTCGATGCCCTTCACCATCACCGAGCGCAGCATCTTGATGGTCGAGGCACGGCCGATCTCGTCGCCGACAAAGCGCGGGTGCAGACCGGCACTAGCAAGGCGCGCCGTGACGGCTTCCGGGTCCGGGGCGGCGGCCAGCATCGGTGTCTCATGGCCGCGCGGTTCAATCGGTGCCATCACCGCCACATCAACATAGACGCCGCCGGCAGTCTCGATCGAGTTGGCGGCCATCAGCTTGGTCGTCGGCGCGCAGCTGTTCATGTCGAGATAGAGTGCGCCCTGCGGCAGATGCCGCGCCGCCAGCGCGGCGGCGGTGGCGGCCTGATCGGCGGTGACAACCGAGATCACGATATCGGCCTCGCCAACGGCGTCGGCCGGCGCGTTACATGCCTGCACATCGGCGCCGGTGATGCGATCCGCCATCGCCGCCGATACGGTGGCATCGTCATCGGCAAGCTTGATATCGAAGGCGCGCAGGGACAGCGCGTCACCCGCACCCTTGCCAAGGCTGCTTGCAATCGCCAGCCCGGCCTCGCCAAATCCGATCAGGGCAATGATCATGCTGTAACTCCCATAGCTTATGGATAGCAAACTGGCGGCCACCGCGCCATGCCGGCAGGATAGAATTTCGGCATGACACCTTGCCAAGCTTTTATGGTCAATCCGACCGTCATCGCGGTATGCTGGCCATCGGGTTCGGTTTGAAAGGCGGCGCGATGTCCTCGTCGGGAACAAGATGCATGTGGATGCGGGGTGGCACCTCGAAGGGGGGGTATTTCCTCGCCAGTGACCTGCCAGGGGCTGAGGCTGCGCGTGATAAGCTGCTGCTACGGGTCATGGGATCTCCGGATGCCCGCCAGATCGACGGCATGGGCGGCGCCAACCCGCTGACCAGCAAGGTTGCCGTGATATCCGCCGCCGAGCGCGATGATTGCGATATCGAGTATCTGTTCCTGCAGGTGTTTGTCGACCGGGCGCTTGTCTCGGATGCGCAGAATTGTGGCAACATCCTTGCCGGCGTCGGTGCCTTCGCCATCGAACGCGGCCTCGTGCCGGTGTCGGGCGAGACAACCGATGTGCGGATTTTCATGCGCAATACCGGGCAGGTGGCCACGGCCAGCATCGCGACGCCGGACGGGCAGGTGTCCTATGATGGCGATGAGGCCATTGATGGCGTTCCCGGCAGCGCCGCCGCCGTGCCGCTGGTCTTTGATGACGTCTCCGGGTCGATGTGCGGGTCGCTGCTGCCAACCGGCAACGCGATGGATCTGATCGAGGGTGTCGAGGTGACGATGATCGACAACGGCATGCCGATTGTCGTGTTGCGGGCCGGTGACATGGGGATCAGCGGTTATGAAACGCCGGCGGAACTTGACTCCAATGAAGGCCTCAAGACACGGCTGGAGGCGCTTCGCCTGGCCTGTGGCAGGATGATGAATCTTGGTGACGTGGCTGAGAAATCAGTGCCGAAGATGACGATGGTGGCACCGGCGCGCCATGGCGGCGCCTTCATGACGCGCAGCTTCATTCCGCATCGCTGCCATGACACGATCGGGGTGTTTGCGGCCGTCAGCGCCGCCACTGCGGCCCTGCTGCCGGCAAGTCCGGTGGCCGCACTGGCCTCCATCCCGCCGGGTGCGCGCAAGGTGATGGCTGTCGAACACCCGAACGGCGCCACAGCCTGCGTTCTGGAATGCGATGATGATGACAGGGTTTTGAAGGCAGGTATGATGCGCACCACCCGCAAGCTGTTCGACGGAATGATTTTCTGAGGGAAGATGAAGATGAATGACAATGACAAGAACGCCGGCGGCGAGGTTACCTGGCACGCTGACCCCAAGACGCCTGATTTCACGCCGCCGCCGGGCGCGGTCGACGCGCATTGCCATGTGTTCGGGCCGGCCGGTGAGTTCCCTTTCGCACCGGAGCGTAAATACACGCCCGGCGATGCCGGCAAGAAGATGCTGTTCGCGCTGCGCGATCATCTTGGCCTGACGCGCAATGTCATCGTGCAGGCAAGCTGTCATGGCAAGGATAACAGCGCGATGATCGACGCGCTGCGGGCCTCCGGCGGGCTGGCGCGCGGCGTTGCGGTGGTCGCGCATGATATTGCCGATGACGAGCTCGACATGATGCATGCGGCCGGGGTGCGCGGCGTCAGGTTCAATTTCGTCAAGCGTCTGGTCGATGCAACGCCGCGCGAGGTGTTCATGCGAACGGCCGAACGGGTGCAGCGTCTTGGCTGGCACATCGTTGTCTATTTCGAGGCGCCCGACCTTGCCGATCTGTCGCCCTTCCTGAAGCAGTTGCCCGGCATCGTGGTGGTCGACCATATGGGTCGGCCGGATGTCAGCCTGCCGGTTGACGGGCCGGATTTCACCCGCTTTGTGACATTGATGGAAGAGTTGCCGACGCTGTGGACGAAGGTCAGCTGCCCGGAGCGCCTGACGGTGGCCGGGCCGCCCTATGATGATGTGGTGCCGTTCCAGCGACACCTTGTCGAGCGGTTTTCCGACCGCGTGCTGTGGGGCACCGACTGGCCGCATCCGAACATGAAATCGCACCGGCCCGATGACGGGCTGCTGGTCGATACCATTGCGCGGATCGCCCCGACGCCGGCCCTGCAACAGGCGCTGCTGATCGACAATCCGATGCGGCTTTACTGGCCTGACGCCTGATTTTCTGCTGTCGTGCGCCGGCTGGCGAGGATGATATCAATCACGATGGTCTGCAGGATCGCGATGACAAGCGCGTCGCCAGGCATGGCGTCGCGACACTCTCACCGGGGCGCAGGAACTCTGCCGGACAGGGACGCGCTGGCATGCCCGCGCACCAGATTTACGCGTCCCGTTAACCAAGACCCCGCAATGCGACAA
>CBFHRT010000198.1:0-3556 GCA_965658285.1 Puniceispirillaceae bacterium (SeqCode) | reverse complement strand
TTGTCTCCGGCGCCCCGTTGGTATGCAGTGTGCCGAAGACAAGGTGGCCCGTCTCCGCCGCCGTCAACGCCATTGAAACGGTCTCATAGTCACGCAGCTCGCCCATCAGGATGATATCGGGGTCCTGACGAAGCGCCCCTTTCAGCGCCGAGGCGAAGGTGCGGGTGTCCCGCCCCACCTCACGCTGGGTTATGATCGACAGCTTGCTCTGATGCACGAATTCGATCGGATCCTCGACGGTGATGATATTCTCGTTCCGCTCACGATTGATTTTGTCGACCATGGCGGCAAGCGAGGTCGACTTGCCGGAACCGGTCTGGCCTGTCACCAGCACCAGCCCCGATTTCTTGGTCAATACCTGATGAACCGCCGGCGGCAGGCCGAGCGCATCGATATGCGGCACCTCGGTCACAATCACCCGCAAAACCATCGCATAACCCTGCATCATCCTGTAGCCATTGGCGCGGAACCGCTGGCCTTCATACTGAATGGCAAAATCCACATCACCACTGGCTTCGAAATCGGCAAACCCCTCATCACCAAGTTCACGGCGCATCAGATCGGCCATCATGTCGTTCGTGGCAACAAAGTTCAGCGGCGTGATCTCACCCGACTCACGGACATGGACAGGCCGCTCGGCATGAATGTGAAAATCCGACACCTTTCGCGTCCGCAGGGTGTCGATCAGGATATCGTAAATCGGGTTTTCTGCCGCCATGTCTTCAGCTTTCTGTCAATCCCTGGCAATCGAACACCCGGGACAATGAAGCAACCGGGAGTTGCGTTTATTTATTGATCCCCAGTAGGATGCAATCCAAAGTCGCGCTTTGCAGAGATAATATCAATAATAACTAATTTATTCATCAATTACGTTAAGTATGTGACCTGTGACGCAAGGAAGTGAGTCGATGAGAGTTTTGTTGGGATTTTGCGTGACATGCCTGGCGCTTGCGATGGTGTTGTCCGATGACGTGTTGGCGAAGATGCTGCCGGCTGACGCACCGGACAAGGTGCGCACGGAGCTTCACAAGGCCCATGCCGGCGATGTTGAGAGCATGCACAGGGTGGCCAGCTATCTGATCGGGCAATCGGTCATGGATGATGACGAGATGGCATCGCTGGCCTTTGGCTGGTCGCTTCTCGCGGCACGCAATGGGCATGCCCAGGCGGCGGAACTGACCGGCGTCATGTACCGCGCCGGCACCGGTGTGCCACAGAATTTCGTGAAATCACGCAAATGGCTTGAACGGGCGCTTGCCCGCGGGTCACGCGAAGCCAATTTCGAACTCGCCATTCTCTATGCCAGCGAGGACAATCCCGGCATGGACAAGACCAAGTCCGCGCAATTTCTGGCCGAGGCCATTCGCACATCGGAACCGCGCGCCTGCCTGATCGCGGCACGCAACAAGATCACCGAGGGGGTGGAATTGCGGCGGACGCTGCATGAAGTGAAATGCGCCGCCGAAGGCGGCATCCCCGAAGCCATGGAGATGATCGCCGAATACCACCTCTCCAAACGCTCTCCCCAATCAAGTGCCCTCGCCCGCGGCTGGCTGATGCGCGCCATTGAAGGTGGCAGCGACACCGCTGCCGGCAAACTGGCTGCACTCGAAAGCCAGTGATCGGCATGACATTCGGCTTACAGGTTGCGGCGGGAGGCCTGTTGTTTGACCCGGCGCTGCTGGGATATCTCGGGACAGCTGGCATGGTTGCGCTTGCAGCCTTGATGTTCCTGCTTGGCTGCTGCCTTGGCTCCTTTGCCAATGCCTGCGCCATGCGTCTTGTTCGCGATGAGGATTTCATTTTCAGCGCGTCTAGGTGCCGCGGTTGCGACAGGGCGTTACGCTGGCATGACAATCTGCCGTTAATCGGGTTTCTGAAACTTCGTGGCCGCTGCCTGTGCCGCGAGACCATCCTGTCGCCGCGCTATCTCGTCGTCGAATGTCTTGGCGGCCTGATCCTCGTTGGATATGGCCTGACATTGGCCCCCGTGATGGCGGCCGGATTTTCTATCGCGCTGGTGTTTGTCGCCATTTCCTGTCTGACGGACCTGGAGTCACTGTCACTCCATCCGGCACTGCTGACCACCTTTGGCAGTTTGGGTCTGGCCCTGTCCCTGATTGCCGATTTCGGCTTCATCCCCTGGCATCTGACAAGCGCACAATCACTTGCCGGCATTGTTTTCGCCGCCGCCGTGCCGATGCTGATCAACGCCCTCTACCGCGCCATTCGCGGGCATAACGGATTTGGTGAAGGGGATTTCTGGCTTCTCGGCGCAATGGGCGCCTGGCTTGGCCCGCTCATGGGCATCGGTGTATTTCTTGCCGCCTGTTGGCTTGGCGCGATCGTCGGGATCGTGATGCTTTTGCGCCGGCGCGCCTCGGCCATGACGCGGCTTCCCTTCGGCTTGTTTGCAGGAATTGCGTTTATCCTTTGGCCGAATTTTTTAACGAGAGTATTTTAGCGTTTACTAATTTTGTATCCGGTATCGTGACGGTGACTGAAATGTCTGCTTCGACCAATCAAATCCTGCGCCTCTCGCGCCCCTTCGGCGCCTTCTGCGCGATCGGCCTGTTGCTCTATGGGTGCGGTGCGCCGGAACGGCTGCCATCGGATCTGTCGATGGATGCCAGCAAGGATGTCCTGAAAGAACGCGTCATCGCACCCATCAAAGGCGTCGATGACGATGAAGATATCGAGGAATTCACCGTCATGCCCCGCCGCAGGTTGATCCAGGTCAGACATGCGCCGGCGAGCCTCGATGACCAGTATTTCGTGTCGACCCTGTCGAAGCTTCTCAGCACTGATCCAGTCAGCGACGATGGCGAGGACAAGGCGCAGTCATCCTCGGCACCGGTCGAGCTAACTGATGCGGAACGCAAAGCGATCCTTGATCAGCGCTCATTGGAAAGAACCGAATATCTTGTCGACAAGGGCCTGGAATACGAGGCCCAACTGCTCGTTTCGCTGGCGGCCCTGAATGACGAAATCAACACCCTGCAGGGACGCACGATCAGCGGTCTTGGCGATGCCATCCCGGCCTTTGGCCGCAATCTGACCGGCAATGGCGATGATTACATTGAAATGCCGAATGATCTGGTCTTCATCGGCGGTGAAAATGGCACCTTCACCTCTTCAACAGCGATCCTGAAACAGGGCGCACAAAACCCGGAAATCAGTTTCTCGGTGCGCGAGATGCAGATTGGTGAAGCGCTTGAATTCCTTTTCCAGACAACCGGCATTGATGTCGTGATTGATGAGAGCATCACCAAACGAGACGCCTATGTGACGATGTCAATCCAGGCCGGCACGCTGGCGATTATTGATGCCATCATGAGCCGTGAGGGGCTCGCGGTCATCTATGATCCCGTCATCGAGGTGGCGCAGCTCTATTCGCAGGTACAGGTCGACAGAAGACTTGCCGGCATTCGCACCTCGATCGAAAGCTACAACGCCGTCCTTCGGGAGCGGAAGGCGCTGGACCTTGCCCAACAAGACCATGCGCGCGCCAGTGAAATTCTCGGCTATGTGCAGCTTCTTCTCAGCGGAGATGATG
>CBFHRT010000197.1:0-3562 GCA_965658285.1 Puniceispirillaceae bacterium (SeqCode) | reverse complement strand
TTCGCAAGGATTTCCCGCTCACCGGGCATGTCGAGGTTCGCTATGACGACACGCAGCGCCGCGTCGTCAATGACGCCGTAAAGACGGTGCGGCGCGCGTGCCATCTCCGCCTCATCGGGACGCGCGGTCAGCACGCGAAGATCGCTGTAGAGCTGCATCGAGTCGGCATTGATGACCACACCGCCGCATCTTTCGGCCAGCGCCAGCGCCAGACCCGACTTGCCGGCAGCTGTCGGCCCGCAGATCATCAGGACCGCCCCGGCGGCGGCGATGCGCGCTATTTCAGAGTGGTCAGTCATGCCGTTCTGTGGTTTATCCTTTTCGTCGTCCAGCCGGGGGAAGCCTTGGGGAAACAGAGGTCAGGCAAAGGTGCATCATTTCGCGGTTTTTTCAAGTTCGGAACAACCTTGCCTCGGCATCGAGGACGGGGCGGCGCTTCTTGCCACCAACGGGATCGGGGCCGAGCCGCATACCGGCGAATGGCTTCATCATGGCAGGTCATGGCAGATACCCCTGAGCGCCAATGATCCCGACCTGTCAGCGATCAGGGATCAGGCATCCAGACATGGCACCGATGTCAACATCCTGCCAGCCGCGGGGAGACGCAAGAAATTGCTGATCGCCGATATGGACAGCACCATCATCACCTCCGAATCCCTTGATGACATGGCGCGCATCGCCGGGCTTGCCGAGGCCATCCTGCCGATTACCGAACGCGCCATGCGCGGCGAGCTGGATTTCGAGGCAGCACTGGATGAACGCGTGGCGCTGCTTCGTGGCCAGCCTGAAAGCCTGATCGACCGCGCACTGGCAGAGGCCAGGCTGACCGGCGGTGCGGAAAATATGGTCAGGACGATGCGGGCGCATGGCGCCTTCTGCTATCTGGTCTCGGGCGGCTTCACCGCGATCACCGGGCCTGTTGCGGCGATGTGCGGCTTTCACGACCACCACGCGAATGTGCTGGAGGCCGAGGACGGCCTGCTGACCGGCACTGTCACCAAGCCGGTTCTCGACCGCGAGTCAAAGCTTGCCTTCCTCGATGATTACTGCGCCAAGCTCGGCATCGGCCGTGGTGACGCCGCCTGTATCGGCGATGGCGCGAATGATCTTGCGATGCTGCAGGCTGCCGGACTTGGTGTCGCGCTGCGGGGCAAGCCGCTTCTTCGTGAGGCGGTGGCGGTTCAACTGAACCACACTGACCTGACCGGGCTGCTCTATCTGCAGGGCTATGGCGAGGGGGATTTCGCCGCCGCCTGAGAGCGCGGCGCGCGCGACAGAAAAGGGCCGGTCAATGCCGGCCCTTTCTTATGTCTTCATGTCAGGCCAGGCCATCACTCCTTGGCAAAGCCGATCTGGATGAAGCGCTCGCGTCCCTCGCTCTCGACAAGCAACAGCACGCCGGCACGTCCGGCCTCACGCGTCTCGGCAATCGACTTGCCGAGATCGGAAGCATCCTCGACCCGGCGCTGGCCAAAGCGTTTGATGATGTCGCCAACATTCAGCCCCTTGGCAGCGGCAGGGCCACCTTCGGCAACCTCGGTCACGACGACACCCCGCATGTCGGCGTCGAGCCCAAGCTCACCCGCCAGTTCAGAGGTCAGGTTCTCGACCGCGAAGCCAAGCCTGTCAAAGCTCTCACCCGCGCCTTCGGCCTGGTCATTGACGATCCCCACAAGTTCGGCCTTCTCGAGCTCGCCAAGCGTAACCTGAACCTCCATGCTCTTGCCGTTGCGGACCACTTCGACCGGCACGGTCTTGCCGATTTCGGTTTCCGCCACGATCCGCGGCAGGTCGCGCATCTTGTCGATCATCTTGCCGTCAAAGCTGACGATGACATCGCCCGGTTCGAGACCGGCTGCCTGCGCCGGGCTGTTCTCGTTAACCGTGCTGACAAGCGCGCCGGCAACATTTTCGAGACCCAGCGATTCGGCAATGTCCGGGGTGATCTCCTGGATGAAGACACCAAGCCAGCCACGCCGTGTCGTGCCAAACTCGGCAAGCTGCGAGGTGACACGCTTGGCAAGGTTTGACGAAATCGCAAAGCCGATACCAACCGAACCGCCACTCTGCGAGAAGATCGCCGTGTTGATGCCGATCACCTCGCCTTCGGTATTGAACAGCGGGCCGCCGGAATTACCGCGGTTGATCGAGGCGTCTGTCTGGATGAAATCATCATAGGGGCCGTTGCCGATATCGCGGCCGCGGGCCGAAACAATGCCGGCCGTGACCGTGCCGCCCAGACCAAAGGGGTTGCCGATGGCCAGCACCCAGTCACCAACACGAAGACTGTCCGAATCGCCAAAAGGAACCGCAGTCAGTTCGGTCTCGCCGGGGTCGATCTTCAAAACGGCGATATCGGTTTTCTGATCCTGACCGAGAACCTTTGCCGTGAAGGATGTCTCATCCGCAAGGGTGACTGTGATTTCCTCGGCATTCTCGATCACATGGAAGTTCGTGACCACGATGCCGGCATCGTCAATGATGAAGCCGGAGCCAAGTGAGGCCGCCCGCCGCTTGCGGTCATTGTCACCGAAATTCTTGAAGAAATCCTCGAATGGCGAGCCCGGTGGAAATTGCGGCATATCCGTGCCTGGGCCTTCACTCACAATAGTCGTCGTCGAGATATTCACGACGGCCGGTGACAGACGTTCGACCTGGTCCGCGAAACTGTCCGGACGATCGGCGGCGCCAACCTCGAGCGTCATGAACATGATCGCCAGTCCGGCAAGGGCCGGCATCGGGCGAAGCATTTTCATCAACATGGGATCTGATCTCCTGTCAGAAAGGATTGCGAAACAAATGGCGGGAGCGCGCAGCGCTCCCGCTGTCTGCCGTGATCAAAGACAAGCTCCGTGACCAAAAAATGGCAGAGTTTTGGTTATTTCTGTCCTGCGCCGCTCTTGTCCTTGAAGAAGCGGAAGAAGCTGCTGTCGGGCGAGAGCACCATTGAGGTGTCATTCGCGCCCATCGACTTCCGATACGCCTCCATCGACCGGTAGAAGGCAAAGAACTCTGCATCCTGGCCAAAGCTGTCGGCATAGATCTGGATCGCCTTACCATCGCCGGCACCACGTGTTTCCTGCGCCGTACGCTGCGCTTCCGACAGGATCACGGTCCGGGTCTTTTCGGCATCGGCACGGATCTTCTGCGCCTCTTCCTCACCCGTCGCACGGAATTCCTTGGCCTCGCGCTCACGCTCGGACTTCATCCGGTTGAAGATGTTCTGGCTTGTCGCGGTCGGATAATCGGCACGCCGCAGGCGCACATCGATGATCTTTATGCCGAGCGACGAGACAGACGCGTTCACTTCCTCACCGATCGAGCGGACGATGTCGTTCCGCTGGCCGGTCAGGATCGAGGCCAAGGTCTCGCGACCAAGGGCCCGGCGCACCGATGAATCGATGATCGCCTCAAGCCTGCCGCGCGCGCCAAGCTCATTGCGGACTGTCTGGTAGAACAGCAGTGGATCTTCGATCCGCCAGCGGGCATAGGCATCAACCTGAAGTCGCTTCTGATCAGACAGGATCACCTCTTCGGCATCCTGCGGAATCAGGCTGAGAAC
>CBFHRT010000196.1:0-3576 GCA_965658285.1 Puniceispirillaceae bacterium (SeqCode) | reverse complement strand
AGTTTCTGGGTGGCGGCGACAAGGTGAAGGTCACCTTGCGGTTCCGTGGCCGTGAAATGGCCCACCAGGAGCTCGGCGCGAATGTACTGGCACGGGTTCGCCAGGAGACCGAGGAGATCGCCAAGGTCGAGGCGATGCCGAAGATGGAAGGCCGCCAGATGGTGATGGTGCTGGCCCCGCGGTAAGCGCCTGCCGACAACATCAAATCCCCTTGCCAAGCCGTGCATCGCGCCCTATAACCACGGCTTCGCGCAGAGCACCGTCGCGTCCGGGCCTGAAGACGTTTGGGACATACATTCGTCGAAACAGGGCATGCCCGGCCGGCATATTGCCACCAGCCGCCACAAGGCGGCACCCGCGCGCGAGCGGTTCGGTGGCCACCTTATTGAGTAAAAGAGGTCGAAATGCCCAAGATGAAGACAAAGAGCGGAGCGAAGAAGCGCTTCCGCCTGACAGCCAGCGGCAAGGTCCGTGGGTCGGCGGCTTTCCTGAGCCACAACCTGCGCCGTCGTTCCCAGAAGATGAAGCGCAAGGCCCGCGGGACAATGATCCTGTGCGACGCTGATGCGCGCATCGTCAAAAAATTCCTTCCATACGCGTAGGGGAGACGGGACATGGCACGAGTCAAAAGAGGCACCACCACCCACGCCCGCCACGCCAAGGTGATGAAGGCGGCGAAGGGCTATTACGGGCGCCGCAAGAACACTTTCCGCACCGCGACCCAGGCCGTCGACAAGGCACGCCAATATGCCTATCGCGACCGTCGCACCCGCAAGCGTGAGTTTCGCGCCCTGTGGATCCAGCGGATCAACGCCGCGGCCCGCATGCATGGTCTGACCTATTCGCAGATGATGGGCGGCCTGATCAAGGCTGGCATCGAGGTCGATCGCAAGATGCTTGCCGACCTCGCGGTGAACGAGCCGGCAGCCTTTGCCGCGCTGGTCGAAAAATCGCGCGCGGCGGCATAGTCCAGGACACCATCTGACACCAAACCGGGGCTGTCGCCTTGACCACTGATCGGACCCTATTGCGATCCGGTGGTCCGGAGCGGCGGCCCCTTTCTTTCAGGTGATTTTCAGGTGATCTTCGGGTGATCTTTCCGGCCGTATTGAGGGTCGATGGCAGGATGGTTAGCATGCAGAATCTCGACAATCTGACTTCTGAAATCTTGACCGGCATCGAGGCCGCGACATCGCTTGAGGCGCTGGAGGCGGTGCGGATTGACGCGCTTGGCAAAAAGGGCCGGGTGTCGCTGATGATGCGCGAGCTTGGCGGCATGGACCCGGAAGAACGCAAGGCCGCCGGGCAGGCGCTGAACACGGTCAAGGACCGCATCGCTGCCGCCATCGAGACACGTCAGGAGGCGCTGTCGCGGGCGGCGCTGGATCAACGTCTTGCCGCCGAGGCGATCGATGTCAGCCTGCCGGCGCGTCCCGAGGCTGAGGCACGGTTGCATCCGCTGTCGCGCACCATCGAAGAGGTCGTCGCGATCTTTGCCGAGATGGGGTTTGTCGTTGCCGAGGGGCCGGACATCGAATCCGACTATTACAATTTCACCGCGCTGAACATCCCCGAGGAGCATCCGGCGCGCCAGGAACATGACACCTTCTATCTGCCGCCCGGCGCCGACGGAAAGCGCAAGGTCCTGCGCACCCATACCTCGCCCGTGCAGATCCGCACGATGGAGGCCAGCGCGCCGCCGATCCGCATCATCGTGCCGGGGCGCACCTACCGGTCCGACCATGACGCCACCCATTCGCCGATGTTTCATCAATGCGAGGGGCTGGTCATCGGCGACGGCATCCATATGGGGCATCTGAAAGGCTGCCTGATCGATTTCTGCCGCGCCTTTTTCGGCGTCGATGATCTGCCGGTGCGCTTCCGCCCCAGCTATTTTCCCTTCACCGAGCCGTCGGCCGAGGTCGATATCGGCTGCACGCGTGATGGCGGCGGGTTGAAGATCGGGGCCGGTGATGACTGGCTGGAAATTCTCGGCTCCGGCATGGTCAATCCGCGGGTGCTGGCGAATTGTGGTTATGACCCCGAAAAATACCAGGGCTTTGCCTTCGGCATGGGGATCGAGCGGATCGCGATGCTGAAATACGGCATTCCCGATCTGCGGACCTTCTATGACAGTGATCTTCGCTGGATGCGGCATTACGGCTTTCTGCCATTCGATGCGCCGTCGGTTCATGCCGGCCTTGCGGGAGGGAGCGTCTGATGAAATTCACCCGTGACTGGCTGTTCGACCATCTCGACACCGACCGCCCGCTGGATGAGATCCTCGAGGCGCTGCCGATGCTTGGCCTCGAGGTCGAGAGTTTCGATGATCCGTCGCAGCGCCTTGCCCCCTTCACCATCGCCGAGGTGATCTCGGCCGAACAGCATCCGGACGCCGACCGCCTGCGCGTCTGCATGGTCAATACCGGCCGCGGTGATCCGGTGCAGGTTGTCTGCGGTGCGCCGAACGCCCGCGCCGGCATGAAGGGCGTGTTCGCGCCGGTCGGTGCCTATGTGCCGGGGATCGATCTGGAGTTGAAGGCTGGCAGCATCCGCGGCCAGGATTCAAACGGCATGCTGTGTTCGGAACGCGAGATGATGATCTCGGACGAGCATGATGGCATCATCGAGCTTGCTGCCGATGCGCCGCTTGGTGAGAGCTTTGCCGCGTTCGCCGGGTTGGATGATCCGGTGATCGAGATCGCGATCACGCCGAACCGTGCCGACTGTCTTGGCGTTCGCGGCGTCGCGCGTGATCTTGCGGCGGCCGGTTATGGCACGCTGAAACCGCTGGATACCAGCCCGCATGAAGGCAGTTTCGACAGCCCGGTGACCTGGAGGCTCGACCTTGCTGGCGCCGAGCATCTATGCCCGTTGATCACCGGCATCGCCTTTCGCGGCGTCACCAACGGGCCGAGCCCGGACTGGATGGCGCGCCGCCTTACGGCCATCGGCCAGCGCCCGATCAGCGCGCTTGTCGATATCACCAACTATGTGATGTTCGATCTTGGCCGCCCGCTGCATGCCTATGACATGGCGAAGATCCACGGCAATGAGCTGGTCGTGCGGCAGGCCAAGGGCGGCGAGCCCTTTGCCGCGCTGAATGAGAAGATTTACGAGATGCAGCCCGGCATGATCACCATCGGTGATGCCGAGGGGGTTGATGATCTTGCCGGCGTGATGGGCGGCGAGCGGACAGGCGTCAGCGAGACCACAGCCGAGATGTTCCTCGAGATCGCAATATTTGATCCGATCTCGGTGGCGACGACGGGGCGCAAGCTGAACCTGCATTCCGATGCCCGCTATCGGTTCGAGCGTGGCCTTGATTCCGAAAGCCCGAACTGGACCGCCGGTCATCTGGCCCGCATGGTCACGTCGATCTGCGGCGGCGAGGCATCGGCACCTGTTACAGCCGGCCCCGGCGTCGACTGGCAGCGCAGCATCTATCTGGCATCGGGCAAGGTTGCGGCGCTGTCCGGTATGGTTGTCGAGCCGGCCGAGCAGCAGCGCATCCTTGAGGCGCTTGGCTTTACGGTCAGTGCCGCCGAGGGTGGTTTTGACGTCGCCCCGCCGCCC
>CBFHRT010000195.1:0-3578 GCA_965658285.1 Puniceispirillaceae bacterium (SeqCode) | reverse complement strand
AGTCACATTCGCCATCGCCCAGACAGGAACCGCATTGGCGGCGTATATATCACTCATCGCGTGAATGGCGGTGATGCGGCCCAGCAGGAACGGATCGCTGACAATCTCTGACAGGCTGTCGATGGATTGCACAAGCTCGCCGCCCTCGGGAACCGGCAAAATGGCCGAATCATCAGCCAGCCCGTCGGGTGGCATCAGCCTGCGGTCGGCACCGAGCGACACAGCGATTTCGACAGCCTCACGCATGGCGGCGGCAAGCGTTTCGTGCCCGGTCTTCGCACCGCAGCCAAGGCATCGCATGGCCTCGAAGGCGGGGTCTGTGTCCGGCGCCGACCGGTCCTTCAGACCTGCAAACATTTTCGGCGCGGGTGGTGGTGGCATTCTCAGGTTTGTGTATTTCGCCATCCAACGCCTATCGATCCATTTCTTCAGCCACCACCAGGCGCGTGATGAACTGGCATGCGTACCCCTGATGCCGATGGCGCGGCCATCCGCGGTGCCGATGATCGCCAGCGCCCGTTTCTGGGGTGACCAGCGACGCAGCCGCCGAGCATGCAGGTGGCGTCGAACATTCTCAGCCAGTACGGGTCCCGCCCGCACAGCATAGACACCGGCCTTGGGTCGCGGGTCCTCTACAAGTGTGGCGATATCTCCCGCCGCGAATATATGAGGGTGTGACACCGACTGCAGGGTGCGCTGGACAGCCACAAATCCGCGTTCATCAAGCGTCAAACCGGTATTGGCAAGCCATGCTGGCGGGGCCACCGCGGTGACAAGGAAGCCGACATCGAATTCGTGTCGGCTGCCATCCTCAAGAGATAGCTCATTCGCCATGATCCCGGTGACACTCTGGCCGCAATGCACCGCGATTCCGGCAGCGGTCAGCGAGGTAAATATCAATCGTGCGGCGCGGGCCGGCATTTCCGGCACAAGTCTGGCGCTGCGGGTATAGATGGCGATCTGCGGGCGTTTTCCAGTCGCATCAAGCCATCGCCTTGACAGCGCCAGTGCCAGCTCGCACCCGGCCGCACCACCACCAATCACAGCCAGCCTGCCAGGATGGCCGGTGGCGGTCAGGGCGTCCAGCCGGTTGCGAAACCGGCCAATGGGCTTGACCGGGATGCAGTGGTCCGCCGCGCCGTCGATGGCGGTGAGATCGGGCTCACCGCCGATATTCAGTGACAGCACATCAAATGGCAGGGGTGGCCGATTTTCCAGATGAAGCAGCTGCGCGTCGGCATCAATCCTTGTCACTGCTTCGGTGATGAAACGCGCGCCGGCCATCTGTGCCAGTCGTGCCAGATCGATATGAATCTCCGGCGCTGACCACGCGCCCTCGACAAACCCCGGCAGCATGCCGGAATAGGGGGTGTTGATATCACGGCAGACCAGTGTCGTGCGAAGACCGGCCACGGGTTTCATGGCAAGAGACTTAAGAACGGCGACCTGAGCGTGACCGCCGCCGGCAAGCACCAGATCGCCTGTGATGGTTTCGGCAGCGCGCATCAGGTGGAATAGGTGCCCAACCGCCCCTTGAAATAAGCTGCCGCCGCGCCGTCGCGTGTCGCGATGTCGATCACCTCACCAACAAAGATCGCATGGTCCCCGCCCGGATACTCGGCCCAGAGACGACATTCGAAGGACGCAATGGCGTCTTTGAGAACAGGTTGTCCGGTTGGCCCCCAATGCCAGGCAGTGTCAGCAAATCTCTCGGCGTCAGGGGCGGCGAATGTTCGGATCAGGTCTTCACAGCCGGCTGGCAGCACATTCACGGTAAAGCCGGCCGATTCACGGAAAAGTGTGGCGCGATCATTCCCGAGGTCGAGTGACCAAAGGATCAGTGGCGGATCCAGAGACACCGAGTTGAAGGAGCTTACCGTCAGGCCATATGGGGTGCCGGCCGAGCAACGGGTCGTGACAATCGTCACGCCGGTCAGGAAATGCCCCATGGCGGAACGGAATGACTCTGCCGTTACCGGGTTCGGTGATTGCGAAAGATCTTTTGCCTCGGCGTCGACTGACACTATCGATTCCATCTGATGTCCCTGTTGGACGCGTCATCCTTGCGGATATATCGCATCTGCAATCTGATCATAGCACTGCATTCCCATATAGGTGCGACATTTTTGTCTGCAAAGCTGGCTGGCCAAAAATATGCCGGTTCGACAAACCCCGTGCCGCGCTTGTCAGCGTTTTGGCCCGCCATGCCGTTTCGGGCGCAGGATGCTGGCGATGAACATCGAGGTGCGCGGCACATAGGCGTAACGGCGGCGCTGTTCGGCCGGGCGCGTAAAATTACGATAGATGGTAAAGATCATCAGGATGATATGGCCAGCGGCGATCATGCTGAACATCATCGTGGCGCCGTATCTTTCGATGATCACACCTGCCAGAAGCGGCGCGACAATGGCCCCCGTGGCATAAAGAAAAATCAGCGAGGCGCTGAGCGTGATCATCCTGTCCTGAGAGACGAAATCGGACGCGTGCGCAGCGCAGATCGAATAAATCGGAAAGGTCGTAAATCCGAACAGGAAGGACAGCAGATATACAAGCGGGATGCCCCAGAGCAGCATATCGGCGATGGGGAATGTCATCACCAGGCACAGCGCGCTGGCCATGATGCTGAACATCAGCAGCACGGCGCGGCGTGACATCTTGTCGGCCAGAATGCCAGCCGGAAGTTGCGAGATCATACCGCCGACGGTGGACACAACAAGGAAGAGCGCGATCTGTGACAGGTCGAGGCCGACCGCAATGGCATAGATGGGACCGACGGACCCGAAGGTCGCCGTCGACAGGCCGGCCACCACAACACCGAGCCCGGCAAGCGGCGAAATGCGCAAGGCGAAGAGCGGCTGGTAGTCGATGCGTTCCGGTAGTTCGGGCTCCTTGCTCTGTGTCAGCGCCAGCGGCAGGATCGCCAGACACATGATGATGGCCAGCAGATTATACGAGATATAGCTTGCCGGGGTCAGGGTGGCGATGATGGCGTTGGCCATGATCTGCCCCGACATGTCGACAAGGCGGTAGATGCTGAAGACACGGCCACGAATTTCGTTGGTGATCTTGGCCTGCAGCCAGCTTTCGATCAGGGTGTAGCATCCCGCCACGGAAAATCCGGACAGCACGCGGATGGCTGTCCAGAAATAGGCATCCGGGACCAACGGATGCGCGATGATCGAGATCACCGCCGCGCCGGCCATCACCGCAAAGGCACGCGAATGCCCGGCACGCCGAACAAGATGCGGTCCGAACACACAGCCAAGCAGAAAACCCGCGAAATGGCCGGAAGCCAACAGACCGATCTCGACCGGCGAGAACCCCAGAGCCTGGCCTGAAATGGCATCAAAAGGCCGTAAGGCACCAATCCCCATCTGCACGAACAGGGTGGATATCAGAAGCGCGGATAGGGAAATCAGCAGCCGCATGCGAGCGTCACCGTCACCTGATCTTGGTCATCTTCATCACGCATGGGGTCATGCGCGTCCAGAACAGTGAGGCCAAAATCAAGATTTGCAAAGAGTATGGAGGCCCGAGCCGGAATTGAACCGACGTACACGGTTTTGCAAACCGCTGCA
>CBFHRT010000194.1:0-3585 GCA_965658285.1 Puniceispirillaceae bacterium (SeqCode) | reverse complement strand
TCGTCACCCGGATATCGGCAATCTCCGGGGCCGGTGATTGCCGATATCCGGGTGACGAAGGATGAAAACTGCTTCCCGATGATCCCGTCCGGCGCGGCGCATAATGATATGCTTCTCGGGCCTGAGGATCAGGTTCAGAAGCCGGTATCCGAGGAAGGCATGGTGCTGGTCTAGGCCGGCACCTGTCCAATCCCCTCCCGCCAGGTCTGGCAAGGAATGTAGAATGTCTGATACTCCCATTATCGAACGGCACATCATCTCCGTTCTGGTTGATAACGAACCCGGTGTGCTGGCACGGGTGATTGGCCTGTTTTCGGGCCGTGGCTATAACATCGAGAGCCTGACTGTCGCCGAGACGGATGGCCGGAACGCGCTGTCGCGGATTTCCGTGGTGACATCGGGAACGCCGATGGTCATCGAGCAGATCAAGGCCCAGCTGGCGCGTCTCGTGCCGATCCATTCGGTTCGCGATTTGACCGAAAATGACGTGGCGATCGAACGCGAACTGGCGCTGGTGAAGATCATCAACCGCGGCGATGACCGGATCGAGGCGTTGCGGCTTGCCGATACCTTTCGTGCAAGGACACTGGACAGCACGCTGGATAGTTTTGTATTTGAGGTCACGGGCAATTCCTCCAAGGTCGATGCTTTTATCGACCTGATGCGCTCGCTTGGCGATGTCGAGGTGGCGCGGACGGGAGTTTCCGCCATTTCGCGCGGCAACAGGATCGATCTGGAGGCGAAGTAACACGGCCCGGCGCATGTCGCGCCTGATCGGGTAAACATCCGGTGGTGGCCGTTCACGGGTCATTCGCCAAACGAATTCGAGGCCGGTGCCGGAACAGCTGCCGGCTATTTTCATGAAGGAGAACCAAGTCCATGCGAGTCTATTACGATCGTGACGCCGATGTCGGCCTGATCAAGAAAAAGAAAGTCGTCATCGTCGGTTATGGCAGCCAGGGCCATGCCCACGCTGCCAACCTGAAGGATAGCGGCTGCACCGATGTGGCGGTCGCGTTGCGCCCGGACTCAAGCACCCGCGCCAAGGCCGAGGCTGCCGGCTTCAAGGTCATGGACGTGGCCGAAGCCGCAGCATGGGGTGACATGATCATGATGCTGACCCCGGACGAATTGCAGGCTGACATATATCGCGACGAGATTGCGGCCAATATTCGCCCTGGCGCCGCCATTGCCTTCGCGCATGGTCTGAATGTGCATTTCAACCTGATCGAGCCGCGCGCCGACATCGACTGTCTGATGGTCGCGCCAAAGGGCCCGGGTCACACGGTTCGTTCGGAATATGTCCGTGGCGGCGGTGTGCCGTGTCTTCTTGCCATCCACCAGGACGCATCCGGCAACGCCCATGACGTCGGTCTTTCCTATGCATCGGCCGTCGGTGGTGGTCGTTCGGGCATCATCGAAACAACCTTTCAGGAAGAGTGCGAAACCGACCTTTTCGGCGAGCAGGCAGTGCTGTGCGGTGGTCTTGTCGAACTTATCAAGGCCGGTTACGAAACATTGGTCGAGGCTGGCTATGCGCCGGAAATGGCCTATTTCGAGTGCCTTCACGAGGTCAAGCTGATCGTCGACCTGATCTATGAAGGTGGCATCGCGAACATGAACTACTCGATCTCGAACACGGCCGAATATGGTGAATATGTCACCGGCCCGCGGATCATCACCGACGAGACGAAGGCCGAGATGAAGCGCGTGCTGGAGGATATCCAGTCGGGCCGTTTCACCCGCGACTGGATGCTCGAGAACAAGGTCCATCAGACCAACTTCAAGGCAACGCGTCGTCGCAACTCCGAGCATCCGATCGAGAAGGTTGGCGAGGAACTTCGCGGCATGATGCCGTGGATTGGCGAGAACCGTCTGGTCGACAAGGCGAAGAACTAGATTTCGCCTTTTTTATCAGCTACAAAATGGCTTAGGTGGCGGAAGGGACTTTCCGTCGCCGGCCATTTCTTGCTTTTAGGGCCGTTTTTCACGGCGCAGGGGAGTTTCCATGTTTGGATCGGTACTCGATTTATTTACCGCTGACATCGGCATTGACCTGGGGACTGCCAACACCCTCGTCTATGTCAAGGGCAAGGGAATTGTCCTTGATGAACCGTCCGTTGTCGCCATGGCCGAGGTGCGCGGGCGCACCCAGGTGCTGGCCGTTGGAGAGGAAGCCAAGGTGATGCTTGGCAAGACCCCCGGTAACATCCGTGCCATCCGCCCGATGGCTGATGGTGTGATCGCCGATTTCGAAGTCGCCGAAGAGATGATCAAGCACTTCATCCGCAAGGTGAATGGCCGGCTGAGTTTCTCCAGCCCGCAGGTGATTATCTGTGTGCCGTCCGGATCCACCGCGGTGGAACGCCGGGCCATTCAGGAATCGGCCGAGGCTGCCGGCGCGCGCCGCGTGTTTCTCATTGAGGAGCCGATGGCGGCCGCCATCGGTGCCTCGCTGCCGGTGACCGAGCCGTCGGGCTCGATGGTCGTCGATATTGGTGGTGGCACCACCGAGGTCGCCATCCTGTCGCTTGGCAATATCGTCTTTGCGCATTCGGTGCGCGTTGGCGGTGACAAGATTGACGAGGCGATCATTGCCTATATGCGGCGCACCCACAATCTGCTGATCGGTGAGGCGAGTGCCGAGCGGATCAAGAAGAATATCGGGGTCGCACGTAAGCCCGAAAAGAGCTCTGGCATCAAGATCGAGGTTCGCGGCCGTGATCTGGTCAATGGTGTGCCGAAGGAGATCACCATCACCGAGGCGCAGGTTGCCGAGGCGATTTCCGATCCGGTCCGGCAGGTTGTTGACGGCGTGAAGATGGCGCTGGAACAGGCGCCGCCCGAACTTGCCGCCGATATTGTGGAAAAGGGCATCGTTATGACCGGTGGCGGGGCACTGCTGCGTGACATTGACGGCGTTCTTCGCGATGCGACCGGACTGCCGATTTCGATTGCCGAGGACCCGCTATCCTGTGTGGCGCTGGGAACCGGCAGGTGTCTCGAGGAACTCAAGACACTTCGGAACGTCCTTATCGGCGCCTAGGGAGCAGATTGTACAATGCGCGCGTCTGAGAAGGCAAAAATCAGGCAGCGCCGCATTGCGCATACACTTCTCGTCGTCTTCAGCTTTTCACTGATGTTTCTCGGCAAGGCCGATTTCAGTGCCCTTCGCCATGCCCGTATGGGGGCAAGCGATTTCATCGCGCCCTTTGTCGACCTGGTGTCCGCGCCCATTCGCGGCATCGAGACCATGGCACAGGGCATTCGCACTGTTGCCTCGCTACGCGCCGAGAATGTTCGCCTTCAGGCCGAAAATTCGATGCTGAAACGTTGGCGCCGCCGCGCCGAAATCCTCGAAAGTGAAAACCGCCAGCTTCGTAGTGTCGCCGGCGCCGTATCGCCGGATCGTCGTCGACCCATGACGGCGCGGGCGGTTACCGCGCCAGGCGGTGCCTTTGCCCATACCGTGCTGGTCGCGAATGGCAGCGAGGAGGGCATTGAGGTTGGAAACCCGGTGGTGACGGCGGATGGACTTGTCGGTCTTGTTGTCGATGTAGGCGCCACCTATGCGCGGGTGCTGAT
>CBFHRT010000193.1:0-3610 GCA_965658285.1 Puniceispirillaceae bacterium (SeqCode) | reverse complement strand
CCAGCCGAAAGCCTCGGCGGTGGAGGGCTATACAGTGACGGTTTCGATCACCGGAGAGGTTCTCGATGTCTCGCGCCGGCTTCCCAAGAAAGTGGCGGCGATTGGCCCGGTTCTCGGACAGGCTGGTGGTGATGAGGACAATACCGCGGTGAAGAACGCCCTGATGATTGCCGGCGATCTTGCTGCCAAGGAAATCGTCAGTCGTCTAAATGCCAAAGGCGTCAATTAGGCGCGTCAGATCAAGGATCTTCCGTGAATGGTGCCACAAGAGCGCCGTCACGGAGGTCGTTATGGTGGTGATATCATGAAAACATGTAAGATGATGGCCGCGCTGTTGCTGTCCGGCATTCTGGTCCTGATGGCAGGTCTTGCGCCGACAACGGCGGAGGCGAGGGGCGGTGTCGAGATTGTAACCGTCCAGTCGCAGGGCCTCGGTATCTCGCAGCGTGACGCGGTTCTTGACGGTGTTCGCGAGGCTGTGTCGATGGTCAATGGCATGGCCATGGCTTCGCAGACCTCGCTGGCCGAAATGACCACAGAGGTGACGACCGACACGGATTCCGCCTTTCTGATGTCCTCGGCATTCATACAGCAGATCAGCACTGCCACAGATGGTATCGTCGAAAGCTATCAGATCCTGTCCAGCGGCACGGATGCCGGCACCGGACTGGTCACTGTCAACCTGTCGGTACAGGTGGCGCGCTACAAGACATCCAAACAGCTCAACAGGCTGCGTATGGCGTTGAGTGGCATCCGCATCGACAATGATGTCCGGGACCGCGGGGCGGCGGCGGAATTTGCCGAGGATTTGCAGGATGGGGTGATCGATTATCTGACCCAGACCCGCAGGTTCGCGATGATCGACAGACAGCTGATGGCCGACACGCAGGCCGAGTTGAACTATGTAGCCACTGCCAATGTGCCGACGCGCGAGCTTGCCAGGCTCGGCAATCAGGTAGGGACCGACTACCTTGTCGTTATCGAGCTTCGTGACCTGATGACAACGGTAACCGAGCGCAAGATGGCGACCACCAACCGGGTCCGCCGCAAGACGGTGCTGACCAGCGAGGTCGGTGTGCGGATCATCGATGTGGCCACCTCACAGATCAAATTTTCCGGCACTGTGGACACCAGCGCCACGACCGATTACCGGGATCTGGCACGCAAGGCGACGCGCGCCATCGGTCGCTATGTCCAGAATGCCATCTATCCCATTCGGATTGTCGCCATTGACGGCAATGTCCTGACCCTCGGCCAGGGCGGCAAGACAATCGATCGCGGCGAACGCTACAGCCTGATCCGATTGGGCGAGAGAATGTACGACCCCTATAGCAAGGAAAGCCTCGGCTATAAGGAAACCACTGTCGGGACGGTGATCATCACGACGGTCAGGGCCAAGCAGTCGAAGGCTGAAGTCGAGAGCTTCGACGGTGGTGATATAGCCTCGCTGACAGGCTATGAATATGTCGTCCGCCCGATCGAGCCTGCCGCTGATGCCGACATCAAGGCAGCGCGTGAGCGCGTCAAGAAGGCCCGTGATCAGGTCCGGTCGCTGAACGACAAGTTCGACGAATAGTCCGGTTAAGGGGCGGGTAAGGCCATTTACCCTGCAGGGTCACTGTTGCCGGTGGCCCGCATCAACTGGATGGTTCACCAGATTCCGGCACCGCCATATATGCCTCGACGGCCTGTTCCATCGCCGCTTCATAGCGTTCAAGAAGCGCTGCATCCGTCACGTCATCAAGACGATCCTGAAGACGTTCGTCACGTTCAAAGCCACCATCCAGATCGCCTGATTTGAGGAGGCTGATAATTTCGCTGACCAGCATGTCGGGATTGTTCGTGTCTTCAAAAACGGCCCGGTAGCGCGACGCCGCGTTGTCAAAATCGCCTTCCGCGAAGAGCGCGCCGGCCACAGCAATTCGCGTGGCGACAATGTCATTCGGGGTGATCGCAACGGGCGCGCTTGTTACACCCTGATCCGGCACGCGGCACAGGCTGACAGCGTAGTCTTCATCGGGAATGCGGCGGGTCAGCACCTTGGAATCGACAATCTGGCCGCTGGACCGCCATGCCTTGAAAAGGCTCTTCGATACCAGTTTATCGGTGACCTGCCGCGAGAGATTGTCTTCAAAGACGGTCTGTTCCGGGGTCAGAAGTCGGCCACGGCAATAGGGCTCGCCAATACGCTCCGGCTTTATATTGCCGCGCACCGGGAAAGCAACAAGCGCGTAGCGTGTGCCGTCTCTGTGGGCGAATTGCGATGCCCGGCCGCCTATGGTGCCGATAACGGCCGTGCCATCGAAGATTGTGCGCAGCTGCTCGTCGGCTTGCCTGAAATCGGAGAGTATCCGGATGCCAGTGTCGGCTTGGGTGTCAGCGGCGAGGGCCGGTGGCAGGCCGCAACCCGCCACCGCAATCCAGATGCCAAAGATCCAGCCCGGATGACCTCGGCGCCAGCATGCCGAGGTGAATTTTGGTTTGCGCATCTATCAGAAATCTTCCTGATCAGACACCTGCCCAGACGGGCCTTGCGGGTTCAATCCGCCGGAGGTAAGCCCACCTTCGATCTGCAGCGCCCGGGAGGCACTTCCGGTGCTTCCACCACCTCCCTGCTGGGCCTCCATCTGGTCGAGCTTGCCGGAAGCTGCCTTGTTCTCACGACTGGCCTGACGGGCCTGGGCGGTTGCCGACTGCGAGAAGACAGCGACGCTGAACTGCCAATAGCCATCCTCCGATTTGAAGGAGCGCGTCCGCACACCCGGGGGTACCTTGCCACTGCTGACGGTCGAGTAGGCCTGGCTGTCGGTCAGAACATTCATGAAGACATTGCGTTCGCTATCCAGCACTTGCGGGTCACCGACATTGCCTTCTTCATCGACCGGGATCTGGAACTGCTCACTGCCTTCGATCTGCGATTCGTCAAATCCACCCTCCCAATAGAGGTTGTCGCCCTGCAGAAACTGGACAAGCGCATTGCGGGCCCGCGTGTCGGCATTGTTCTTGGCGGCCTTTGCCAACCGTTTGGCAACACTCTTGTTCTTGTTGGTCCTGATGATCGATGAACCGAATCCAACCACAACCTGTTCGCCGGTATCCGGTGCGGTGATCAAACGGGCCCCCATTGGCGGGGTGGCAAAACGCGCGATTTCCACCATGAGGTTCTGAAAGGCGGCATTCGGATTACCGGTCATGATCACGGCTTCACCAAGTCGTGAAAACGCGGATCGGGTCTTTGTGCTGGAGGCAACGGAAATGGAGACTTCCTGATCATTGACATCGTCATCGACATCAAAGACGACGAAAGCCGCCAGAAGTCCGGAGATGGTTTCCTGACACATTTCGGATATTTCGGTCAGCGTGTTGGCGGTTGATTCGACGCCCGTATCAATCACCACAAGGTCGTCGCTGACGGCGCCCTCACAGCTGTTCTGGACACCATCGAAATTGACCAGAAGCTGTTTCTTCGCTTCTTGATAGGCACGGAAATAGGCGCCCCGTTTCGACAGCATCGTGGCGTTGATATTCTGATATGTATTGTAAGAGGCCGATGCGCGCGCAATCGTGCCGAGACCGGTTTTGGTGCTGACCAGCAACACCCCGTCTCCAT
>CBFHRT010000192.1:0-3631 GCA_965658285.1 Puniceispirillaceae bacterium (SeqCode) | reverse complement strand
ATAAGCAGTCTTTTGACGAGCTCACTGACCTTGCCAATGATCAAAATGGCCCAATGAAGACGGGGCCAATGAGAGGTATGAGATGAACAGGCGCCGTTTCATCAGGTCTGGAATTGGGGCTGCGTCAATAGCAGCGTTGACGGCAATTCCGGTGCCGTCACTGGCGGCCGGTGTCAGGCGTTATGCCATTTCCGCGGCGCCGGCCACCCGGCATCTTGGCCCGGCGGACCGTCCGGCGACCAAATTGTGGCTCTATGGTGGCACCACGCCTGGCCCGATGATCGAGGCGCGCCGTGGTGAAGAGTTGGAGGTCGAATTCCTGAACAATCTCGACGTGCCAACGACGATGCACTGGCACGGTATCCGCAATCTGAACGAGATGGATGGCGTGCCGGACCTGACCCAGGCCGCCATCGAGCCGGGCGGGAGCTTCACCTATCGCTTCCCGCTGCGTGATGCCGGGACCTTCTGGTATCACGCCCACAACAAGGGGTGGGAGCAGCTGGCCCGCGGGCTCTATGGGCCGTTGGTGGTGCGTGACGGTGACGAGGTTGCCGGTGCCCGCGACATCACCCTTGTGGCGGATGACTGGCGGCTGGATGATGAATATCAGCTTCACGAGGACAGCTTCGGCTCGCTCATGGACTGGTCGCATCAGGGGCGGCTTGGCAACTGGCTGACGGTGAATGGCGCGAACGACCCCGACATCGCAGTGGCCAGCGGGCCCGTGCGGCTGCGGCTGACCAATGCGGCCAACGCACGAACGCTGGCTTTCCGCCTTGGTGATGGCATGCCGATGCGGGTGATTGCGCTCGATGGTGCGCCCTGCACGCCGTTTGAGGTCCGGTCGATCCGCCTCGCACCTGCGCAGCGCGTCGATATCCTGGCCGATCTTGACCACGGCATAACGCGGCTTGAGGAGGTCAGCACCGGCGATGCGATTGGTGCTGCCAGGCTGGTCGGCGCGGCGGATGAGATCATGCCGCCGCAGGCAATTGCTGGTGCGGCCTGGTACGAACGGCCCGATATCACCGGGGCGCGTATCATCGACATCCACATGCAGGGCGGGGCGATGGGCAATCTTGAGACCGCCATGTTCGAGGGTGAGACAATGCCGCTTCGCCAGCTGGCGCAGGAGCATTCGAAATTATGGGCCTTCAACGGCGTGGTCGGCGGTTATGATCATAGGCTTGCCGATCTTGCGCGTGGCGAGGTGGCCGTGCTGCGGGTTCGCAATGATACGCGCTGGGAACATGGCATGCATCTTCATGGGCATCATTTCTGGGTAAATTCGCGTGAGTTTGGTGAGGTGGAACGGAATGTCCTGCGTGATACCTATCTGATGGCCCCTGGCGAGACCGCCGATCTGGTGTTCATCGCCGACAATCCGGGGCTGTGGCTGTTCCACTGCCATATGATGGAACATCACGCCGCTGGCATGGGCGGTGTTATCAGTATCTCCTGAGACCGTCTCCGGCAATCTTGCCGGGCGCCGGATCAGCGAAGACAGGCAAGTGTGGCAAGGCAGTTTGCCTCAAAAGTGGCGCGGTCGATTGCTGGCGCGGCATCATCCTTCACTGGCGCCAGGCCCGCTGGCCAGTCCGCAATCTGCGCCGCGCCGACAAGGATGGTGTAATAGGCCCAGGCGAGATTTTCGGCATCTCCAGTCCGGGCATCGGCATAGCCGTAATGCACCAGCAGCGAGCTTAGCCCGGCAAGCTGGTCCAATGTCTCGGTCTTCAGGCTGTCACATGCGGAACCGGTCAATCTTGGTGTCAGTGTGGCGGTCAGATGGTTCGTCAGATGGCCCAGCAATGGCCGTGCGGCAAAGCCGCTAACAAACAGGCTGTTGAAGGTGGCGCGCGGCAGCGGATGTCCGGCTGTCAGCAGTGACCGGTTGAACCCGGTCAGCCAGTCACGCAGCAGCCTGCGATAGACAGCCAGAAAAAGCTCCTCACGGGCCCGGAAGTAATGATAGAGCGCCGGCTTGCTCAGACCGCAATCATTGGCGATATCCTGCAAGGAAACGGCATGCAGACCATGCACGTCAAGCCGCGCCATTGCCGCCTCGATGATCGCGGTGCGCCGCGCCGCCTTTGCGGCGTCGGAGCGTGCCCGCTGTCTGGTCACATCCATGAGTTTCTTTAAGTTACCAATGATAATTTAATAAATTACCCTTAGTAAATTATAATATCAACGGCGCAGCGTAAAGCACCACTTTCAAGGGTGATGGATGCTCAGACGGCCCGTGATGCTGTGCCACGGTACAGGAATATGTCCTCGATCATGGCATTTGGATCGAAATACCCTGTTCGAACAAAATACTGACCCTCGATACATACAAGGGCGTCGTGGTTTGCCTTGGCGAGCCAGGCAAGTTCACATTCCTCAATACAGTATTGTTTCATCAATTGTGACACTGGCAGAAGATCGCGCATTGCTTTCACCTCCATTTACCACATCTTGTGGCTGGGATTTTCACACCTCCAATATCTTGTCAACTAACTGTAATGTAATGTGAAATTTTTGTGACAATTTATAAACAGGCTTAGCACTGAGCGCTAAGAAGCGGACTCTTTTGGCGGAATCATGATCTTGAAATTTCGGTATATGGCCATTCCGATCCTGTCGGCAGGGCGTGGCCAGCGACGATATCCGGGTTTTCCGCGCGAATCGGACAAGGGCAAGCCTGGCAATCCGCGGCCTCCCGGAGGCTCAGAAAATCGGCTCGCGGTCTTCCTTGACGCAGCTGTAGCGTTCGACGACCAGGGCTGATCGCTCGTCAGAGGATTCGGTATATCCCTCGAACACGGCATCACCGCTGGTCCGCGAGATGAACATCTGGCGGTGATGATCATCCTCGCTTGTCTCACAGGCAAGCTTCATGTCCGAAACCCGGCATTGCGACGGACCGAACAGGATTTCAGCCGATGGCATATCAAGGATCGTGGCGCGCTTGCCATTGCGTATTTCGATGCGAAGGCGGCGTTCGGCCTTGCGTCGTTCCTCGGTCTTGATGTCACTGGCGGTGAAAGCCAGCAGGCGTGAACGCGTCTCGCCATCGCATTGCAGATGGATATTCTGAGTTGTCGCGACTGCCGCTGCGGGCGACATGGCGCCGCCGCCCCACAGAAGGGCAAGGCTGAACAAGAAAGCCATCCTGACATGAAGCTTCATGGGCAAAGCAGATCAGTACCGGTCATTGCATCGGGCGCGGCGACGCGCTCCACATCCAGACCGAAATTCCAATCCCTTTCTTTCTGGTCACATCAATCAGTACGAACAGGCGCCGACATCCATGCCAGGTCCTGTATGTGGGCAGTTTTCCGCGTATTTACCTTTACAAGCAACATCTAATGCAATGGTGATAATGCGGTTTGATGGTATGGCCCGATGGCGTGATTTGATTGCGTGTTTCTGGCGGGAGCATGCGGCAGAGCGCCGACGCAAGCGGTCTTGTCTTTTTTGCTGAACCTGCGCTACCAACATGGCATGAGTTTCTTCACTGAAAAGACACTTGCCGAACAGGGGTTCGGTGCCAGTTGGCGGCAGGTGGTTGCGCCGCTGATAGCGCGGCATGATGCGCGCCGGCGCCGCCGCACAATGTTTGCCAGCCTGATCACCGGCGTCG
>CBFHRT010000191.1:0-3631 GCA_965658285.1 Puniceispirillaceae bacterium (SeqCode) | reverse complement strand
TCAAGCGAAATGTCAGCAATGGCGTGTAACCACAACCGTATTTCGTACCTCTGGCGACTGCTCATGGCAGCAGCGGGTCGTCCTTCAGGAGCTCTTCGACCAGCTCGCCGGCCTGCCGTCCCTCGCCGCACCAGTCATCGTCAAAGGTCGCAGGCCAGATGGTGCCAAAGTCCTGGCTGATTTCATCAGCGCGCGGTGTCGGCGCATGACGACGACAGCGCCCCTCGCGAGCTCTGGTCGTTGTTCCAGCGTGAATGATGTCCCAAAAAATACAGTCTTTACAATATGTAACGCTCTCCATATCAGGCATCCAATCTGATGACGTTACGCGTTGAATGGCGTGACTCAAGGGCAGTTTGAAGCATCGACCGGGCCATATCAGACTGCAGACCGGTTGCCGCGATCATCTCGGCAAAGCGCCGGTTCAACGCAGCCACCGTCCCTGAAAGGCGCTGCTCCAGCTTCAGGGCGCGCGTCAGATTCATTGACCGATTGCGCGGATAAACCGCCGAGGCGAAAATATCGGCATCGGTGAGAAGGCGCGCCAGCCGATCAGAATCCAGAATGGTCGAACGGTTAACATCAATGGTTAACGCGGTGGCCTGCAACAGCGTATGAATGCGCGATACCAACCGCCCGTCGCCGCCACATCCGGCGATTACCCGTGCTGTCCGCTGTGCCGAAAGTCGTTCCTGATGGTAATGCCTTGATGACGCGCGCCGCCCCTGATGATCCAGATCATGAACCAGACCGGCCAGCACCAGCAAGCTGCGGTCCTCACCACGGATGCCGGCGCGCGCTGCAAGCAAGCCCGCCGCCATGACGACATGCGCAAAATGCCCGGCATGATGATAGATGTTACCGCTGGCACTGCGCGCCGCGGCGGACAACAGGCGTCGCAGGGCCGATGCCGGCACCGGCCGCCGCAACCGGCCACCGGCGTGCAGGCCCGCCCAGCGGCATATATATTCAAGATCCCGGCGCGAGCAGGGAGATCCGAAGCTGACAGCCTGCATGGTGCCGGCGGCGCGCGGCCAGGTGCCGACAAGATAATCCGGCCTGGCGGGCAAGTGACGGAAACGATGACGCGGGCGGCGTGACATGAACAGGTCCTGAAAAGGCGACATCAATCGGGATGAAAGCACAGTCTGGCACGATTGCCGGTGGCTGTGGGCGCGAAATCGACTTCAGCCGCGATACGGTGGATGATGCCGAGGCCAAGACCACCATCCTCTGCCGGCCGGTCACTTGACGACCATCCGGACGGCAATGATGGCGGCGCGTTATCCTCGACAAGAACAATCAGCAGCCCCTGCTCTATTGCCACCTCCATATGGATTTTGCCACGCGGGTTGCCACCCCCAAAGCCATGTCTGACAATATTCTGCAATACCTCGCCAACAGCAATCAGCACATCGAGATCGCGGCCACGCCAGCCGGCCATGGCCATAAACCGGCGCAGGAAGTCACGCGCCGATGCCAGATTTTCGGCAATGGCGGCGCATTCGAAGATTTCCGGCGTCACAGTCCGGCTCATGACGGATTGATCCCCGGCGCGGTGACGATGAGCAACGTGGCATCATCATGTGTTTTCAACTTGCCGGTCTCGAACAGGCGCATGATGGCGTTCACGCGTTCGCCAGCGCCATTCGCTTTCACACGCGCCAGCAGGCTGGCAAGGCCATTGAGGCCAAGCTCACGCCCGGCCGCCTCGGCCTCGGTGATTCCATCTGTTGCGAGACAGAGGAATGCCCCACGCAAATCATGCGTTGTCGGCTCGACAAGCATATTATAGAGCGAGGTGATTCCCAGCGGCGGGATCTGCGCGTCGAAGCGGCTGACCGCACCATCAGCCTGATCCACGATCATCATCGGCCCATGCCCGCAATTCATGATACTGGCTGTCCCCGAAACACAATCAAGCCAGCCAACCGCCAGCGTCACGAACCGTTCAGATTGTACCGCCACAAGTTCATCATTGATCGTGGCGACAAGCTCGGGAAGCGCCATCTCCTGGCGAACAAGTCGCCGAAACAGCGTGATCGTGCGGGCCATCATCAAGGCGGCCGCGATCCCCTTGCCGGCGACATCACCCTGGCAGAAGGCCAGCCTGTCGCCAATGCGCACATAATCGAAAAAATCGCCTGACAACTCGCGCGCCGGCAGCACCCGCCCCGCCGCCGCGCCCATAGGGTCGGGCGCCGGCATCATCGCGGCCTGGGCCTCGCGCGCCTGATCAAGGTCACGGCGCAGCAGGCTGTCATCAATCGCCGCCTGCGTCAGTTCGACATTCGACATCGCCAGCGCCAGCGAGCCGGCCAGCGTTTCCAGAAGCGGCATGTCGGCATCGCGAAAATTCCCGATACCGTTGTCAGTCCGGCGGTTGATCGCCTGAATGGCGCCGAAATGCCGGCTGCCGAGATGAACCGGCGCTGTCGCGGTCGACAGGGTCTGGAACCCCGTCGCATTGTCGGCCGCGCTGAAATGGCCGCCATCACTGGCGGCGTCAGCCACAAGTTCCGAGCGACCTTCGGTGAAGGCACGCCCGACAAGCCCCTGATCCTGAGGCACTTTCAGGCCGGTGACATCAACTGGCCCGACACAGACAACACATTCAAGAACCGAGTCTTCGGGGCGATGCAGGAACAGCGAGCCGGCCTCGGCATCAAGCGCCGCCAGCACATGTGGCAATGCCCAGCGCAGACCATCCACCGCATCACCGGACTTGGCGAAGCGCTGCATCATGCCATTGATCAGGGTTATGTTGTCGGTTGGCGAAACAGGCGCATCCATCGCAGGTCGCCGGCGATCAGCTGAAGGTGCCTGGCTTCAGGGAGTCGCTGCCCGGCAATGGGGCCGGATCGTCATCAGCGTCAGCGGCATCCGCCTTCGGTGCGGCCGCCGGTTCGGAGAAATCCATAGCGTTGACGTCGAGCCCGTCAAAATCACCGGCGCCAGATTCGCCTGCTGTGGCAGCGTCAACAGGGTCAGCGCCGCCGGCCGCATCGGCAGAGCCGGCATCAAAATCGTCATCCGACAGTAACGAATTCACAAGATCGTCATCGCTGCCAAAGTCGCTGCTGTCCGCCGATCCGGCACCAAAGGTGTCATCGCCGCTGTCAAAGCTGAATTCCGCCGGCTCCGGCGCGCTGACGACCTCGCCAATCGGCAGCATGACATCAAGCTTGGCAATTTGCAGAACACGATGCACCGCCTCGCTGATCGAAGGCAGCGCCAGCGTCATGTTGTTCTGCGCACAATATTGGCGGGCAAGGATCAACACAGCCACACCACTTGAATCAATATATGAAACTTCGGACGCGTCAATCTCGAGGCGATCAACGTCCCGGAGACGTTCGATCTCGGCCTTGATGTCACCGCTGACCTGAAGGTCGATATCGCCTGAAAGCGTGAGCTTGGCGATATTGTCTGAGATTTTGATATCGAACGCCATATTTGCGGTCCTCATGGAGGTGCCACCTCATTTGATAGGTGGCACCTCTGAGTGTTAGAAGGTAGTGCTGGCGGTCACTTCCTGGAACTGGTTATCGCCATCACAATAACCAATCTGCACAGTGTTCGTCGTCAGCGTAATATCGTTGGACGCCGCGATTCTATTAATCACCAGAAT
>CBFHRT010000190.1:0-3649 GCA_965658285.1 Puniceispirillaceae bacterium (SeqCode) | reverse complement strand
ATTTTACGGCCTGAGAAACTGTGACAGTTGTAGGGCTGCGCTGAGGGCGCTGGAGGGTGCCGGCATCGAGGTTGAATTCAGTGATGTCAGGGATGATGGCGTGCCCACGGATGTGCTGCGCCGGGCGATTGACGATCATGGCGCGGACAGGGTGATTAACCGCCGGTCGACAACATGGCGTGGTCTGGATCAGGCATCGCGTGAGGGTGATCCGGTCGATCTTCTGACGGCGCACCCGGCGCTGATGAAACGGCCCCTGATCGTAATGGAACAAGGCGCCACCACCATTGGATGGGATGATGGCGCGCGAAACCTGCTGGGGCTGTAGCGCCAGCGGTTTGAAGACGCACGACCCGGATGGCGGGCGGACGTCAGGCCAGTTTTGATGAGTGAATTAGAGGTCAGTGAAGGATGGCGAAGACAAGAATGGCTCTGGAACTCGGGATGGGGACATCGCTACGCAAGGGTGACTATACCCGCGCAGCGGTACGCGCGGTGCAGGATGCGCTGTGGCGGAATTCCATCAGTTTTGCCGAGGCTTTCGGATTTGAAAAAACGGATATGCTGATCGATATCGAGATCGGCGTGCAGCAACCCGACGCGGTGGATGCCGATGAGGTAAAGGCGGTGCTTCCCTACGGAAATGGCGGGGTGCGGGTCGTGCAGGGCGGACTTGATATTCCGAAGCCGGATGGCAGCGGTGTCACCATCATGGCCAACGCGGCCATCATCATTTCCTTCGATATGGAACGTCAGGCCGACGCGCCGGACAATATGGCAGGCAGGGCGCCAAACAAGGAGCTGTCAGCATGAAGCGTCTGATTCTGGAAATGGGCACGGGCACCGACCTGTATGGCGGTGACTATACCAAGGCTGCCTGCCGTGCTGTGCGCGACGCCATTGGACATAGCTCGCTGTCGTTGTTCAGGTCCTGCGGGTACAATCATCGCGATATGGTCGTCAAGGTGACGATCGGCGTTCAGGATCCCGGTGCCATCGACCCGACAAAGGTGGCGGAGGTGCTGCCGCGCGGCAATCCCGAGGTGAGTGTCGTTCATGGCGGGCTGAACATCGAGGATGGCTCGCAGGACACGCCAACCATCATCGCCGCGGCCGCGGTAGAGGCGTTTCTGGAGGTTGATTCCGAGGCCTGGGCCATCAGCGCGACCGCCGATGGTTGATTGTCGTCTCGTTGGTAATGACCTTTGTCTGCTATCTCAGTCTGACCGATCAGACCGACCACACCAATGCTTTACCCGTGCGGGAAGGGCGGCGGTGCCAGCGAGGCAGCGGCAAGCCCCATCGCGGCGCCAAGCGTCAGCATATGGCGAAGCCGCATATACCAGCCCGGGATCAGACCGGCCTCGGCGGCGCGTCTGTCAACGCTCCAGCAGATGAGATAGCCCGGCACCAGCGCCAGCAACGCCGTGCGGGGGTCCAGAAAGACAATTGGCGGCCAGGCATAGAGTGCCGGCACAATCGACCAGATGAACCATCGCTGGCTGCGATCGCCCTGCATTGCCAGCCCCCAATGCACCGCGCCGATGAAGCTGAGAATCACGGCGCCGTAAATGCCGATAATGATCAGCGCCAGCCCGGCCCAGGGTGCGACACCGCTATGCGCGACACCGGCGCAGATGAAAAAGGGGATGAGGCCGCCAACACCCATCAGGCTGGCGAGCGGCGGCGCGGTGTCTTCTGGCAGGGGTGATGGGGTGTTCATGTGCTGTGCCTGTTCTAGCGCGAAATGCTGATTCTGCGAGGCTCCCGCGTGGCCAGTGCCAGCATCGCCACCGCGCCGAGAACGATCGCACCCCCGCCGATTTCGGTCAATGTCATGGCCTGACCAAGGAAGATCCAGGGCCAGATCGGCCCCAGCACGCTTTCGGTCAGCGTCAGCAGGCTGACCTCCGCTGCCGGAACATAGCCCGTTCCCCAGGTCACAAGCGCGATGCCGATACCGATGGTAAAGGCGCCCATGAACAAGGTCAGCAGCAGATCGTGGCGGGAGATGGCCAGCCCCTCGCCAACAATGCCGGCGGCGATCCCGGCCATGCAGAGCGCCAGAATTCCGCCAAGGAAGGTGCCACCAAGAACATCATCGCGGCGGCTCCGACGCGCCAGCACCAGCATCACGGCAAAGCTGAAGGACGAGATCAGGGCCATCATATTGCCGGTTGAACGGCCAAGACTGATCCCATCGCTGATCATCAGCGCGACACCGACAAGCGCCGCCGCCATGGCCGGCCAGGTCAGCATATGCGGTCGCTCGCCAATCCACACCCAGCCCAGGATGGCGGCGAAGAACGGCGAAAGCGTCAGCAGCAGCAGTGCCGATGCCACCGATGTCAGCAGCATGGCATAGACATAGGTCATGAAGGCGATGGCCAGCGCCAGCCCGATCATGAAATCGGTGCGGTCAAGCGAGCGCAGAAAGGAGGCCGGGTGCTGGCCGCGCCGCAGACAGGCAACCAATCCCACCATGCCGGCAAGAGTGATTGACCGATAGAACAGGATGACCATGCCGTCGGTGGTTTCCAGAAGACGCATCAGCAGGCCCACAAAACTCATGCAGGTGGCGCCGGCGATGACCAGCAGCATGGCGGCGTTCCGCGACATGAATTCCCTGTTCCTTTCCAGCCAGCATGATCTGCCAACGCGTGTCAGTAACCACGAAATTTCAGGCAAGTCCATGCGCATCTTCCTCGGCCTGCTTTGCATGAAGGGGTGCCGTATGCTATGCCGCCGCACAGAGCGGTGCCTGTCATGTGCTGTGGTTGACGCGGCCGGGAGGCTATGGTGAAGCTGAAATTTATGGCCGTTGCCCTTGCCTTGGTGACGGCGGCTATTGTGACCGGGTGCAGCAGCATGAAACCGTATAGTCAGTCGACACAATTCGAACCGGCTGACCGCACGTTCCAGCACCCAAAGGGCTATCGGCATGACAAGGGCCTGTTGGACCTTCTGGGACTGGCACGCGCTTTCTTCACCCGTGAGGACGACCCGGCTGAAACCGAAGGCTTTCCTTTGCTTGACCCGGCTGTGCTGTCTGAGGCCGATGATGCGGGCCCCGATGTCACCTGGGTCGGGCACTCAACATTGCTGTTCAGATATCGCGGTGTCAGCGTCCTGACCGACCCGATCTTTTCCGATCGCGCATCGCCTCTCAGCTTCAGCGGCCCGCAACGCGTTGTGCCGCCGGCCTATACGGCGGAATCGCTGCCGCATGTTGATGTGGCGGTGATATCGCACGCGCATTACGATCATCTCGACATGCCCGGTCTGCGCCGCCTGGCGGCACGCCAGCCGCATATCCGCTTTGTCGTGCCACTGGGGCTTGCCAGCTATGTGCGCCGCGCCGGTTTTGACGATGTTGTCGAGATCGACTGGTGGCAGTCCGACAGCCGTGATGATGTAACCATCATCGCCACGCCGGTACGCCACTGGTCCTCGCGCAGCCCGTTCGATCGCAACAAGACGCTATGGGCCGGTTTCATGATCCGGTTTGCCGACGGGTATCAGTTCTATTTTGCCGGAGACACCGGATACAGCACGGATTTCGTGGAAACCCGCGAGTGCCTTGGCACGCCGGATTTCGCCGCGATTCCGATTGGCGCTTACGAGCCCCGCGATTTCATGCGCGGCTCAC
>CBFHRT010000189.1:0-3661 GCA_965658285.1 Puniceispirillaceae bacterium (SeqCode) | reverse complement strand
CCCAGCGCAAGGTCCAACCTTATGCCCCCTATGCCGCCAGCCGGGCCGGCGGTGAGGAGATGGATGAGGCGCGAACGCGGCTTGCCGCGATGATGAATGTCGAAACCGACGAGCTCAGCTTCGGACCATCGACAAGCCAGAACACCTATGTGCTGGCGCAGGCCTTTGCCGAGACGCTGAGCCCCGGCGATGTGGTGATTGTCACCGACCAGGACCATGAGGCCAACAGCGGCGCCTGGCGGCGGCTGGCGGCGCGTGGCATGGAAATCCGCGAATGGCATGTCGATTCCGAGACCGGCCAGCTCGAGACGGATCGCCTTGCCGATCTTCTGGATGAACGTGTGAAGCTTGTCTGTTTCCCGCATTGCTCGAACATTGTCGGACAGGAAAACCCGGTCGCCCAAATTGTGGCGATGGCACATGCCGTTGGCGCGGTGACCTGTGTCGACGGGGTCAGCATGGCACCGCACGGCTTCGCCGATATCGATGCGCTTGGCACCGATATCTATCTGTTTTCCAGCTACAAGACCTATGGACCGCATCAGGGGATCATGGTTGTCCGGCGGGGCCTTGCCGACAGGCTGGCCAGCCAGGCGCATTTCTTCAATGCCGGATCGCGGACAAAGCGATTCACGCCAGCCGGCCCTGACCATGCGCAGGTCGCGGCAGCCGCCGGCATGGCGGATTATGTCGACGCGCTGTATGAACATCATGTTGGCCCGGCTGGCGGCGATGCCGGTCCGGCGGCGCGGGCGCGTGTTGTCACCGCGATGCAGCGCGCGCATGAAGACCGGACACTGGCGCCGCTTCTCGATTTTCTTGGCAGCCGCAATGACGCACGCATTCTGGGCAGCGGTGAAATTGGCGGCGCGACCGGCCGCGTGCCGACAGTGGCGCTTCATACGGCACGGCCGGCACCGACCATCGCCGCGGCGCTTGCCGACCACGGCGTGATGGCCGGGGCCGGTGATTTCTATGCCGTGCGGACCATCGGCGCGATGGGGTGCGATGCCGAGGCCGGTGTGCTGCGCCTCAGTTTCGTGCATTACACGACCGATGCCGAGGTCAGGCAGCTCATGGACGGTCTTGACGCCTGTCTGTGACCGATGGGGCTTGGCGTGCCGGGATCGAAAATATGGCTGGCAAAGCCGGGTCTGTGACCGTATCGTGTCGCCGTTTGAACGCGCATATCCTGTGTCTCCTGAAACGTAACTGCGCCTGCACAACCAATGGCTCTGGCCAGGGACAGATTATCGATGATTGATTTCGACGAAGTGATTGACCGCCGCGGCACGCATTCCCAGAAATGGGATGATATGGGCCGTTATGGCGTACCGCTGGATACCGGCATTCCGCTCTGGGTGGCGGATATGGATTTTCGCGCCGCGCCGCCGATCAATGAAGCGTTGCAGCGCATGGTCGACCACGGCGTTCACGGTTATTACGGTGATGATTCGACGTTCCGCACCGCGATGGCGGCGTGGATGAAGCGTCGCCATGACTGGGATATCGAGCCTGAATGGGCATTGCAGACGCACGGGCTTGTCAACGCGCTGGCGATGATCATCCAGGCCTGCTCGGCGCCGGGCGAGGGGGTGATTGTTTTCTCGCCGGTCTATCACGCCTTTGCGCGGATCATAGCGGCCAATGACAGGCGGATGATGGCGTCACCGCTGGTCGTGGAGGATAACCGTTTCCACATGGATCTGGATGCGCTGGAAGGCTCGCTCAGCGGTGATGAGAGGCTGCTTTTCCTGTGCTCGCCGCATAATCCAGGTGGCCGGGTCTGGAGCGCCGATGAACTGCGTGCCGTCGCCGATCTGTGCGCACGGCATGACATTATCCTCGTCAGCGACGAGGTGCATCATGATCTGGTCATGCCGGGTCATCGGCATCATATCACCGCCAAGGCGGCACCGCAGATCAGCGACCGGCTGATCACACTTGTCGCGACGAGCAAGACCTTCAACATCGCCGGCATCGAGACCGGCAGCATGCTGATCTCAGACCCGGCGTTGCGGCGGCGCGTGGCGGCGGCCCGCGCGGCAATGTCGATCTCGAACAACCGCTTTGGCATGATCATGGCCGAAGCCGCCTATGCGGGCGGTGATGAATGGCTGGATGCGCTGCTGTCCTATCTCGATGGCAACCGGCAGCTTCTCAATGACTCGATTGCCGGCATTCCCGGCCTGTCGGTGATGAATCTCGAGGCGACCTATCTGGGCTGGGTTGATTTTGCCGGCACCGGAATGAGCCGCGATGAATTCACGGCGCGGCTGACCGATGCCGGACTCGCGGCAAGCGAGGGGCATACCTTCGGGCCCGAAGGCGCGTTGTGCATGCGATTCAATATCGCCTGCCGGCGCGCGCTCCTCGCCGAGGCGATGGAGCGGTTGGCCGGGGCCTTTTCAGACCTGCAATAGGCAGTTAGTCAGTCAGGCAGGCAGCAGACGGTCAGGCGATCCTCAGTTCGAAATCGGCGATCCCGTCAACACCGCCAGTCAGCACATCGCCGCGCTGGACCGCGCCGACACCGGCCGGGGTGCCCATGAAGATGACGTCACCCTCGCAAAGCGTGTACATGGTCGACAGATCGGCGATGATCTCGGGGACCGACCAGACCATCTGCGACAGGTCGGCATCCTGCTTCACCTCGCCATTCTGCTCCAGATGGATGCGGCCACCGCCAACCGACGGCACCTCTGCCATCGGGCGCAGCGGCGTGACAACGGCGGACTGCTCAACATCCTTCGAGGTGTCCCACGGACGCCGCGTTTCCTTGGCCTTGTTCTGGAGGTCGCGGCGCGTCATGTCGATGCCGGCGGCGCAGCCGAAGATATGCGACAGCGCGTCAGCCTCGGCGATATTGGTGCCACCGCTCTTCAGCGCGAAGACAAGCTCCATCTCGTAATGATAGTTCTCGGTCCGCGGCGCGTAGGCGATCTCGCCCTCGGCCATCACGATGGTGGTCGGTGATTTGGTGAAATAGAACGGTGCCTCGCGGTCGACCACGGCGCCCATCTCGGCGGCGTGTGCCTCATAGTTCCGGCCTACACAGAAAATCCGGTTCACCGGATATAGCTGATCACTGCCAAAGATCGGAATAACGGCAGGGGCGGGAGGCTGGAACAGATAACTGGTCATGGCGACATCCTTGTGAAGCGGTGCCCGGCATGACGGCAGCGCGGTCATGGATCCGGTCGTGAAAACTGCGCCCAAACTAGCCGAGACATGGTGGCAAGTGCAACAAAGACATGGAGCCTGGCAGTGTCGCGTGCCACACTGCCCGGCGAACGGACCAGCCACGATATCCCCCATGCAGTTTTTCTTTCGCCAGCACAGCCATCGCAACGCCTCGCTCATCGTCTTCCTGTCATCAGGGGTCTGGGGAATCATGTGGTTTCCCATGCGCGAGGCCGAATCGCTTGGGCTGTCGCCGATCTGGGTGCAGGGCCTGTTCATGCTGATGCCGGCACTGGTGCTGATGCCGTTCGCATGGCGGACGACGCTGGCGGCGCGGCATCACTGGCTGATCTATCTTGCGGCCGGGGGTCTGATCAATGCCGGCTTCACCTGTTTTGGCCTCGGCCTGATGCTGGCCTCGGTCAGCAAGACGACGGTGCTGTTCTATCTGACGCCTGTCTGGGGAACAATTCTCGGC
>CBFHRT010000188.1:0-3701 GCA_965658285.1 Puniceispirillaceae bacterium (SeqCode) | reverse complement strand
GCGAAGAGAACCCGAAATTCGGGCACAAGCTGGATTTCATCGCCGAGATGACCGGGCATTTCGCGGCGAACAGGCCGCAGAACGCAATCCTTGTTGGCGATCTCAATATCGCGCCGCTGGCCGAGGATGTCTGGTCGACAAAGCAGCTTCGCAATGTCGTGAGCCATACGCAGGTGGAGCGCGAGGGGTTGCTGCGCCTGATCGAGGATGGCGGCTGGCATGACGCTGTCAGGTCGCATTTCGGGCCTGAGGAAATCCTTTATTCCTGGTGGTCCTATCGCGCCCGTGACTGGGCGGCGAGTGATCGCGGGCGGCGGCTTGACCATGTCTGGACAAGCCGCGATCTGGCGGACGAAGTCCGGTCAGTGTCGATCGCGCGGCATCTTCGCGGTGCCGAGAAGCCGTCGGACCACGTGCCGACGGTGATTGAGCTGTAGCCCCGCCCCGCTTTTCATTCGCCGGGATTTGGCGTATAGGCTGGCCATGACGGAATTTCTGAAAATGCATGGCCTTGGGAATGATTTCATCATTTTCGACTGGCGTGAGGGTGGCCCCGAGCGGATTGGTGAGGCCGCGGCGCGGCGTCTTGCCGACCGCCGCCTCGGGATCGGCTGCGATCAGATTCTCGTAATCCGCGGCTCTGGCACCGCCGACATCCGTATGGACATTCTGAACCATGACGGATCGCCTTCGGGCGCGTGCGGAAATGGCACGCGCTGCGTCGCCGATCATGTGATGCGGCAGGAAGGCCGCGATAATCTCAGCATTGAAACCGATGGTGGCATTCTTCACGCCACTTACGCTGATGGCGGTGAGGTGACCGTCGATATGGGGCCGGCGGCGACCGGCTGGCGCGCCGTGCCGCTGGCGCATGAGGTCGACACGCTGCAGGTGCCGCTCGGTATTGACGGGCTTGGCGATGCTGTCTGCCATTCGCTTGGCAACCCGCATGCCGTCGTCTTTGTCGATGATGCCGAGGCGGTTGATCTGGAACGTCTTGGCCCGCTTGTGGAACATGCGCCGCTGTTTCCGGACCGGGTCAATCTGTCGGTTGTCAGCCGGCTCGGCGACGACGCCTTCAGGATGCGGGTCTGGGAACGCGGCGTCGGGATCACCATGGCCTGCGGCAGCGGCGCCTGCGCTGTCGGGGTCGCCATTGTGCGGCGCGGACTGGGACCGCGCGGCAACCGGATCGTCATGGATGGCGGTGCAGTCCATATCGACTGGGATGTGGCAAGTCACCATGTCACGATGACCGGGCCGGTGGCGTATGTCTGTCATGGCACGCTGTCGCCTGAACTGGATGCCCGTCTGGTGGACAGCCATATGGAGCCGGGTCATGGCGCATCGTAACGCGCCGCGCGTCGAAACCTTCGGCTGCCGGCTGAATATCTGGGAATCCGAGGTGGTGCGCGACCAGGCGGCGACAGCCGGGATGAATGACGCCATCATTTTCAACACCTGCGCGGTGACGGCCGAGGCCGAACGCCAGGCACGCCAGGCCATCCGCCGGGCCCGCCGCGCCGATCCGGAGGCGCGCATCATCGTCACCGGCTGTGCCGCCCAGATCGCGCCCGAAACATGGGACGCCATGCCCGAGGTCGATCATGTCGTCGGTAATCATGACAAGCTGACAGCACCGGTCTGGCAGTCGCTGGCGGCCGGCGGCGAGGCGGTCATCGTCAGCGATGTGATGCAGGTGCGCGAGACGGCGACACATATGCTGGATGCCTTCAGTGCGCATACCCGCGGATTCCTGCAGATCCAGCAGGGATGCGATCATCGCTGCACCTTCTGTATCATTCCCTATGGCCGTGGCAATAACCGCTCAGCCGGCCTTGCCCAGATCATCGAATCGGCAGGACGTCTTGTCGATGGTGGTTGTGCCGAGATCGTGCTGACAGGCGTTGATATCACCTCCTGGGGAAGCGATCTTCCGGGCCGGCCGCGCCTTGGCGATCTGGTCCGCGAGATTCTGGGTGCCTTGCCGCGCCTGCAGCGGCTTCGCCTGTCATCGATCGACCCGGCCGAGCCCGACGCACAGCTGATGGATGTGCTGGCGCGCGAATCGCGATTGATGCCGCATCTGCATCTGTCGGCCCAGCATGGTGATGATACGATTCTGAAACGGATGAAGCGGCGCCACCTTGCCCGCGATGTGGTGCGGTTCTGTGACGAGGCGCGCCGCCGCCGCCCCGATGTGGTGTTCGGTGCCGACCTCATTGCCGGCTTTCCGACCGAGAGCGAAGCGGCGCATGACGCCACGCTTCGCCTGATCGACCGGGCGGGTCTGACCTATCTCCATGTCTTTCCGTTCTCGCCGCGTGCCGGCACACCGGCGGCGCGCATGCCGCAGCTTGACGGCAGGCTGATCCGGCAACGTGCCGACGCGCTGCGCACACATGGCGGTGCGCGGCTTGAGGGCTTTCTCGACAATGTGGCGGGAAGCCATGACCAGCTTCTGGTTGAATCGGGCAATGCCGGTCATGGGCGGAATTTTGCGAAGATGCGGCTCGAGGGTGAGATGGCATCGCCGGGCGAGCTTGTCGATGTGACGGTGCTGGAACGTGACGGACAGCATCTGAAGGTGGTGAGGCGATAATATGAGCTGGCTGAAAAAACTGACCTCGGGGCTGAGCAAGACAAGCGCCAGAGTGACATCATCGCTGTCCTCGCTTCTTGGCCTGTCATCCATCGACGCATCCTCGATCGAGGAGGTCGAGGACGCGCTGATCAGCGCCGATCTTGGCACCGCGGCGGCGGCGCGGCTTGCCGACCGCGTGCGGCGCCACAAATTCGACGGCGAGGTGACGGCGCAGGCGCTTGCCGGCGCGCTGGCGGACGGCATTACCGAGATCCTGGAACCGGTGGCGGCACCGCTTGTCCCGCAGGCCGGCAACAGGCCGCATGTGGTGTTGCTTGTCGGGGTGAACGGGTCGGGAAAGACCACGACGGCCGGCAAGCTGGCCCAGCAATGGCGTCAGGAAGGCAAGTCCGTGATGCTGGCGGCGGGCGATACATTCCGCGCTGCCGCCATTGAACAGCTGCAGATATGGGGTGAGCGCACCGGCACCGAGGTGATTTCCGGCACGCAGGGCGGCGATGCCGCCGCGCTGGCCTATCAGGCTTTGGAGACGGCGCGCGCGCAGGGCACGGATGTGCTGATCATTGACACCGCCGGCAGGCTGCAGAATCGCACCGAACTGATGGATGAGCTGGCGAAGATCGTGCGGGTGATCCGCAAGCTGGACGAGACCGCGCCGCATGATTCGGTGATTGTTCTCGACGGCACGGTTGGCCAGAACGCGCTGTCGCAGGTCAGCGCCTTTCAGGATATCGCCGATGTCAGCGGGCTGATCGTCACCAAGCTCGACGGGTCGGCGAAGGGCGGCGTGGTGATTGCGCTCGCCGAGGCATTCCAGCTTCCCGTTCATGCCGTCGGGGTGGGTGAAGGCGCGGATGATCTGCAGCCCTTCGCGGCGCGTGATTTCGCCAACGCCCTTGCCGGCGTTTCGGCCGAGACCTGATCTGGGCCGCCACGCTCAATGTGAGGCGTTATGCTCAGGGGAACAGGGTCGCGCTCCTGCCGGTGATCCAGTAGGCCGCCATCCCGACATATTCATGAACCCAAGTGCGCACGCTGGCTGTTCCTGTCTCCATATGGAACAGTCTGGTTGCATGGGTGCCGGTCTTGAAATCCG